>JAVHWH010000344.1:0-21943 GCA_032159915.1 Mycobacterium sp.
CGGCTGGCGCGCCCCTTCAGCCGGATCGCCTGCAGCACAGCCAGTTGGGTCATCTTGAGACGCGGATCGCGGCCAGCATCGCCAACAGCGGGCTGGTCGACACCACGTCGCTGTGCCCGCTGGCCAGTGCGGTGCGGACATCAGCTTCGGAATGGCGGTCCAGTCGCGGATAGTCACCACCGGAATGCGCCCGCAGCGGGCTGATTCGCAGTGCGATGTCGGCCAATTCGCGCAGCTCGGGTGTATCGGTCTCGGACCAGGCGGACAGTGGCAGGGTGCCTTCGCGAACTTCGCCCGTGTTGCCGTCGACAGTGACCAGCTTGCCGGCCAGTGACTCGGCAACCCCGCCACCGCAGCCGACTACGGCCACCCGGCCCAACTCGCGGCTGACCACCGCCGCGTGGCTGGTGGCGCCCCCGGTCTCGGTGACGATGCCGCGCGCAACCAGCATGCCGTGGATGTCGTCGGGGCTGGTGTGGTTGCGTACCAGGATGACGTCCTCCCCGCGGTCGGCGGCGTCGATGGCCGCGTCCACCTCGGTATAAGCCCGTCCTGATGCGATCCCCGGGCCGGCTGGCAGCCCGGTGGCCAAAAGCTTTGCAGTCAAGCGGTTTTCCGGTTGCAGCGATGGCTGTAGCAGTACTTTGACATGTGCGGGCGTCACCCGTCGTAGCGTTTCGGCCTCGTCGATCAGCCCGTCGCTCAGCAGCTGCAGCGCCAGTCGCACCGCGGCTTGTGCCGAGCGCTTCGCGGCCCTGGTTTGCAGCAGCCACAACGCGCCGTCCTCGATGGTGAACTCGATCTCCTGCACATCCGCTGTCAGCCGCTCCAATGACCTTGCCGCGCTGATTAACTCGTCGTAGGAGGCTGGCATCTTCTCGCGCAGAGCGGCGATCGGTTCGACGTCGACTGTGCCCGACACCACGTCGTCACCTTGACCGCCGGGCAGCCATTCACCGTACTCGGCGTTGGCGCCGGTCATCGGATTGCGCGAAAAAATCACTCCCGCACCGGAATTGGAGTTCACATTGCCGAAGACCATCACCTGCACCACCACCGCGGTGCCGCCGCGATCGTCGAGCCCGTGATGGGAGCGGTAGGCGATGGCCCGTGGCGAGTCCCACGAGGCGAACACCGCCTCGACCGCCGCGCGCAACTGCAGGTACGGATCATCGGGTGCCGGGCCGGTCACGATCCGCGAATAGGACTCACTGAATCGTCGCCGCGAGTCGAGCGCAAATTCTGCTGAAGCCTCCGCGGTCAGTGCTTCCTCGACCGCATCGCTGAACCCGAGATCAAGCAGCGTGTCCATCATTCCCGGCATCGACACCGCCGCGCCGGAGCGAACGCTGACCAACAGCGGACGCGGCCCGCTACCGAATTTGCGTGAAGTCGCGGCTTCCAGGGCGCGCATGCCGTCGCGTACGTCATCCCAGATCGCGTCGATGGTTGCCCGGGGCTCGGCACGATAGCGGGCACCCACCTCGGCGGTGATGCAGAACGCCGGCGGGACTGGCAGGCCGTTGCGGCGCATCATGTCGATGCCGTGGCCCTTGTGGCCCAGAACTTCCGGCGAAGCCAAGGCGGCGCCGTCCAGAATTATCACCGGCCGGGTGGACATGCGGAGGTTCAAGATCGACCGCACAGCGAGCCGGAACCCAGCAATGCATACTTCGGGTCGGCGGGATTGATGGGTCGCTCCTTTTGCGTCGGCTCGGCTGGCAGGATACCTCTGCTTATCCGGTGGATACCCAATGATCTAGGTTGGCGTCTATGAATGACGCCTATGACGTCGGGGTACTGATTCTGCGGTTGGTGCTGGGGTTGACGCTGGCCGCCCACGGTTTCAACAAGTTCTTCGGTGGCGGACGGATTCCCGGAACCGCGCGCTGGTTCGAGAGCATCGGGATGAAATACGGCACCTTCCAGGCCGTGGTCGCCGCGACTACCGAGATCAGCGCCGGACTGGGCTTGGCCGCAGGCCTGCTCACGCCGATCCCCGCCGCCGGCTTTGTGGCATTGATGCTGGTAGCGGTATGGACGGTGCACCGACGCAACGGCTTCTTCATCATCAAGGAGGGCTGGGAATACAACCTGGTCCTGGCCGTCGCGGCGGTGGTCGTCGCGACGCTCGGGGCCGGGCGGTACAGCCTGGACTGGCAGATCTTCGGTCACAACTTCCACGATGGCTGGCACGGATTGTTCGGTTCGTTGCTGCTTGGGATCGGTGGCGGCCTCGGCCAACTGGCGCTGTTCTACCGTCCCCCGGTGACTCAGGCTCAGTAGCAGGCACGGCACGCCGCTGCTGAATGTTGATCCATTCGGTCCGGACGCGTCGCAGCGCCGATGACTTTCCGGTCACCGAGCACCTGGCCTACAAAATCGCCGAGGTGGCGGCCGACCCGGTTGCGGTGCCGCCGGAAACCGAGGCGATGGTGATCAACCGCATCATCGACAACGCCGCGGTCAGCGCCGCCGCTGTCGTCCGGCGTCCGGTTACCACCGCGCGCCAGCAGGCTCTGTCTCATCCGGTTGCGCCGGGTGCGACCGTGTTCGGGGTCGACGGCAGCTATTCCGCCGAGTGGGCAGCCTGGGCCAATGCCGTCGCGGTCCGCGAACTCGATTACCACGACACTTTTCTGGCCGCTGAGTACTCCCACCCGGGTGACAACATTGCGCCGCTGGTGGCGGTTGCCCAGCAACTCGGCGTGCGAGGCAGCGATCTGGTCCGCGGCGTGGCGACCGCGTATGACGTGCAGATCGGCCTGTCCAAGGGAATCTGTCTCCACGAGCACAAGATCGACCACGTCGCGCACCTCGGTCCGTCGGTCGCCGCGGGGCTGGGCGCCATGCTGCGGCTCGACGTCGACACGATCTACCAGGCGATCGGACAGGCGCTGCACCTGACGACCGCGACCCGGCAATCCCGTAAGGGCGCTATCTCCAGCTGGAAGGCGTTCGCGCCCGCGCTGGCCGGCAAGGTTGCCATCGAGGCCGTCGACCGTGCGATGCGTGGCGAGGGCTCGCCCGCGCCGATCTGGGAGGGCGAGGACGGGGTGATCGCCTGGTTGCTGTCGGGGCCCGAGCACATCTACGAGGTACCGCTGCCGGCCCCCGGTGAGCCCAAGCGGGCCATCCTGGACAGCTACACCAAAGAGCATTCCGCCGAATACCAGAGCCAGGCTCCGATCGACTTGGCCCGCCGGCTACGGGAGCGTATCGGTGACCTGGATCAGATCGCGACCATCGTGCTGCACACCAGCCACCACACGCACTACGTGATCGGCACCGGTTCCGGCGACCCGCAGAAGTTCGACCCCGATGCTTCGCGTGAGACGCTGGATCACTCGCTGCCCTACATCTTCGCGGTCGCACTGCAGGACGGCAGCTGGGATCACGAACTCTCGTATGCCCCGCAGCGGGCACACCGGCCGGACACCGTCGAGTTGTGGCACAAGATCTCGACTGTCGAAGACCCGGAGTGGACCCGCCGTTACCACTCGAACGACCCGGCCGAGAAGGCATTTGGGGCACGTGCCGAGGTGACCCTGAAGAACGGTCACGTCGTCGAAGACGAGCTGGCCGTCCCTGACGCACATCCGCTGGGCGCCCGGCCGTTCGGACGTGAGCAGTACATCGCCAAGTTCACTCAGCTGGCCGCGACGGCGGTCGATCCCGCTGAACAACGACGGTTCCTGCAAGCGGTTCACGATGTCGTCGCGCTGAAGAGCGGGGAACTCGTCGCGCTGAACGTGCGGGTGTTGCCTGAAGTGCTGGACAGGGCGCCGACGATTCCGTCCGGAATCTTCCGGTGAGCCGTCTGCTTCAACGGGCTCCGGCCAGCCGTTGACAGTGACTGCCAGCTGGTCATACTGTGCCAGTGGTGACCAATCCGTCGAAGTTGCGCGTCATCCAATGGGCCACCGGAGGCGTCGGTAAAAGCGCCATCGAATGCGTGCTGAACCACCCGCAACTCGAACTGGCCGGATGCTGGGTGCACAGTGCGGACAAGGACGGCCGCGACGTCGGCGACATCCTGGGCATCGGAGCGCTCGGCGTCACCGCCACGTCCAGCAGGGACCAAGCGCTGGCGATCGATGCCGATTGCGTGGTGTACAGCCCGCTCATCCCCGACGACGACGAGGTCATCGCAATCCTGCGGTCCGGCAAGAACATCGTGACGCCGGTGGGCTGGGTGTATCCCGACCCGGGCAACGCGCGTCACCAGGCTGTCGCGGACGCCGCCGTCGAAGCCGGCGTGACCCTGCACGGGTCCGGCATCCATCCCGGCGGCATCACCGAACGGTTTCCGCTGATGGTGTCGTCGCTGTCGTCCGCTGTGACCCACATCCGCGCCGAAGAATTCTCCGACATCCGCACCTACAACGCGCCCGACGTGGTGCGGCACATCATGGGTTTCGGTGGGACACCAGAAGAGGCCATGCAAGGCCCGATGGCCGGTCTACTCGAAGCGGGATTCAAGCAGTCGGTACGAATGATTGCCGACCACATGGGATTTCGCATCGACGCCAACATCAGGACGATCCAGGACGTCGCCGTGGCGACCGCTGACATCGACTACGCCCCGTTCCCGATCACCACCGGCCGGGTAGCCGCGCGACGGTTCCGGTGGCAGGCGCTGGTCGACGGCGAACCAGTGATCACCGCGGCGGTCAACTGGCTGATGGGCGAGGAAAACCTAGAACCCGCCTGGAACTTCGGTGAACGCGGTGAACGCTTCGAGGTCGAGATCACCGGCGATCCCACCGTCAGCCTCACCTTCAAAGGACTGCAGCCGGAGACGATCGCCGAAGGGCTGGTGAAGAATCCGGGCGTCGTGGTCACCGCCAACCACTGCGTCAACGCCATTCCCGATGTCTGCGCCGCCGAAGCCGGAATCAAGACCTACCTTGATCTGCCGCTGTTCGCCGGGCGACCGGCCGCCCGTCTTGCGTCGGTGACATGAGCTATACCCATGCTGACTCGATGCGCGGCCATGTCGCGATCATCACCGGGGGTGCTCAGGGTGTCGGAAAGGGTATCGGGACAGCACTTCTCGAGCGGGGAGCATCGGTGCTGCTGGTCGACGTCCTCGACGACAAGTTGGCCGCGACCACCGACGAGCTCCGGGCAGCCGGGCGGGTCGAACAACTGGTCGCCGACTTACGCGACCCGGACAGCGCAGAGCGGATCGTATCCGCGGCCGTCGAAGCTTTCGGTACGGTGCACGGCCTGGTCAACAACGCCATTGCCACCAACGAGCCCAAGGCATTCGTCGACATCACCGGCGAAGACTTCGCCCTCGGTCACGAGGTCGGGCCGCGTGCCACTTTCTTGCTGATGCAGGCCGTGCACCCGCTGATGGTCGCGGCCGGCGGCGGGTCGATCGTCAACCTCGGCTCGGGTACCGGCACCGGCGGCGAACCGAAGTGGGGTGCCTATGCCGCCGCCAAAGAGGCCATCCGTGGTATGTCCAAAGTCGCTGCGCTGGAATGGGGCCGGGACAATATCCGGGTCAACGTAGTCTGCCCGTTCGTCGAATCCGACGGGATCAGGTTCTGGAAAGAATTCGCGCCCGACGATTACGCCAAGGCGGTCAAACGTGTTCCGATGAAACGGATCGGTGACGTGCATGCCGACGCCGGTGCGCTGGTGTCATTCCTGCTCAGTAGCGACGCCACTTTCATCACCGGGCAGACCATCCACGTCGACGGCGGGATCGGCTGCTTCCGATGACGGAGTCGCTGCGAGACCGGCAGCGCGCGCAGATCCGGGCCGACATCCGTCGGGCAGCGTTTCGGCTGTTCATCGAGCGTGGGTACGACGCCGTGACGACCGAGGAAATCGCCTCCGCGGCAGGAGTTTCGCCGCGCACCTTCTTTCGGTACGTGCCCACGAAGGAAGAGTTGCTGCTCGCACCCGTCCGGCATGGCGGTACCGCGATCGTCGGCCTCCTCGAACAGCGGCCGGCCGCCGAGTCGCCCGACGTCGCGTTGATCAACGCCATCGTCACCCGGACCCGGTCTTTCGGCGTGGCCGACACCGAAGAGTGGCGGGCGGCGTTGCTGGTGGCACCCGACCTGCTCGGCAAGCTGACCGTGCACCTTCCCGCCGACAAAGAACGGGTGACCAAGCTCGTCGCGGTCCGCATGGGCGCCAATCCCACCACCGACATCCGTCCCGCGCTGCTGGTCCAACTTGCCTTCGCCGCAGCCGATTTCGCTTTTCAGCATTGGGTTCGCCAGTCGGCGAAGAAACCGCGGGCGCTCGACGATTACGTCACCGAAGCTCTCGAGGCGGTCAAGAGCCCACATTGGCGGCGGCCACCGAAAGAAGAGGGACGGACCTGATGAGAAGCAAGGCGCAGTCACTGGCGCTGGTCGCGCTGGCGTACGTCATTGCGATCGCGATCGGTGCGGCCTGGCTGGTCTGGGGTGCGCACACCGGCCGCCTGTTGCTGGACACGCTGATCGCGGACCTGCTGGCCACGCTGGTGATCTTCGTGTTCAGCCGAACCTACGGCAACTCGAGTTTCTACGACGCGTACTGGAGCGTGATTCCGCCGGTGCTGCTGTTCTTTTGGTGGAGCCAGTCCGGAGTACAGCAGCTACGGTGCTGGCTGGTCGCGGCGGTAGTAACGCTGTGGGCGATACGCCTGACCGCCAACTGGCTGTACTCGTTTCCCGGTCTGCACCATGAGGATTGGCGTTACCCGATGTTCCGCGAGCGGGCCGGGCGGTGGGAATTCGTGGTCGACCTGGTGACGATTCACCTCATCCCGACGCTGTTGGTCTTTGCCGGCATGCTGCCGGTGTACGCCACGGTGACCTGGCCCGGTGCCGACATCGGGTGGCTGACATATCTTGCCTCGGTGGTGGGACTGGCTGCCGTCGTTCTCGAGCTGACCGCCGATATGCAGATGCACCGGTTCGTCCGAAGTAAAGCCGACGGGGAGGTGATGGACCGCGGACTGTGGTCGTGGTCGCGGCATCCGAACTACTTCGGCGAGTTCGGCTTCTGGGTCTCGTTGGCGTTATTCGGTGTGGCAGTCTCGCCGTCGGATGCATGGTGGTTGTGCCTGGGTGCCCTCGGCATGCTGGGCATGTTCCTCGGCGGCAGCATTCCGATGATGGAGACGCGCAGCCTCGCGCGACGGCCCAGCTACCAGGATGTCATCGACCGGGTTTCCCGGTTCGTGCTCTGGCCGCCGCGACGCGCTTAGCAGGCTGCCGGATGTGACTCGCAGTACGGCGTCGTTCCCGGGAACCGGTACCGGTGCGCGACCACCCATCGATAGACGACGTCCTGGATGAAGCGAATACCGGGAATTCGGTAGATCGTCAGGGGCGCAGCACTTCCGAGCGCTGCCGAGAGTGCAGCATTGGCGGCCTCCGCGCCGGAGTAGACCGTGCCGGAAGAACCCAGCCATCGGACGGAATCCAGCAGGCTTTCCGGCGTGATGCCCAACCGCTGCGCGGTGCCCGGGCTCTGCAGCGGTGCGGTCGCTATGTTGCCGGTGCGATCGAATCGGAGCAGCAAATCCTTGGAACGCGTGCACATTCCGCATGCTCCGTCGAAAAACAATGTGCCGATCGGTTGTCCGGCGTTCATTGGGACACCCCCCGCCGTGAGCGCAGTTGCACGACCGACCCTACGCCGGACGCTCGGCTGCGTGCCCGAATGCCGACGACAGCGAACACGATGCCGGTGCCGATCTCGGCCGCGGCGCTGACCCAGGAGAACCACGTCACGTTGATGCGTGGACCGGAGACGAAGCTGTCTTGGTAAGCGGGAAGGTAACTGGGCAACAGGTGCGCGTAGGTGAACAGGATGGCGCTACCGATGCCGACGGCAATCGCCGCTTCCGGTGCCCACCTGCGGCCGGTGACTGCCATCAGGACCGCAACCACGACGAATAGGCCCTGAATCATGCCGCCGACCATGACCGCGTGTGGTGACGCCGCCATGCCGCGCCGCAGATGGTCACTGAGATGAACACCCCAACCGATGGCGAAAAGTATTGCTGCCCAGCGCAGATGACGCTCGGCGGGTCCACATCGTTGCCAGAGCTGGCTGGTCATTGCGCATCACCGTCCTGGTTGCCTGCTCCTGTTCTACTACTACGCGATGTAGTAATCAAGGGTTTCGGCGTGCGGGTTTACCGCGATCGGGAACCACCGGCCTAGAACACGTTCTAGTCTTGCCGCCATGGGATTCCTCAAACAGGACACTCCGCAGATCGATTTCGACGAGTGGAGCAAGGGCACCCGCGCCGAGAAGATCGTCCCGATGGCCCGGCACTGGGCCGAGGTCGGCTTCGGCACGCCCGTGCTGCTGCACTTGTTCTACGTCGTCAAGATCGCGCTCTATATTCTGGCGGCCTGGCTGTTAGCGCTGACCACGACGGGGATTAGCGGCTTCACCAACGTCGCGCACTGGTACGCCGAGCCGATCGTCTTCGAGAAGGTCGTGCTCTTCACAATGCTGTTCGAAGTCGTCGGACTGGGCTGCGGCTTCGGCCCGCTGAACAACCGGTTCTTCCCGCCGCTCGGCTCGATCCTCTATTGGCTGCGGCCCGGCACCATCCGGCTGCCCCCATGGCCGACCCGGGTTCCGCTGACGAAGGGAGATAGCCGCAGTCCGCTCGACGCACTGCTGTATGCGGCGTTACTGGTACTGCTCGTCATCGCGGTCGTCTCCGACGGCACCGGCCCGATGCCTGCCCTGGGCACGACGGTCGGCGTCCTGCCGGCGTGGCAGATCTGGGCGGTGCTGGGCGTGCTGGCAGTACTGGGTCTGCGCGACAAGGTGATCTTCCTGGCGGCCCGCGGTGAGGTGTACGCCTCGTTCACGGTGGCGTTCCTGTTCGCCGGTTACGGAGTGGACATGATCCTCGGCGCCAAGCTGGTCTGCCTGGTGATCTGGCTCGGCGCGGCGACATCCAAACTGAACAAACACTTTCCGTTCGTGATTTCGACGATGATGAGCAACAACCCGATATTTCGGCCGCGGTTCATCAAACGAAGCTTCTTCGAGCACTTTCCGGACGACTTGCGCCCGGGCCGGCTTTCCCGTTGGCTCGCGCATTTCAGCACGGCCATCGAAGGCTTGGTGCCGCTGGTGTTGTTCTTCAGCCACGGCGGCTGGGCAGGCGCGATCGCCGCGTTCATCATGCTGTGCTTTCACTTCGGCATCTTGTCGTCGATCCCGATGGGGGTGCCGTTGGAGTGGAACGTCTTCATGATGTTCAGCGTGCTGGCACTGTTCGTCGGACACGCATCGGTCGGCCTCGCCGACCTGACCACCCCGCTGCCGATCCTGCTGTTCGCGGTCGTGGCCGGCACTGTCGCGACCGGAAACCTGTTGCCGCGCAAGGTCTCGTTCCTGCCTGGAATGCGCTACTACGCCGGCAACTGGGATACCACGCTGTGGTGCATCAAGCCCTCGGCGGAGGCCAAGATCGCCGGCAATATCGTCGCAATTTCGAGCATGCCCGCGGCGCAGCTGGAGAAGTTCTACGGCAGCAAGGAAGCCGCACAGATTCCGATGTACATGGGATATGCCTTCCGCGCGTTCAACACTCACGGCCGGGCGCTGTTCACGCTGGCGCACCGGGCGATGGCCGGCCATAACGAAGACGACTATGTGCTGACCGATGGCGAACGCATCACCAGCACCGCTATCGGATGGAATTTCGGCGACGGGCACTTCAGCAACGAGCAGTTGGTCGCCGCCTTGCAGAAGCGCTGCCACTTCGAGCCGGGTGAAGTCCGCATCGTGATGCTCGACGCACAGCCGATCCACCGGCAGACCCAGCAGTACCGGTTGGTGGACGCGGCGACCGGCGAATTCGAACGCGGCTATGTCCAGGTGGCCGACATGGTGACCCGCCAACCCTGGGCCGACGACGTACCGGTGCACGTCGAAACTCGAGCGTGAAAGCTCAGGTGCTCGCCCGTACCTCCTTGGTCGCAGCGACCAGGTTGCTCAGCGACGCCTGCACCTCGTCGGTGTTGCGGGTCTTGAGGCCGCAATCCGGGTTGACCCAAAGGCGCTCTGCCGGAATGGCCTTCAGCGCCCGCCGAAGCGAGGTTGCGATCTCGTCGGTACTCGGCACCCGTGGCGAGTGGATGTCATAGACACCCGGCCCGACGCTGTTGGAGAAGCCGATCGAGTTCAGGTCGTCCAGCACCTCCATCCGGGAGCGGGCCGCCTCGAGTGAGGTGACGTCGGCGTCCAGGTCGGCGATCGCACCGATCACCTCGCCGAACTCCGAGTAGCACAGATGCGTGTGGATCTGCGTCGAGTCAGCCACCCCCGATGTCGCCAGCCGGAACGAGCCGACCGCCCAGTCGAGGTAGGCTTGCTTCTCAGAGTTGCGCAGCGGCAACAATTCTCGCAGGGCGGGTTCGTCGACCTGGATCACCGCGATACCGGCTGCCTGCAGGTCCACGGTCTCGTCGCGGATTGCCAGCGCCACCTGGTAGGCGGTGTCGGCCAGCGGCTGGTCGTCACGGACGAACGACCACGCCAGAATGGTCACCGGTCCGGTGAGCATTCCCTTGACCGGCTTGTCGGTCAGGGACCGCGCGTACTTGGCCCACTCCACCGTCATCGGGTGCTGGCGGGTCACGTCGCCGTAGAGAACCGGCGGGCGCACACAACGAGTGCCGTAGGACTGCACCCAGCCGTTCTTGGTGGCGAAGAAGCCGTCCAGTTGCTCGGCGAAGTACTGCACCATGTCGTTGCGCTCCGGCTCGCCGTGCACCAGCACGTCCAGGCCCAGCAACTCCTGCAGCTTGATCACGTCGGCGATCTCAGACTGCATCCGGCGGGTGTACTCCGCCTGGTCGATCTCACCGGCGACCAGCGCGGCACGGGCCTTGCGGATCTCGACAGTCTGCGGGAACGACCCGATCGTGGTCGTCGGCAGCGGCGGCAGGTGCAGCCGATCAGTCTGCGCCTCAAGGCGTTTCGCCGCCGGACCGCGCTCGGTTCCCCCGGACTCCGCGATCGAGTCGAGCCGCTCACGCACCTTCACGTTGTTCAGCCGTGGGTCCTTCTTGCGGGAGGCAACCGCGGCGTTGGATTCGGCAATCTCGTCGGCCACGGCGTCGCGGCCGTCCTTCAGCGCCATGGCCAACGTGGCAACCTCGTGCACCTTTTCGGCGCCGAATGCCAGCCAGCTGCGCAGCGCGTCGTCCAGATCGGTCTCGGGTTCCAGCGAGTACGGCACGTGCAGCGTCGAGCACGATGTCGAAACAGCAACGCTGCCAACACCTTCCGCTAAGCCGGCCAAGGTGCCCAGCGCCGCTTCCAGATCGGTGCGCCAGATGTTGCGACCGTCGACAATGCCGGCCACCAGCGTCTTGCCGCCTAAGCCGGGGGAGCCCACGATGTTCGCGATGGCCTTGTCGCCGCCGTAGACCAGGTCGACGCCGATCGCTTCGACCGGTGTGCGTGCCAGAGCGGCGAGCGCGGCGCCGGGGTCACCGAAGTAGGTGGCGACGTGGATCGCCGGCCGGTGGTCCAGCGCTCCCAGCGTGCCGTACACCCGCTCGGCCAGCGCCGCGGCATCAGCCGAGATGTCGGTCACCAGCACCGGCTCGTCGATCTGCACCCATGCCACATCTTGGTCGGCGAGTTGGCCGAGCAGCTCGCTGTACAGCGGAAGCAGCTCGTCGAGTCGCTCGATCGGTGCGGCCCCGCCGTCGACAGTCTTGCTCAGCAGCAAGAAGGTGATCGGGCCGATGACGACCGGGCGGGCCGGAATATCCCGATCCTGAGCCTCTTTGAGCTCTGTCAGCACCTTTTCCGGGTGCAGCGAGAACGTGGTGTTCGGGCCGATCTCCGGCACGATGTAGTGGTAGTTGGTGTCGAACCACTTCGTCATTTCCAGCGGCGCCACATCCTTGCTACCGCGGGCGGCGGCGAAGTAGCGGTCCAGGTCGTCAGAGACGGTCTGCACACGTTCCGGCAGCGCGCCCAGCAGGACAGCGGTGTCCAGCATTTGGTCGTAGTAGGAGAAGGTGTTCACCGGCACGGAGTCGAGACCGGCGTCGGCCAGTTGAGACCACGTGTCGTGACGGAGTGCGGCGGCAACTTTCTCCAGTTCGGCTCGGCTGGTGCTGCCTTTCCAATAGCTTTCGGTAGCGCGCTTGAGTTCACGCTTGGGGCCGATGCGCGGCGAACCGATGACGGTGGCGGTAAACGGTGTAGCGGTCACGATGGTTTCGTCCTCCGATCGACGGGGCGGTCACCGCCAAGGGACGCACAACCGGTCCGGCGCAGCGACAGAGACTGCAACCGTTACGGCCGGACGCCCATTCCACGAGGCGGTGAGCCGCCAGGCGCGGCGCCCCGAGGACAGTCCCGGACTGCGAGGTGGATGCTACCCCGGCAACGGCGCGACCCGCTCTGTGTGATTCAGCCGCGGGTGCGATCGCCGCTGATAGCCAGGGCTTCGGCGATCGGCAGGTCGCCGTTGTTGAACTCGATGGTCCGGTGGATCGTCGAGTCGTCGTCGAGCGCGGCGGCCGCGACCAGTGCCACATCCTCGCGGGAGACTTCTCCGGCTCCCACCGCGGCGGTGCCGACTTCGATCCGGCCGGTAGCCGGTTCCAAGGTGAGACGGCTGGGACCCAGCACTGTCCAGTCCAGGTCAGTGACGCGAAGATGAGCGTCGGCGGCCGACTTGGCCTGGGCGTAGGGGTAGAACGAGTTGTCCTCCGGCACACCGTGATCCGGTCGGGCGCCGAAGTACGACACCATCACGAACCGCCGCACGCCGGCCTGCCCGGCAGCATCGATCACCCGAATCGCGGCGTCGCGGTCGACGGCATAGGTGCGGGCCGGGTCGCCACCGCCGGCGCCGGCGGCGAACACCACCGCGTCATGCCCGGCCAGCAGATCGGCCAGCGCTGTGGTGTCCAACTGCTCGATGTCGGCGACGACGGGGCGGGCGCCGGCGGTGGCGATGTCGTCGGCGTGAGCGGGATTGCGGACGACCGATGTCACCTGCTCACCGCGGTCGGAGAGGATGCGGGCCAGATGCAGCGCGACCTTGCCGTGGCCGCCGATGATGACGATGCGGGACATGCATTCGAGGTTACCCAGCGGTAGGGCACCCCGGCGGCGGCCCAACTAAGCGGTTGGTCAACAATCGATTGAAGTCCGCAAGGCATAAGGAGATAGAGCAATGGCTGAAGCCGTCATCGTCGAGGCAGTTCGTTCACCGGTCGGCAAACGGAACGGCGGCTTGTCCGGCGTCCACGCCGCCGACCTGTCCGCCCAGGTGCTCAATGGTCTGGTCGAGAAGGCCGGCATCGATCCGGCGCTCGTCGATGACGTGATCTGGGGATGCGTCTCGCAGGCCGGCGAGCAGGCCATCGACATTGCCCGCACCGCACTGCTGACGGCGGGCTGGCCGGAGACCGTGCCCGGTGTCACCATTGACCGGCAGTGCGGATCCAGCCAACAGTCGATTCACTTCGCCGCTGCCGGTGTGGTCGCCGGACATTACGAGGTCGTCGTTGCCGGCGGAGTCGAGTCGATGTCGCGGACCCCGATGGGATCCACCCTTGCCAACGGCGGCCGGCCCTACTCTCAGACGTTCCTGGACCGCTACCACGGCCAGATACCCAACCAGGGCATCGGCGCGGAGATGATCGCCGAGCAGTGGGGCTTCGACCGGACCACGGTCGACGAATACTCCCTGGCCTCTCACGAAAAGGCGGCGGCGGCACAGGATTCCGGCGCCTTTGACGACCAGATCGTCGGAATCAAAGACCAGGACGGTAACCCGGTGCTCAAGGACGAGGGCATCCGTCGTGGCACACCGATCGAGAAGATGGCGCAGCTCAAGCCGGCGTTCAAGGAAGACGGCGTGATCCACGCCGGCAACTCCAGCCAGATCTCCGACGGATCGGCCGCGTTGCTGTTCATGACGGCGGAGAAGGCCAAGGAGTTGGGCCTCACCCCGATCGCCCGGGTGCACACCGCCACGCTGGCCGGCGCCGACCCGGTGATCATGCTGACCGCTCCTATCCCGGCTACCCAGAAGGCGCTCAAGCGTTCTGGTCTGAAGCTGGAGGACATCGGCGTGTTCGAGGTCAACGAGGCCTTCGCGCCGGTGCCGCTGGCCTGGCTGAAGGACATCGGTGCCGACGAGAAGAAGCTGAACCCCAACGGCGGCGCGATTGCACTCGGCCACCCGCTCGGTGGATCCGGCGCCCGGATCATGACCACCATGCTGTACCACATGCGGGACAAGGGAATTCGTTACGGCCTGCAGACCATGTGTGAAGGCGGTGGCCAGGCCAACGCCACCATCGTGGAATTGCTGTGACCGAAGCCGCGGTACAGGCGCCTGCTGTACTCGTTGAGCGCCGCGACGACGTCCTCGTCATCACGATCAACCGGCCGGCGGCGCGCAACTGCGTCAACGGGGCGGTCAGCATCGGCGTGGGTGACGCGCTCGAGCAGGCACAGGACGACGCGGACGTGCGCGCGGTGGTGATCACCGGCGCAGGTGACAAATCCTTCTGTGCCGGAGCAGATCTCAAGGCCATCTCACGCCGCGAGAATCTGTATCACCCCGACCACGGCGAGTGGGGATTCGCTGGCTACGTCCACCACTTCATCGACAAGCCGACGATCGCCGCGGTCAACGGCACCGCGCTGGGTGGCGGCACCGAGCTGGCCCTGGCCAGTGATTTGGTGGTGGCCGAGGAACGGGCGCAGTTCGGACTGCCGGAGGTCAAGGTCGGCCTGCTCGCCGGCGCGGGCGGCGTCTTCCGAATCGCGCAGCAGCTGCCCCGCAAGGTCGGCATGCAGATGCTGCTGACCGGTGAGCCGATCACCGCCGAGGAGGCCATGGGCTGGGGGCTGATCAACGAGGTCGTCCCCAACGGCACTGTGCTGGAAGCCGCACTGGCACTGGCCAAGCGGATCACCGTCAATGCGCCACTGTCGGTGCAGGCCAGCAAGCGGATCGCGTGTGGTGCCGATGACCGCGTCATCACCGACGAAGAGCCGGGCTGGGCCCGCACGGCGCGCGAGTTTTCGACGTTGCTGCGCACCGAGGATGCCAAGGAGGGACCGTTGGCGTTCGCCGAGAAACGGAAGCCGGTCTGGAAGTCGCGCTGACCCCTCTAGCGGGCCAACGCATTCACCGCGAGATCAAAGACACGGGGGAGCGCGCTGGACGCCGGGACGACGGCGCGCCGCCCGGTCCGGGTTGCGGTGCTCAGCACCAGCGCGCGGGTCAGCAGCCGGTAGTCGCGGGTGATCCGGCGCCACTGCTTCTCATACGACGACGGGTTCCCGTCGACGATCGCGGTCACCGCCGCGCGGGCCTGCTTGACGGCCAGGCTGACGCCTTCGCCGGTCAGCGCGTCCTCGTATCCGGCTGCGTCGCCGACTAACAGCACACGCCCGGCGACCCGGCGCGAAACCACCTGCCGCAGTGGGCCGCAGCCGCGGGCCCGACCGTGAGCGGCATCGGTGAGGCGCTGGGCCAGCCGCGGGAACCACGCCAGCTCAGGCCGGCCGCCGGACAGGATCGCGACGCCGACCAGGTCCGGCTCGACCGGCGTCACGTAGGCCTCACCGCAAGGCGACCAGTACACCTCGACGAATTCCGTCCAGGGGGACACCGAAAAGTGCCACCGGATGCCGTAGCGTCGCGGCGTTCCGGCGACCGCGCTGATGCCGACGGCTGAGCGCACTGTCGAGTGCAGGCCGTCGGCCGCTATCAGCCATTTCGCCCGTACACCGGCCGCGGTGACGCCCGTCGAATCCTGCTCGACGGTGTCGACGCGCGCCGAAATCCATTCGGTGTCCTGCTCTTTGGCGCGCGCGGCCAACGCGGCGTGCAGGGTGGTGCGTCGCACGCCACGGCCCGGGCTGGCCCGCCCTGCCCTATTCCGAAACTGCGCCTCGACGCGCCGGTGCGCGTCCAGATAGGCGATGCCCTTGATTGGCAACCCGGCCGGGTCGACGCCTAGCGCTGTCAGCTCGGCCAGCCCGCCGGGCATCAGGCCCTCGCCGCAGGCTTTGTCGATCGGCATGTCGCGTGGTTCCACGACGATCACCGAAAGTCCTTGTGCGCGAGCATGTAACGCGGTGGCCAACCCGCCCGGACCGCCGCCGACGACCAGCAGGTCAGCGTCGTAGAGGCTCATCGGCGCGGCGCTTGCGAATAGCCCAGCGCTGCGTTCTCCACTCTGAGTCGCACCGTGAGCAGCAATGCGTTGGCCACCGTGAAGCACAGCGCGGTCAGCCACGCGGTGTGGATCAGCGGAAGCGCGACACCTTCGGCGACGACAGCCACATAGTTGGGGTGGTGCAGCCACCGATAGGGACCTCGCCGGACCAGGGGTGCGCCGGGAACCACGATCACCAGCGTATTCCACCGATGCCCCAGCGTCGTCACACACCACCAGCGCAGCAGTTGGGCCAATGCCACCAGCGTGAGCATCGGCCAGCCCAGCCACGCAAAGAACGGCCGGTGCAAAGTCCAGACCTCGCCAACGCATCCCAGCAGCAGCGCGGTGTGGATGGCGACCATCACGGGATAGTGGTTGTGCCCGAACTCCTTGCCGCCGTTGGCGAGAGCCCACCGGGCGTTGCGTTTGGAGACGATCAGCTCGACCACCCGCTCGACGGCGACCGCAAAAATCAGCCAGTAATACACGCCCCTACCAGCCGAGCAGTACGAGTTCGGAGCAGAACGCCGGCCCCATGGCGATCATCAGCCCGAACGATCCGGGTGCAGGCGGATCGGCCAGGTTTGCCCGCAGAACGTCAAGCACCGACACCGATGATAGATTCCCGTTGTCGCGCAACGACTTCCGGGTGCGATCCATGGCCCTCGGTGGAAGATCCAGGGTGTTCTCGATGGCTTCGATCACCTTGGGGCCGCCAGGATGGCACACCCACGTCGAGATGTCCGACGTGGTCAAGCCGTGGTCGTCGAGGAAGTTCCGGACGTCGTCGCCGACATATTTCTCGGCGACGGTCGCCACCTCCGGCGACAGCTTGATCTTGAAACCAGTGCTGCCGATGTCCCAGCCCATCACATCTTCAGTGTCGGGGTAGAGCCGGCTGCGAGTGGCCAGCACCCGGGGGCCGCCCGGTGTGCGGTTGGCGCCTTTGCCGACGACGGCAGCCGAGCCGTCACCGAACAAGCTCATGGCCACCAGATTGGCGATCGAGTAGTCGTCGCGCTGCAGAGTCAGCGAACACAACTCGACGGCCAGCAGCACCCCGACGTGGTCGGGGAAAGCCAGCAGGTAGTCGTGCATGCGTGCTACTCCCGCGGCACCCGCCACACAACCGAGGCCGAACAGCGGCACGCGTTTGACGTCGGGCCGAAGTCCGAGGCGCGTCGCCAATCGGGCCTCGACGGTGGGCACTGCCAGCCCGGTCACCGTGGTGGAGAACACTACGTCGACGTCGGAGGGTTCGAGGTCGGCGGCCTTCAGCGCCGCACGAATCGCGCGTTCGCCCAGAGTCATCGCGACATCGATGTAGACGTTGTTGGCTTCGGTGAACCCGCCCAGTGAGGCGTATTCCTTCAGCGGCAACGCGATTCGGCGATTCTGGACGCCCGCGCTTTCGCCGAATCGGTCGAATCGCCGGCCGGCGATCCCGTTAAGGCCAGACATTGCTTCGGCCTGACTGACTTGATACGGCGGGAACTCGACCGCTACGGCGGCAACGGAGGGAGCTGCTCGGATAGTGGCTTGTGTGCAATGGGATTCCGGGGCAACGAAAGTTCGTTTGCTCATGTTGTTCACCACGGTCGGGCAGCGCGATTGGTTCACTGCAGTGATGTGAAACTTACTCACGACGAACCGGAAACGGCAGACCTACGGCGCCCGGCGAGCCGACTGTGACGACGGACACTCCGGTTTGCCCATCCGGGTACCGGGCAATTACTGAACTAACTGTCCACAATCGTCCGATCGGTAGGTTGAAACTGTGCGAATCCTGGTGACCGGTGCAACCGGCTATGTCGGATCCCGACTGGTCACGGCGCTCCTCGAGGCAGGCCACGACGTGCTTGCCGCAACCCGCAACCTCGAGCGGCTCGGCGGATTCGGATGGATCGACGACGTCACGCCGGTGCAGCTGGACGTTTCCGACCCCGAATCGGCTCGTGCGGGGCTGGCGGCTGCCGGCCCGGTCGACGTCGTCTACTACCTGGTGCACGCCATCGGTCAACCGGACTTCCGCGACGCCGACCGCGCCGCGGCCGGCAACGTCGCCGCCGCGGCCAAAGACGCCGGCGTGGGCCGCATCGTCTACCTCGGCGGCTTCGTCCCGTCCGACGAGCAGCTGTCCGAGCACTTGGCGAGTCGGGCAGAGGTGGCCGAGGCGCTGACGATCGAGGGTGGACCGGAAGTGGTGTGGCTCGGCGCCGCAGTGATTTTCGGCGCAGGCTCGACGTCGTTCGAGATGCTGCGTTATGTGGCAGACCGGTTCCCGGTGATCCCGATCCCGAAGTGGATGGAGAATCCGATCGACCCGATCTCCATCCGCGACGTGGTGTACTACCTCGTCGCGGCAGCCGACTCGGACCAGGTTCCGGCGGGTGCCTACGACATTGCCGGGCCGGACACCACGTCCTACCGCGAGTTGCTGCAGACCTATGCCCGCGTCGCGGGCACCTGGCACACCGGTGTACCGGTGTGGGGAATCGACACCACGTTGGCATCGTGGGTGACGGCACTGGCGCTGCCGGTGCCCGACGGACTGGCCGCCGACCTGGTCGCGTCGCTCGACTACCCGATGCAGGCCAGCGGCCGCGGCCTGCGCGACCTGGTTCCCGATCCGCCGGGCGGGCTGCTGTCGATCGAGGACGCCATCGGCCGGGCGCTGTCGAGTCGCCGGCCGCGCCCGGTCAACGCCCTCGCCGATTCGCACCATCTTGCCGACAGTGATCCGGCGTGGGCTGGTGGCGATACGCTGCGGCTGCGGCGGCTGGCGTGCATAGTGACTCCAGCGATCGCGCGATCCGGCCTTGGGTTGGTAGACCTTGTCCCCGGTCCGGTTGCCGGTGCGATCCGCACGGGGCTTGACATACTGATCACTCTCACACCGAAGGTGCACTTTTAGATGACTGACCTGTCCGCCAAGCCCAGCGCCCTAGAGGAGATCCGCCGCGGCATCGTCAATGTCGCTGTCCCGCACAACGAACCGCCGTCCGTCGTGCGTCGCAGGCGGGTCGTGGTCTCGATCGTGCTGGTGCTCGGCGTCTCGTCGCTGGCGCTGGCGCTGCGAAAACATCCCGGCGAACCGGCGTTTTACTGGTGGACGCTGGCGCTGGCCGGTGTCTGGGCAATCGGCGCGTTCGCGTCCGGGCCGCTGCATCTCGGCGGCGCGCGGTGGCGTGGCCGCAACCAACGTCCGGTGGTAAGCGGCACCGTCATCGGGTTGCTGCTGGGCGGGGTTTTCCTGGTCGGCGGCCTGGTCGTCCGGGAGATCCCGGTCGTCGCGGAGCTCGTCACCCGGCTGCTGCGATACAGCGACCAGGGATCGTGGCGGCTCACCATGGCTATCGCACTGCTGGCCGCCGTGGCCGAGGAGATGTTCTACCGCGGCGCGCTCTACACCGCGCTAGGCCGGCATCACCCGTTGCTGATCTCAACCGTCATCTACGCCCTCGCGACGTTCGGCAGCAGCCGCAACCCGATGCTCGCCCTCGCCGCAATCATCCTGGGTACGGTGTGCGCACTCGAGCGTCGGGCCACCGGGGGAGTACTGGCGCCGATCCTCACGCACTTCGTGTGGACCCTGGTCGTGCTGCTGGGCCTGCCGCCGCTGTTCGGGCTCTGAACCCTCAGCTGTCGGCGCTCAGATATCTTTGAAGGCGGGGGCCCGGCGCTGTTGGAAAGCCCTTGCGCCCTCGCGGAAGTCGTGTGACTGCAGCAGCGTCGACTGACCTTGGAGCTCGCGCTGCAGGGTCGGCTCCAACTCGGCGAGCGTGGCGGCGTTGATCGCCTGTTTGGTCTTGGCTAACGCCACCGCAGGCCCGGTCAGCAGGCGCGAGATCACGCTGTCCACCTGCGCGTCGAAGTCGTCGGCCGGGTAGACGGCGGTCACCAGGCCGGCGGCCAGAGCGTCGGCGGCAGGCAGTCGCTCGGCCAGCAAGGCCATCCGCATCGCGCCGATCCGGCCGATCGCGGCAGCGACCAGCGCCGAGGCGCCGCCGTCGGGCATCAGGCCGATCTTGGTGAACGCGAGCATGAAAAATGCTGTCTCCGAGGCCAATACCAGGTCGCAGGCCAGCGCAATGGAGACGCCGACACCGGCCGCCGGGCCGTGCACCACTGCGACCACCGGGCGTGGCAGCGCCGTGATCGCCCGCACCACCCGGTTGGCCGCCAGAATCAGCTCGTCTCCGGGACCGGCACCGGCGACGTCGTCGGCGCTCATTCCCGCTCCAGAACAGAAGCCGCGACCGGCGCCGCCGAGGCGGACGACCTTGACCCGGGAATCGTTGGCCGCCTGCTCCATTACGTCGGCAAGTCCTTCGAACACCGGAAGTGTCAACGAGTTCAAGCTGTCCGGACGGTCGATCGTCACCGACAGGACGCCGTTGGCGAGCCTTACCGCAAGTCCGTCGACGGGTGCCAAGGCGTCGATCCGGGAATCGATGGCTGTCATGAGCTCGACTGTAAGCCACCGGGGTGCAGCGTCGGTCAGGCCAGCTGCGAAGATGCGTGACAGGTGGTGGCGACCCGCTGCGTCCGGCTGTGCCGCGCTGGCGATCGCCACATGACTGGGCGTCGACGAGGAGGTCGGTTGAGATGGCGGGTCCGCTGACAGGTTTGCGAGTCATCGAGCTCGCCGGAATCGGGCCGGGCCCGCACGCCGCAATGATTCTCGGCGACCTCGGTGCCGACGTGGTACGCATCGACCGGCCGGGTGCCACCGGGACCGACCCCATGCTGCGCAACCGACGATTCGTCATCGCCGATTTGAAGTCCGACGAGGGCCGCGAGCTGGTCCTCAAACTCGTCGCGAAGGCGGACGTGCTGATCGAGGGCTACCGGCCGGGCGTCACCGAACGGCTGGGCCTGGGTCCTGCCGACTGCGCCAAGATCAACGACCGGCTGATCTACGGCCGGATGACCGGGTGGGGTCAGACCGGGCCGCGCAGCCAGCAGGCCGGTCACGACATCAACTACATCTCGCTCAACGGCGTCTTACACGCCATCGGCCGGGCCGGCGATCGACCGGTGCCGCCGCTGAACCTGGTCGGCGACTTCGGCGGTGGGTCGATGTTTCTGTTGCTCGGGATCTTGTCGGCGCTGTTCGAGCGGCAGACGTCCGGCAAAGGCCAGGTCGTCGACGCCGCGATGATCGACGGGTCCTCGGTGCTGGTGCAGATGATGTGGGGGATGCGCGCCATGGGTCTGTGGACCGACGAGCGCGGCGCGAACATGCTCGACACCGGAGCGCCGTACTACGACACCTACGAGTGCGCCGACGGCCGCTACGTCTCGGTCGGCGCCATCGAGTCGCAGTTCTACGCGGCGATGCTGGCCGGGCTCGGTCTGGACCCCGCGGACCTGCCCGCGCAGAACGACCGCAGCAGCTGGCCGGAGCTGCGGGCCAGGTTCACCGAGGTGTTCGCCAGCCGTGACCGCGACCACTGGGCCAAGGTCTTCGCCGATTCTGATGCCTGCGTGACGCCGGTGCTGGCGTTCGGTGAGGTGGAGATCGAGCCGCACATCACCGAGCGGAACACCTTCTACCGGGCCGGCAACGGACTGCAGCCCTTACCGGCACCCCGGTTCTCCCGCTCGATGCCGGATCAGCCGCGGCCTCCCGGTCAGCCGGGAGCCGATACCGAAGCCGTCCTGAACGACTGGGTATAGTCCCGGCCAACCAGTAGGTCGGCTCGTCGACCTGACGGGCTTGAAACCTGACC
>JAVHWH010000172.1:0-12338 GCA_032159915.1 Mycobacterium sp.
CGGCGAAAGGAAGCCAGTTCGGCAGGCTCGGCACGCCCATGTTGACTTCGACTGCGATCAGCGCCGCGAACCCGAAACCCACTGGCCACCACCACCACGGCACCCACAAGCGCTCGCTGTACCGCACGGTTTGCGGCGTGACTGGCGTCGCTGACACCCGGCCAAGGGTAATCTGTGCCCCCGTGTCGACCAGTCTGGCGGTTGTTCGTCTCGACCCCGGGCTTCCGCTGCCCGCCCGCGCCCACCACGGCGATGCCGGCGTCGATCTCTACAGTGCCGAGGACGTCAACCTGGCGCCCGGTCAGCGGGCCCTGGTCAGGACGGGAATCGCGGTGGCCATCCCGGCCGGAATGGTCGGTCTGGTGCACCCCCGGTCCGGATTGGCTGCGCGGGTAGGACTTTCGATCGTCAACAGCCCCGGCACCATCGACGCCGGTTACCGTGGTGAGATCAAGGTTTCACTGATCAATCTCGACCCCGTGACGCCGATCGTGGTCAGCCGCGGCGACCGCATTGCGCAGCTACTGGTGCAGCGCGTCGAATTGCTCGACCTGGTCGAGGTCCCATCGTTCGACGAGGCTGGAATGGCCGAAACCTCCCGTGGCGACGGCGGCCACGGCTCCTCTGCGGACATGCGAGTCTTTGATGGCATTCGGTAGGCGTAAACCCAAAGAGCAGCCGCCGCTGGACGAGGCGCAGTCGGTAGACGATAACCCGAGATCGCACAGCGCCGTCGAACCCTTGGCTGGCGACGACCTCGACGGCCCGTTCGACATCGAAGACTTCGACGACTCGGACACCGCCACGGAGGGTCGTCTCGACCTCGGTTCGGTGCTGGTGCCGTTGCCCGAGTCGGCGCAGTTGCAAGTCGAGCTGACCGAAGTCGGCGTTCCCAGTGCGGTGTGGGTGGTGACGGCCAACGGTCGTTTCACCATTGCCGCCTACGCCGCACCCAAGACCGGTGGGCTCTGGCGCGAGGTCGCCGGTGAGCTCGCCGACTCGCTGCGCAACGACGGGGCATCGGTGACCATCCAGGACGGCCGCTGGGGTCGTGAGGTGGTCGGCACCGCAGCGGGCGTGGTGCGGTTCATCGGGGTCGACGGCTACCGCTGGATGATCCGCTGTGTGGTGAACGGGTCGATCGAAACTGTGGACGCGCTGACCGACGAGGCGCGCAATGCTCTGTTGGACACGGTGGTCCGACGTGGCGATACTCCGCTGCCGGTCCGCACCCCACTGCCGGTGCAGCTGCCCGAACCGATGGCAACGCAACTGCGTGAGGCTGCCGCCGCTCAGGCTGCGGCTGGCGGACAGCAGGTCGCCCCGCCGGAGGCCGGTGTCGTCAGCGAAGAAGAGCCGCCCGCACCCGAGCGCCGCAGCGCCTCCGGCTCGGCGATGCAGCAGTTGCGCGGCACCGGCGGCTGACGGCTAGCCGGTCACTACGCCGCCCGGCGATCGCAAGCGCGGCGGAGCCGGGCGCAGCGGGTCGCCGGTAACTAGACCTGGGCCAGGGCCGCCAAACAGGCGGCACCCAGCGCCGCGGGGTTTGCGCCGATCTGATCAAGGGTGACGGTGCGCAGCGCCGCGCGCGGGGCCGCGGCCGCCCACTGACGTCCGACGTCGATCGGATGAATCGGGTCGTCGCCGGCCGCGGCGACACCGAGCGGCGGTGCCAGCCGCTGAAGTTCCGTGTGCGTGGGGGCCACGTAGGTCGCGGCTTCTTCCATGGCGCCGGGCAGATGCGGCCACTGGCCCAGCCACGACCGGGCCAGCTCGTCGGCCAGCCACGCTGGACTCGACGCGCGCAGCTGTGCCGTCGTCGCCTCCAATCCGCAGTCGCGCAGTTGGCGGGCGGAGTGCTGTGCTGCGACGGCGGCGGTCGCACCGTCGGGTGCACCGGTCCAGGCCGGCAGCGCGGCGAGCACCGCGACGGTGCGCTCCGGGTGCCGTAGCGCCCACGCGACGGCCACCGCGGCGCCGATCGACACACCACCAACCGCTATCGGTCCGCCGCTCGCGGCGTCGTCCAATTCTTCGAGGTAGCCCCGGATCAAACGGCTCGGTTGGGGCCTCGGCGCTATCAGTCGAGCACCGGCGTCGTGCAGCGGCGCACCGAATGCCCGGCAGATGTAATCGTCGTCAGACCCGGTCCCCGGCAGCACCACGGCGCTCAGGCCGCGAAGGTCGATGATCACCCCTAGATACTGCCCGGGCGACGCGTGGCTTTGGGGAACCATTGGGCCTACGGTGTCCGTTGTTATGGAAGGATCGGTGCATCCGATTCGGTATGAAGCAACACGAGAATGCTCAGGAGAAGCCATGGCGGCGGAAGGTTATCTGCGCCGGCTCACTCGTCGGTTGACGGAGAACCCCGAGCAGCGTGACGCCGAGGAATTGTCCGACGAGGCGGTGACGACCGGCGCGCAGCGGGCTATCGACTGCCAGCGCGGCCAGGAAGTCACCGTCGTCGGGACGCTTCGCAGCGTCGACTGCAACGGCAAAGGCTGTAACGACGGTGTCCGCGCCGAACTCTTCGACGGGACCGACACCATCGAGCTGGTGTGGCTGGGCCAGCGCAGGATCCCCGGCATCGAGTCGGGCCGCACACTGCGCGTGCAGGGTCGGCTCGGCAAGCTGGAAAACGGCAGCAAAGCGATCTACAACCCGCATTACGAGATCCAGCGGTGAGGCACCGCAGGTGAACCGTGCGACTGACGCCGGCGACACGGCTGACGCCGTCGACGGCGAACTGGCGACTGGCGACGACCACCGCACTCCGGCCGACCGGATGATGGCGCAATTGGGCGGCGTCGCGGGAATCGTCTACTCGTCGCTGCCGGTGCTCGTCTTCGTCGGCACCTCGAGGCTGCTGGGCCTGCCCGCGGCATCTGGCGCCGCCCTGGGCGTCGCCACCCTGATCCTGCTCTGGCGCCTGGTCCGCCGCGAGTCGGTGCAGCCGGCGGTCTCCGGGCTGATCGGCGTCGCGGTGTGTGTGCTGATCGCCTACCTGATGGGACAGTCCAAAGGGTATTTCCTGCTGGGCATCTGGACGTCGCTGCTGTACGCGGCGGTGTTCGCGGTGTCCATCGTGATCCGGCGACCCGTCGTCGGCTACATCTGGAGCTGGCTGCACGGCCACGATCGTGGCTGGCGCAACGTGCGCCGCGCGGTCTACGCGTTCGACGTCGCCACGCTCACCTGGGTGGTGGTGTTCGGGGCCCGATTCGTGGTGCAGCGGGTGCTTTACGACACCAATCACGAAGGCTGGTTGGTGGTTGCGCGGATCGCGATGGGCTGGCCGCTGGCCGCGATAGCGGCGCTGGTGACCTTCCTGGCGGTCAGGGCGGCACAGCGTGCCTTGGACGCCGTGCACGAGGGAGGCGTCACGGCAGCAGATGCTGACGCAGTTCCTCTTCCGCCTCGGTGACCGCGACGAACAGCAGTTCGTCGCCGCCTTCCAGCGGCTCGTCGTCTTGCGGAACGATGACCCGGGCTCCGCGCAGAATCGTCACCAGCGCAACGTCTCGGGGTAGCTGCAGCTTGCGCACCGGCTTGCCGCCCCAGGGGGTGTTGTCCGGCAGGGTGATCTCGACCAGGTTGGCGTGACCCTTCCGGAACTCCATCAGCCGCACCAGGTCCCCGACCGCGACGGCCTCCTCGATCAACGACGCCAGCATCCGCGGCGTGGACACCGCCACGTCCACGCCCCACGCGTCGGTGAACAGCCACTCGTTGCGGGGATCGTTGACCCGGGCCACCACCCGCGGCACGGCGAACTCGGTCTTGGCGAGCAGGCTGAGCACCACATTGGCCTTGTCGTCGCCGGTGGCCGCCACCACCACGTCGAACTCGTGCAGCTGCATCGCCTCCAGCACGCTCACCTCGCAGGCGTCACCCAACCGCCAGTGCGCGGCCGGAATCGCGTCCTCGTCGATGTGTTCGATCTTGCGCTCGATCAGCGTCACATCGTGCTTGTTCTCGATCAGCTCACGGGCCACTGAACGGCCGACCGCGCCGGCGCCTGCGATAGCGACTTTCATTGGCGCCGCTCCTGAACACCGGGTCCGTCTGCGCGACTCATGATTCAGCGTCCTCGGTCGGTGGCAGCGCCGCGATGGCCAATGCTTCGGCTGCGTGTCCGGAGATCGCGGCAATGTAGATCTGGTCTCCGGACTGGATCACGGTTTTGGGTTCGGGAAGTACCCCGGTGCCGAACCGGATCAGAAAGGCCACCCTCGCCCCGGTCGCCGACTCCAGATCGGTCGCCAGCCGGCCGACCCATTGCTCGTGCAACGCCACCTCGACGACCGCGACGGTGCCGGTCGGGTCCCGCCACCTGGCCGTCTCGCTTTCCTGGGTGAGGGCGTGCAGCAGACGATCGGTGGTCCACGGCACGGTCGCGATCGTTGGAATACCGAGACGTTCGTAGACTTCGGCGCGTTTGGCGTCGTAGATCCGCGCGACCACGCGTCGCACACCCCACGTCTCGCGGGCCAGCCGGGCCGAAATGATGTTCGAGTTGTCGCCGGAGGACACCGCGGCGAATGCGTCGGCCCCCTCGATACCGGCCTTCAGCAGCACGTCTCGGTCGAAACCCAGGCCGAGGACGCGTTGACCGGTGAACTCGGGACTCAGCCGGGCGAATGCCGCGTTGTCGCTGTCGATCACCGCGACGTCGTGGCCGAGCCGGGACAGGCCGTCAGCGACCGACGCCCCCACCCGGCCGCAGCCCATCACAACGACTCGCACTCCAACGTCCTCTCGGCCCGGTCAGCCGTAGTGGCCAGCCGGTTTGGAGACATTCTGGTCTAGGGAACCGTACCGGCAGGCACGGTTGCGCTTACTCTTGGCTCTCGTGTCCAAACTTTCGACTGCGACGCGTCGACTCGTCTTGGGTCGGCCTTTTCGCAGCGACCGGCTGAGCCACACCCTGCTGCCCAAGCGGATCGCCTTGCCGGTGTTCGCCTCCGACGCATTATCTTCGGTCGCGTACGCCCCCGAAGAGGTGTTCCTGATGCTCTCGGTGGCAGGCCTGGCGGCCTATTCGCTGACGCCGTGGATCGGTATCGCGGTGGCGGCGGTGATGCTGGTGGTGGTGGCCAGCTACCGGCAGAACGTGCACGCCTACCCGTCCGGCGGCGGCGACTACGAGGTGGTCACCACCAACCTCGGCGCCAATGCCGGCCTGACCGTGGCCAGTGCGCTGATGGTGGACTATGTTCTCACCGTTGCTGTTTCGACGGCATCGGCGATGTCGAACATTGGATCCGCAATCCCGTTCGTGGCCAGCCACAAGGTGCTGTTCTGCGTCTTCGCGATCCTGCTCGTGATGGCGTTGAACCTGCGCGGTATCCGCGAATCCGGTGTCGCATTTGCCATTCCGACATATGCGTTCATCGTCGGTGTCGGATTGATGTTGGTGTGGGGCTTATTTCGAATTTATGTGCTGGGTGATCCGATCCGGGCTGAGTCGGCGGCCTTCGTGATGCATGCTGAGCGCGACTCGATCGTCGGCTTTGCCTTCGTGTTCCTGGTGGCGCGGTCGTTCTCGTCGGGCTGTGCGGCGCTGACCGGTGTGGAGGCGATCAGCAACGGTGTGCCGGCCTTTCAAAAACCGAAGTCGCGCAACGCGGCAACGACGCTGCTGCTGCTCGGCACGATCGCGGTCAGCCTCTTCATGGGCATCATCCTGTTGGCCAAAGAGACCCGCGTCCAGATCGTCGACAACCCCGCCACGCAGCTCACCGGCGCGCCGCGCGACTACCAGCAGAAGACGCTCGTTACCCAGATCGCGCAGGCCGTCTTCGGCAGCTTCCACATCGGTTTCCTGTTGATCGCCGTGGTGACCGCACTAATCCTGGTGCTTGCTGCCAACACCGCCTTCAACGGGTTTCCGGTCCTCGGCTCGGTGCTGGCTCAGGACAGCTACCTGCCGCGCCAGCTGCACACTCGTGGCGACCGGCTGGCGTTCTCCAACGGGATCGTGTTCCTGGCGGTGGCAGCGCTCGCGGCGATCATCGCGTTCCGGGCGCAAGTCACTGCGCTGATTCAGCTCTACATCGTCGGGGTGTTCATTTCGTTCACCCTCAGCCAAATCGGCATGGTCCGGCACTGGACTCGGTTGCTGCGTACCGAAACCGATCCCGCGGCTCGTCGGACCATGGTTCGCTCTCGGGTGGTCAATACGATCGGTTTCCTGGCCACCGGTGCGGTGCTGCTCGTAGTCATGGTCACCAAGTTCCTGGCCGGGGCGTGGATCGCCGTTGTCGCCATGACACTGCTGTACGGGCTGATGAAGCTGATCCGCAAGCACTACGACACGGTCAGCCGGGAGATCGAGCAGCAGACCGAGGACCACGGGGTCGTGTTGCCCAGCCGAAATCACGCGATCGTGCTGGTGTCGAAGTTGCATCTGCCGACGTTGCGTGCGCTGGCCTACGCGCGAGCGACGCGACCGGATGTGTTGGAGGCCATCACGGTGAGCGTCGACGACGCCGACACCCGTAAACTGGTCCGCCGTTGGGAAGAAAGCAAACTCAACGTGCCGTTGAAGGTCATCGCCTCGCCGTACCGCGAAATCACCCGCCCCATACTGGATTACGTGAAGCGCGTCAGTAAGGAATCGCCGCGCACCGTGGTGACGGTATTCCTTCCGGAATACGTGGTCGGCCATTGGTGGGAACACGTGCTGCACAACCAGAGCGCGTTGCGGCTGAAAGGACGACTGCTGTTCATGCCGGGCGTGATGGTGACATCTGTTCCTTGGCAACTGAATTCGTCGGAGCGGATCAAGACGATGCAACCGCACGCGGCTCCGGGCGATGCGCGTCGGGGGATATTCGATTGACCACGGAGACCACGGCAGCCCCGCCTCCGGCTCTGGGAGAGCTGACGCTGACAGTCGGTGCGCCGGCGAACGGCGGCAGCTGCGTGGCCCGCCACGACGGACGGGTCGTCTTCGTCCGCTACGCACTGCCCGGTGAGCGGGTACGGGTGCGGGTCACCGCCGACCGCGGGTCGTACTGGCATGCCGAGACCATCGAGGTGCTCGAAGCGTCCGCCGACCGCGCCGAATCGCTGTGCCCGATCGCCGGCATCGACGGTGCCGGGTGCTGCGATCTCGCTTTCGTCGAACCGGCCGCGGGGCGTTCGCTCAAAGCCGACGTAGTATCCAATCAGCTTGCCCACCTAGGTGATTACCAGTGGCACGGCGACGTTGAACCGCTGTCCCCGACCGGCTCCACCGGCTGGCGGACACGGCTGCGGCTCGACGTCGGGCCCGACGGCCGCCCGGGCTTTCACCGGTACCGCAGCGATGAGCTGATCACGGATCTCAACTGCGGGCAGCTGCCGG
Organism: Mycobacterium sp.; assembly: GCA_032159915.1. Classification (GTDB taxonomy): domain Bacteria; phylum Actinomycetota; class Actinomycetes; order Mycobacteriales; family Mycobacteriaceae; genus Mycobacterium. Next base: position 7,355 of record JAVHWH010000172.1, read on the forward strand.
CTGGCATGACCGACGGGCTCGCCGACACCGCCTGGCCGCCGGGTGCGCATGTGCACGTCGTCATCGACGATGACGGCCAACGGCACGTTGCTCGCACGGTCCGCCACGGCCGGCGCACTGTGACCGATGTGGTCGAGGGCAGTCTTCACGGTGTGCAGCGGGCCGGGGGGCACAGCTGGCAGGTACCGGTGACGGGTTTCTGGCAGGCCCACCGCGACGCGGCGCGGACCTACAGCCAATTGGTCAGCGACTGGGCCCGACCGGATTCGGGTATGACAGCGTGGGACCTGTACGGCGGCGCAGGGCTTTTCGCCGCGGTTTTGGCCGATGCGGTCGGGGAGTCGGGACAGGTGCTCAGCGTAGACAGCGCGCGAACGGCGTCGCGGGCAGCGCGTGCGACGTTCGCCGATCTTGGCCAAGTGCGGGTGGTCAGCGATTCGGTTCGTCGGGCGCTGACTGCCCAGCGCAGCAGCGCCGACGTGGCGGTGCTCGATCCGCCGCGCGGCGGCGCCGGGCGCGAAGTGATCGACCTGCTGGCCGCAGCAGAGGTCCCGCGGATTGTTCACATCGGTTGTGAGGCAGCATCATTCGCCCGCGACGTCGGGCTGTATCAGCGTCACGGCTATACGGTGCGCGAGCTCTCGGTCTTCGACTCGTTCCCGTTGACCCACCACATCGAGTGTGTCGCCTTGTTGACGCGTTGAGGACCTACGCGAGCACGAAGTACCGCAACCATAGGTAGAGCGCGCACAGCACCGTGGAGATCGCCGTGGCCGCGATGCCCTTACGGGTGAATTGCCAGAACGAGATCGCGTTGCCGGAGCGCAGCGCAATGCCGATCATCACGATGTTGGCGGTGGAGCCGACGGCGGTCAGGTTGCCGCCCAGGTCACCGCCGAGCGCCAACGACCACCACAGCACGTCGTGATGCGACTGGCCGGGCATGGTGGCGGACAGGTGGTCGACGATCGGCGTCATCGTCGCGACGTAGGGGACGTTGTCGATCAGACCGGATACCACCGTCGAGAACACCAGGATCAGCATCGTAGCCAGCAGCATGTTGCCTCCGATGAGGCCCGCCGCCAGCCGGCCCACATAGCCGATGAAGCCCGTCTTCAGTAGGGCGCCGACCATGATGAAGAGACCGACGATGAACAACAGCGTGTCCCACTCGACGTTGGCCATATAGTCCGACTGATCCATCCGGGATAACAAGATGAGCGCACCCGCGCCCAGCATGGCCACGATCGACGGGGCCATGTGAATGTCGGGGGAGACGACGAACCCCACCAGCACGGCCAACAACACGATGCCGCATTTGATCAGCAGGCCGCGATCATGAAGGACGTCGTCGTCATCCACCGCGACGACGTCGGCGACGCGTTCCGGGTCGGCCGTGCCCAGGCCGCGGAACAACAACGGAGCCGCGGCAACCAGAACCAGCATCACGATCACCACGATCGGTGCCATGTTGACGAAGAACGCGTTAAACGACAGTCCCTTACGGGCGCCGATGATGATGTTCGGCGGGTCGCCGACGAGCGTCGCCGCGCCTCCGATGTTGGAGGCGAACACCTCGGCGATCAGGATCGGGACCGGGTTGATCTCCAACTGCTCGCACACCAGCAGCGTGACCGGGGCGATCAGCAACACGGAGACGACGTTGGGCAGTATCGCCGAGGCCAACGCCATCACCAGCATCAATAAAATCATGATGCGCACAGGGGAGCCGTTGGCCCGTTTGACCGCCCAGATCGCGGCGTATTCGAAGGCGCCGGTCTGGCGCATGATGCTGACGATGATCATCATGCCGAACATCAAAAAGATGACGTCCCAGTCGATTCCGCTCTCCTGGGAGTAAAAGACGTCAGCAGAATCGATGACCGGCAGGCAGACCATCAGCCCAGCGCCCACGAGCGCGACCGCGGTCTTGTTGAAGCGCTCGCTGATGATGAGCACGTAGGCGATGACGAACACAGCGATGGCGTAGTACATCATCGGGGTGGCCTAGCCGGACGCGTGATGGTGGTCTGCGCGCTGCCGAATCATTCCTTCAGCGCGGCGGCCAGCAACCGGGACGCGGTGATCACGCCGTGCAGTCGGCCGTCTTTGACCACGGCGACCAGCGGACTGCGCAGTCGTGCCATGACCTCGGCCACCTCGATGATGGTGTCGTCGGCTTCGGCCACCGGAATGTGCTGGCGTTGCTTGGGCAGCATGTCGCGAATGGTCTTGCCGCTCAACTTCTCCGCTGCGTGATCAGCCATCGACTCGGTGACCACGCTGGCCAGCCCGGGATCATCCTGCACGTAGCCAGGGACGATGAAACGCACGACTTGAGATGCCGGAAGCACCGCGAACGGCGTCTCGGTCGTATCGGTGACGACGACCAGCCCGTTCAGCCGGTGCTCCGCGAGCAGACGCACTGCGTCCAGCGCATTCGAATCGATTTTTACAACTGGAAACTTCTCGTCCAGATCCTCTGCCCGCACACCGACACAATACGTCTGCTGAGGGGAATAGGTTAATGGGACAGGCGTAAGGAGTTTCTCAGGTTTCGTTCGAACTGGCTTCGACGACCTGCAGCGCGGGTGCCGACGGGCATTCAGGATTTGAGCGCGGCGGCCAGCAGCCGTGAGGCGGTTATCACACCGTGCAGCGTTCCGTTCTTGGTCACTGCGATCAAGGGGCACCGTAGCTGTGCTATCTCCGCGGCCACCTTGATGACGCCGTCGCGCGCATCGACAGAGGGAATTCGGCGTGGCGGCTTGGGGACGACCTCGCCCACTGTCTTGCCCGCCAAGCTCTGGGCGTGGTCGGCCAGCGCGTCGCCCATGACTCCGGCAAGCATCACGTTGTCCTGTACGTAGCGCGGCAGGATCAGGTGCAGTACCTCCGAAGCCAGCAGCACCGCGTGCGGCTTGCGGGAAGCGTCGACCACGATAACGCCTGGGAGCCCGTGCTCAGCGATCATGCGGGCAGCCTCGAGGGCATCGGAATCCACGTCCACGATGGGGAACTGCTCGTCGAGGTCCTCTGCTCGCACTAGGCCACCATACGACGAAATCCCGCCGCTAGGCGAAGTAGCGCAGCCACAGGTAGCCGAGCGACAGGACGAACGACACGGCGGTCACCGCCGCTCCGCGTTTGGTGAAGTCCCAGAACGAGACGGGATGCCCGGCCCGTTGGGCGATCCCGACCGCGACGATGTTCGCGCTGGCACCGACCGGGGTCAGGTTGCCACCCATCACGGTGCCCAGCAACAGGGCCCACCACAGCACTCCCGAACCGGCGTGTCCGGGAATGGAGTCGGCGAATTGCCCAACGATCGGCGTCATCGCGGCGGCGTAGGGAACGTTGTTGATGAAGCTGCCCAGTGTGAACGACACGGTGAGGATCAGTAGCGTCGCGGTCCAGGCGTCGCCGTGGGCGAAGTTGCTGGCCACCTTCGCCAGTTCCTTGATGACGCCCGTTCGCACCAGGGCCCCCACCATGACGAACAGCCCGGCGAAGAACAGCAACGTTTCCCATTCAACGCTGGCGAGATAGAACTCACGTTCCAGTCCGGAGATCACGATCAGGATGCCGGCCCCGGCCATCGCGACCATCGACGGCTCCATGTGAATCTGGTTGTGCACGACGAATCCGGCGAACACCACCGTCAGGACGATTCCGCATTGGACCAGCAGCTTCGAATCGCGGATTGCTTCCCGCTCGTTCAGCGCCATGACGTCGGCGGCCCGCTCCGGATCGACGACCCAGAAGCCCGGGTAGAGCCGCGGCAGCATGGCGATCAATGCGACGAGCACCAGAAGAACCGCCGGCGCCATGTTGGCGCTGAACTCGATGAAGGTCAGGTGAGCGCCGGTACCGATGATGATGCTGGTCGGGTCACCGACCAGGGTGGCCGCACCGGCGATGTTGGCGGCGATCGCTTCGACGACGAGATACGGCGCCGGGTTGACTGCGAGGCGGTCACAGACCAGCAAGGTGACCGGTGCGATCAACAGCACCGTGGTGACGTTGTCCAGAACGGCCGTTCCGAGCGCCGTGACCAGGATCAGCAGAATCATGATCCGTAGCGGAGACCCTTTGGCACGCTTGGCAGCCCAAATCGCCACGTATTCGAAGGCGCCGGTCTGCCTTACCACGCTGACGATGATCATCATGCCGAGCAGCAGGAACAGCACGTCCCAGTTCACTCCGGTATCGCGGGAGTAGAAGACGTCCTCGGACGTGATCAGCGGCAGGAAGAACATCAACGTCGCGCCGGCCAGCGCCACTTTGGTCTTGTTGAAGCGCTCGGTGGTGATTAATACGTAGCAGACCACGAACACGACGGACGCGTAGATGGCGTGGAAGAGGGCGCTGCTCATCGGCAGTCCTGCCGTCGGGCGCGTGCATGGCTCGGCATGGGCGGGTAGAGGTCCGTCAAGATATGGGCACCGACGCCAATGGGAGTGACGTCGCGATCACGCCGTTGAAGCTTGACGTCCGTCCGCTGAGCGCGGACGCGCCGACCGTGCAAGTCATGCCGCACTCCCGAATAGCCCGTAACCGCAGGAAGACCCGAACAGCACGAAAGAACGCCGACCAGGCTTCCCGGCACACCGGGGGGCTACGTTAGCAGGCTTGTCTGTGTTGTTTCTGAGCGAGACTGGTGCGTCTGCGCGGCGGTATCTGCGCAGGTCGGCGCCCCGAGTTGGTGGCTCTGCGTACACTGGCCGGATGCTTGAACAGATCCGTGGGCCCGCCGATCTGCAGCACCTATCGCAGGCGGAACTACGCGATTTGGCCGCCGAAATCCGCGACTTCCTGATCCACAAGGTTGCCGCGACGGGTGGTCACCTCGGTCCTAACCTCGGCGTCGTCGAGCTGACTCTGGCGTTGCACCGGGTGTTCGACTCGCCGCACGATCCGATCATCTTCGACACCGGCCATCAGGCCTACGTGCACAAGATGCTGACCGGCCGGGCCGCGGACT
>JAVHWH010000173.1:0-19647 GCA_032159915.1 Mycobacterium sp.
AAGCAACCATGGAGGAGCGGCGTCTGATGAAGGGGACCCGAGTGCTGGCGGTGGCCAACCAGAAGGGTGGGGTGGCCAAGACGACGACGGTCGCCTCGCTGGGTGCGGCGCTGGCGGACGCAGGCAGACGCGTGCTGCTGGTCGACCTTGACGCACAGGGCTGTCTGACCTTCTCGCTCGGCCAGGATCCGGACAAGCTGCCGGTGTCGGTGCATGAGGTGTTGCTCGGCGACGTCGAGCCCAGTGCCGCCCTGGTGGAAACCGCGGAGGGGATGACGCTGCTGCCGGCGAACATCGATCTGGCCGGCGCCGAGGCAATGCTGTTGATGCGGGCCGGCCGCGAGTACGCGCTCAAAAGGGCGCTGGACAAACTCGAGGGCGCGTTCGACGTCGTGGTGATCGATTGCCCACCGTCGCTGGGCGTGCTGACCCTGAACGGGCTCACCGCCGCCGACGAGGTCATTGTGCCGCTTCAGTGTGAAACGTTGGCACATCGCGGCGTCGGGCAATTCCTGCGGACCGTTGACGACGTTCAGCAGATCACCAACCCGGGCCTCAAGCTGTTAGGTGCGCTGCCGACGCTGTACGACCCACGGACCACGCACACCCGCGACGTGTTGCTCGATGTCGCCGACCGGTACGACCTACCGGTGCTGGCGCCGCCGATTCCGCGGACGGTTCGGTTCGCCGAGGCCAGCGCTTCGGGCTCGTCGGTACTGGCCGCTCGCAAGAACAAGGGCGCATCGGCCTACCAAGAGCTGGCGCAGGCGCTGCTCAAACACTGGAAGACGGGCAAGGCGTTGCCCACGTTCTCGATCGAGGCCTGATCAGCCAAGCGCGACCAGCGTCTTGCCGCGCTGCTCGAGCAGCTGCGAACCCGCCACGGCGGGGATAACCGCCGAGTTCGTCGGCTGCCGCCGCACCGGCAGGAAGCCTTCGCCGACACCGGTGACCGGATCGCAGACAGCGATGCCGTCGGTCACCGGGACGAGCAACTTGCCGGCCATCAAGGTCGCCGGACCCACCGGGACAGAAGAGCCCGCGCGCCCGATCGAGTAGCGGTAGGCCAGGTTCGCCGAATCGAAGACCATCACCCTGTCGCCGGTCCACCAGGTGGTCAGGTTGCCGGGCCGGGTCACCACACTGGATAACGACGGCGGCTTGGGCAGCAGAGTGCTTCCCACGGTGGTGCCGGTCTCGTCGATGACGTCGACCCTGGGTTGTGGCGCCGGCAGGTACACCGCCGTCCTGGTCTCCGACACCGTCAGGATTTTGGCGCCCGAGTCGGCGCCTATGCCCGGTTCGGGAACGTTGTGCTGGTCCGGCTCGTCTTCTTCTTTGGCCGGACGCAGCAGCGTCAGCCGCAGATCGGGCTGCCGGCCGCATGCCTCGAACACCGACACCGCTGACGAGCTGGCCGCGGCCGACGTCAGTCGGCAGCCGGTGTGCAGCCCTTTCGACGACGGCTTGATCCTGGCGTCGATCTCGCCGTAGGAAAGCATCCGGACCATATCGGAGCGCCATAATTCCAGCCGGGTGTCGCCGGCCGACAAGACCGTCGTGCCATCGGAAGACAGGGTGACCTGTGGGTCGGCGTAGCTGCTTCGGGCGGGTCCACGGCTTCCGGTGGGACCCTCGAGCGTGCTCACCTGGCCGCAGCCACGGTCATCGCGGTAGACGGCGACCGCGAAGCGGTAGACGCCGGTGACCCCGCACAAGTCACTGCTGCGCGAGTAGCTCCAGCGCACCTGGCCGCTGACCGGATCACGCCCTTGGACCGCATGCGCGTCGGCGGTGACGACGGTTCCGGCGACAACGACCGGCTGGTCGGTCGGCGCGTTGTCCGCGGTCCAGAGCTGCTTGAGCGAAGCTGGCACCTGGTGGGCCAGCCTCGGGCTGGGCGCCGGGCCCGCCGCCGGTCGGCTGATGGTGGCCCGGGCGTCGCTGGTCCACCAGATCAACGCCGCGGCGGTGGCCACCACAGTCGCGATCGCGGCCGCAGCCAGGAGATCACCCTTCGCGCGGCGTTCCGGCTTGACCATCGGCGAGGTGACGCCGGATCAGTTCGCGGGGGCTACGGGAGCTTTAGTGCCCGCGCGGGGGCGGCGGCGGCGACGCCGTGCACGCGTGCCGTCGCCGGACGCGGCCTCGCCATCACCTGCGGGCGTTGACGACCCATCCGAGTCGGCGCTGCCGTTGGTTGCGGCGTGCCCCGTCGCTGCATTGCCCCCGCGGGTGCGGCGGCGCTGGCGGTTGTTGTTGCGCGACGGCGCCGGCTCGTCGTTGTTGCGGACGCTGGATGCGGTGCGCTTCACCGGCGATTTCTTCGGCGCTCCGACCGCGCCCTGAGTGCCGGTCGGGATGTCCAGTTCGACGTAGATGTGCGGCGAGTTGGAATAGGTCTCGGCGGGTTCGGGGCAGTTCAAGCCGAGGGCTTTGTCGATCATCGTCCAGCGGGCCAGGTCGTCCCAGTCGACGAGGGTGACCGCGATACCGGTCTTACCGGCCCGTCCAGTCCGGCCGATGCGGTGGACGTAGGCCTGCTCGTCTTCCGGGATCTGGTAGTTGATCACGTGTGTGATGTCGTCGATGTCGATGCCGCGGGCCGCCACGTCGGTGGCGACCAGCACGTCGATGTCACCGGTGCGGAACTGCTTCAGCGCCTTTTCGCGCGCGATCTGACCGAGGTCTCCGTGCACGGCGCCGACTGCGAAACCGCGCTCGGCGAGTTCGTCGGCGACCTTCTGGGCGGTGCGCTTGGTGCGGGTGAAGATCATGGTGGCGCCGCGTCCGCGGGCCTGCAGTACCCGGCTGATCAACTCGACCTTGTCGAGAGCGTGCGCGCGGTAGACGTACTGCTTGGTGGAGTCGTGCACTGCCGAGGAGTGCGGTGCTTCGGCCCGGATGTGAGTGGGCTGGTTCATGAACGTGCGGGCCAGCGTGATGATCGGATCCGGCATGGTCGCGGAAAACAGCATCGCCTGCCGCTCGTCGGGAATCTGGCGCAGAATCCGCTCGATGTCGGGCAGGAAGCCCAGGTCGAGCATCTCGTCGGCCTCGTCGAGCACCAGCACGGACAGCCCGCCCAGTTGCAGGTGGCCCTGCTGGGCCAGGTCGAGCAGCCGACCGGGTGTGCCAACCACCACGTCGGCGCCGGCGCGCAGCGCCTCGACCTGCGGCTCATAGGGCCGCCCGCCATAGATGGAGACCACGGAGAGTTTGCGGTCATCATCTGCGGTCAGGTACTTGGCCGCAGTGGACAGGTCGCCGTAGACCTGTAGGCACAGTTCGCGGGTGGGCACCACGATCAGGGCCCGGGGGATTCCGTTGAGCGGCCGGTCGGCGCTCGACGTGGTGATGCGTTGCAGCAGCGGCACGCCGAAGGCAAAGGTTTTGCCCATTCCGGTGCGGGCTTGCCCGATCAGGTCGTCGCCGGTGAGGGCCAGCGGCAGCGTGAGTTCCTGGATGGCGAAGGGGTGCTCGATGCCTTTTTCGCTGAGCGCCCGAACGATTTCGTCGCGGACACCGAGGTCGGCGAAGGTGGATTCGGCTGCGGCTCGGTTAGGTGTGATCAGTGGAGTCATGCGTAAAGCACGTAAACCTTTCGGGGTCGTATTCGATTGGTCAATCGTTGCGGTCAAGCGCGCACCAGTTGACTTTCGGATACGTTTCCGATTCGCGGGCCCTGCGCTCCTGAGGCGGACCAACTGCGTGCACGCACATTGCATAGGTAGAAGTGGTACGGATCTACCACCATCACCTGGAATCATTGTACCCGGTGAGGTGCTGTTGCCCCGATTCGCGGCGTTGCCGCCCGCAGCGGGTCGCCGCGCAAGAGCCTTAAGGTGGTTGGCATGACTCCGCTTTCGCCGGGCGACAAGCTGGCCGATCCGCCTCCGCCAGGGCTTCCCGCGGACCATCCCGGCGTGAATGAGTTGTTCGCGCTGCTGGCCTACGGCGAGGTAGTGGCGTTCTACCGGCTCACCGAAGAGGCGAAGATGGCGCCAGATCTGCGGGGGCGGATTTCCATGGCGAGCATGGCTGCCGCGGAGATGGCGCACTACGAGGTGCTCTGCGAGGCCCTGGAGCGCCGTGGCGTCGATGTGCTGCCGGCGATTTCGAAATACGCTTCCGCGCTGGACAGTTATCACCGGCTCACTACGCCGAGCACCTGGCTGGAAGCGCTGGTCAAGACCTACGTCGGCGACGCGCTGGCCGCCGACTTCTATCTGCAGATCGCCGACGGGTTGCCCGACGAGGTCGCCGACGTGGTGCGCTCGACGATGTCGCAGACCGGGCACTCGCAGTTCGTCGTCGCCGAGTTGCAGGCCGCGGTGACCAAGAGCGCCAAGCAGCGCAGTCGGCTGGCGTTGTGGTCACGTCGTCTGCTCGGCGAAGCGATCACCCAAGCCCAATACGTGCTGGCTGAGCACGACGAGCTGGTCGACCTGGTGGTGTCGCGAACCGACGGCCTGACGCACTTGGCGGATTTCTTCGACCGACTGCAGCGCACCCACAACGAGCGGATGCGCGAGCTCGGTCTGGCCTAGCGGCGCACTCAGCGGCTGCAGGTCGCGATCATCGTGCTGCTGGTCGAGATAGCCACCGGCTGACCCACGTTATCGGCGATCGAGCAGTTCAGCCGGCCGGTCAGGCTGGTCGCCACAACGGATCGCGTACCGACCCCCGGATTGAGAATGACGGTCCTCGACCAGGGCAGTGACACGTTGAAGTCAGTCTGCGGCGCGCCGGATGCGTCGGTGTAGACGATCGTGACCAGGTCGAACAGCCCTTTGGTGCCCGTCACCCGGTAGACGAAGGTGCGGGCGGCAACGTCCGGCGACACCGGGGGAGCGGCGATTGGTGGCGGCGTCGGCGTCGGCGCGGTGCTGGTGGCCGTCGGGCTCGGCGGTCGCGACGTCGGCGTCATGGTGGTGACGGTCTCGGGCGGCAGGGCTGGCACCAGCCGCGGCGTGGTGCTTTGACTCGGCGGCACCACCACGGTCGCCGAGGTCGAAGCGCTGTCGCCCCCGTTGACGATCACCACACTGGCGATCACCGCGAGCATGAAGACGATCCCGACGATGGCCGCGATCGGACGCCAGCCCTCGGTGCCCACCGACTCATCGCCGTCGGCGTAGATGTCGTCGACGGCGTCATCGGGGTAGTCCTGGAGCTCATTGCCCAGGTAATCTGTGGTGCTGATGATGCAAATGTTAGTGATGTGACTAGCTGCCGCCGGTGTGGCAGCAGGCGTGTCAGGTCACGATTTGCCAACAGTGGCTGTCCCCGCGAAGTCATCCCGCGAACCCTTGGTGCTGACCGGGTTTCGGCGCGCCCCGCGGCCGTCCACTAGCCTGCTTGTCGAAGCTACTTTTCACCGAAGAACGGGAAGGGACCGGCGTGGAGGTCAAGATCGGTATCACGGACAGCCCGCGCGAGTTGGTGTTCACCAGCTCCCAGACGCCGAGCGAAGTCGAGGCACTGGTCTCCGCTGCACTGGGCAACGACTCGGACGTGCTGGGCCTGACCGACGACAAAGGTCGCCGCTTCCTCGTGCACTCGACCAAGATCGCCTACGTCGAGATCGGCGCCGCCGACTCGCGTCGCGTCGGCTTCGGGATCGGACTCGGTTCGGCTAAGAGCGGGTGAGCGGCACGTGTGACAGGCCGCCCCACGCGAACAGGACAGTGCCGTCCACGGCATCGTCCTTGGCGATCGGCCGTTCCGCGTCGAGCCAGTAACGCGCGCAGTCGACGCTGAGCCCGACCAGTCCCACCGCAATCATCCGGGCGCGGTGCGGGTCAAGGCCGGAGTCCGCGCTGATCAGGTCGAAGACGGCGTCGATGCACGACTCGGTCGCCACCCGCACCTGCGCGGCGACCTGAGGCTCGGTGGTGAAGTCGTTTTCGAAGATCAACCGGTAGCCCAGGCTGTCGTGCTCGATGAAATCGAAGAACGCACCAACGGCGGAACGCAGCCGCTGACGGTTGTCGGTGGTGGTTCGCAAAGCCTGGCGCACACCAGACACCAAATTGTCGACGTGTCGGTGCAGGACCGCCAGATACAACTCGAGCTTGCTCGAAAAGTGTTGGTAGAGAACGGGTTTGCTTACCCCGGCGCGTTCGGCGATCTCGTCCATACCGGCGGCGTGGTAGCCACGGTCGACGAAAATGTCGCTGGCGGCGATGAGCAACTGACCCCGACGCTCGTCACGAGGCAGTCGGTTGCCGCGCCGAGCCGAAGCGGTGGGTTTCGACCCACTCCTTCCGGCGGCGTTGGCGAGCTCGCTCATCCATTCCTCAATCTGCTTGTCATCGCGCCGGTATGGCCAGTGCGCGGTTGATCGCAACGACACTACTACCCGTTCCGGATTTCACTCGTCAGCTATGGCAGCAATGTCGGCAAGCCAGTGTCCTACGTGCGCCGTCTGGCGCGCCGAGAGTTCCAGCTAGCAGGTGTTGTGCCATTCTGGGAAAGTGACCTTCGACCCCGAGTGGCGCGGGGGCAACCGGACACCGGTTCTTCGCGACGACTGGCGCGAGCCGCTGCGCGCCCAGCGGGATCCGCTCGCGTGGGGTGGCGCCGGGCGGGTCCGGTCGAATCGTGACAGCAGTCGCTGGCGCAAGCAGAGTTGGTTGGGGCGCTTCGTCTCTACCTACGGCTGGCGCGCCTACGCGCTGCCGGTGCTGGTCGTCGTGACCGGCGTGGTGCTCTATCAAACTGTCACCGGAACGAGCGCGTCGGCGCCCACGTCCGGTCGTCCGCTGCAGGGGCCGCCGAAGATCGGCGCCGTGGGCACCGTGATCATCGACGCTCCACCCAAGGGCCTGACCCAATACGACGCCAGCCTGCCCACCGGGATGTTGCCCAACGGCGGACCGTTCACCGGTGCGGGCGCCAAGTCGTGGCACGTCGTCCCGGGAGTCACACCGCAGACCGGCCAGGGCACGGCAAAAGTCTTCAAGTACACCGTCGAGGTCGAGAACGGCTTGGAGCCCGCAGCGTTCGGGGGTGACGACGCGTTCGCCGCGATGGTCGACCAGACGCTGGCCAATCCGAAGAGCTGGACCCACGACGCTCAATTCGCGTTCGTCAGGGTGGACGCCAACGGCAAAGCCAAACCCGACATCCGCATCTCGCTAAGCTCGCCGATGACGGTCCGGGGCGGCTGCGGGTACGAGTTTCCACTCGAGACGTCCTGCTACAACCCGTCTTACGGGGCGGGCGTCGAGCCGCGGGTGTTCATCAACGAGGCGCGCTGGGTGCGCGGCGCGCTGTCCTTCCAAGGTGACGTCGGCTCCTACCGGCAGTATCTGATCAACCACGAGGTCGGTCACGCCATCGGCTATCTGCGCCACGAGCCCTGCGACCAGCCGGGCGGCCTGGCGCCGATCATGATGCAGCAAACCTTCTCCACGTCCGACGACGAGGCCTCGAAGTTCGACCCCGACTACGTCAAGCCGGACGGCAAGACCTGCCGGTTCAATCCCTGGCCGTATCCCATCGCCTGAGTCGCGATCCGTATGAGTCGATAAATTGGGGAGATGTCCACGTCGTTACCCCCGCTCGTCGAGCCCGCCGGCGAGCTGACCGCCGACGAGGTGGCCCGCTACAGCCGCCATCTCGTGATTCCCGATTTGGGCGTCGACGGCCAGAAGCGGCTCAAGAATGCGCGGGTGCTGGTGATCGGTGCGGGGGGTCTCGGCGCGCCGACGCTGCTTTACCTGGCCGCGGCCGGGGTCGGGACGATCGGCATCGTGGACGACGACGTCGTGGAGGAATCGAACTTGCAGCGTCAGATCATCCACGGTGTCGGCGATATCGGCAGGTCCAAAGCGCAGTCCGCGCGGGACTCGATCGCCGAGATCAACCCGTTGGTGAGCGTGCGCCTGCACGAGGTCCGGCTTGACCGGCGCAACGCCGTCGACCTCTTCGACGATTACGACCTGATCCTCGACGGCACCGACAACTTTGCCACCCGCTACCTGGTCAATGACGCGGCGGTGCTGGCGCACAAGCCGTACGTGTGGGGCTCGATCTACCGGTTTGAAGGACAGGTTTCGGTGTTCTGGGAGGATGCGCCGAACGGCCGAGGCCTGAACTACCGCGATTTGTACCCTGAAGCGCCGCCCCCGGGCTCAGTGCCGTCGTGCGCCGACGGTGGTGTGCTGGGTGTGCTGTGCGGCTCGATCGCGTCGGTGATGGGAACCGAGGCGATCAAGCTAATCACCGGCATCGGGCAGCCGCTGCTGGGCCGGCTGCTGATCTATGACGCGCTGGCGATGAGCCACCGGACCATCGGCATCCGCAAGGACCCGGCCGCACCGGCGATCACCGAGTTGGTCGACTACGACGAGTTCTGCGGAATCGAGTCGGGCGCGGCCGACGGCTCCGCGATTACTCCCCGTCAGCTGCGTGACCTGCTCGATTCCGGCATCAAAATCACCCTGATCGATGTGCGAGAGCCGGCCGAGTGGGACATCAACCACATCGACGGGGCCCAGCTGATCCCGAGTTCGTCGATCAATTCCGGCGAAGCTCTGGCCGGATTGCCGCGGGACCGCCGGCCGGTGCTCTATTGCAAGACGGGTGTGCGCTCGGCCCAGGCGTTGGCGGCGGTACGCGGCGCCGGGTTTGCCGACGCGGCGCACCTGCAGGGCGGGATCGTGGCTTGGGCGCAGCAGATGCAGCCCGACATGGTGATGTACTGATCCGCCACGCCAAACTGCGACGTCGTGTCTAGTCCCGGGACTTCGCTGAGCCCGATTAGGCTAGCCGCGTGAGTGTCCAACCGCCGCCGGAGCATGTGCTGTCGGCGTTCGGTTTGAGTGGTGTCGGGCCGATTTTTCTCGGCGCTGCCTGGGAGGGCGGCTGGCGGTGCGGCGAAGTGGTGCTGTCGATGGTCGCCGAGAACGCCCGGGCGGCGTGGTCGGCGCGGGTCCGGGAAACGTTGTTCGTCGACGGTGTGCGGCTGGCCCGACCGGTCCGCTCGACCGATGGGCGTTACGTGGTGTCGGGCTGGCGAGCAGATACGTTCGTGGCCGGACAGCCCGAACCCCGGCATGACGAGGTGGTGTCGGCCGCGGTGCGCTTACACGAGGCCACCGGCAAACTGGAACGGCCGCGATTTCTCACCCAGGGGCCGACGGCGCCGTGGGCCGATGTCGACGTCTTCATCGCCGCCGACCGCGCCGCGTGGGAAGAGCGGCCGCTGCAGTCGGTGCCGGCAGCCGCCCGCGCGGCGTCGCCGACCTCTGACGGCCAGCGGTCGGTCGAGTTGATCAATCAGCTTGCCGGACTGCGCCGGCCGACCAAGAGCCCCAACCAACTGGTCGACGGCGACCTGTACGGCACGGTGCTGTTCGCCGGTGCCGCCGCGCCGGGGATCACCGACATCACGCCCTACTGGCGTCCCGCGTCGTGGGCAGCCGGAGTGGTCGTCGTCGACGCGCTGTCGTGGGGAGAGGCGGACGAAGGCCTCATCGACCGCTGGAACGCGCTGCCGGAGTGGCCGCAGATGTTGTTGCGCGCCTTGATGTTTCGGCTCGCTGTACACGCCTTGCATCCGCGTTCGACGGCTGCTGCCTTCCCGGGTCTGGCCCGCACTGCCGCACTGGTCCGGCTGGTCCTCTAGCCGGGGAAGGCGTAGCGGACTTCGCTGAGCGCGATCCTGCCGTCGACCGCCAGAACCCCTTCGGCGCGAAGCAGTTCCAGCTGTCGGGTGGTCAGGTGTCGTGCTGGTCGGCCCGACGCGGTGATCACCCGGTGCCAGGGTAGGTCTGAGGAGTCGTTACGCATAATCCACCCGACGATGCGCGGGCTGGAAAGCTCTGCCGCAGAAGCGATGTCGCCATAGGTTGCGACTCGGCCCATCGGTATCGTGGCAACCAGCGCGCGCACCCGCTCGACCTGATCGTCGGTCACCGGCGCCATTGTCAGGCCATCCGCTCGCGGATCAGCGCGGCGACTTCAGCCGGTTTGGTCTCGGCCACCATGTGGTCGCAATCGAAAGTCAGGTGGCGAAAATCCTGACCCAGCTGTTCGCGCAGAGCACTGACGAGTCGATCGGTGACATACGGCGGCGACGTCCACGCCGCCTGCACCAGCGTCGTCCCGATTCCTTTGGGCGGCAGGACGATGTCCCGGGCAAGTTCGCTCCAGTAGGACATCATCGCCGGCATGCTGAGTCGCCAGGTGCACCGACCGCCTGGCAGCGTGACGAGGTGCTGGTCGAGTTCGGCATCGACGACAACGGGTTCCACGCAGGCCCAGGAACCGTTGGTCTTCGCCGCGCGGGCCTCCGCCACATCGGAGTAGTCGGGCGAGGCCAGCATGGCGTCGGCGATCTCGCGCATCCATCCGCCATCCAGTCCGACGGCCGGGTCGAGCAGCACCAGTCCCGCGACCCGGCCAGGGTGGGCGGCCGCCAACTCCAGGGCCACCGCGCCGCCGAACGAGTGCGCCACCACGACCACAGGGTCACCGGACTCGCGCTCGAGCAGTCCGGCCAACGCGGCCACGTTGGCGTCGATGGTCCACGGCGCGTCCCACGACGAGTGGCCGTGTCCGATCAAATCCGGTGCAGCGACGGCAATCTCGGGTAGGTGCCGGTCGACCAGGTGTTGCCAACGCCGGCCGTGCCCGGTGAGTCCATGCAGTGCCAATAGCCGCACCGGGCCGGGCGGGCCGAAGCGGTGCACGTGCAGGCGGGTCACGCGATGATCGTGCCAGTCCGGCGATCACCCGCACTCGACCGGGCCCGACTTGTCAGACCCCCGTGGTGTCATTCCGCTATGTCGCACCACTGGAGCCCCGAAGCCCTCAGCTTGCTCAGGCCCGGGCTGCGGGGGACGTTGCGGGTGCTCGGCGGGCCGGGCACTGGCAAGAGCTCGCTGCTGATCGATGTGGCGGCCACGCGAATCGGCGCGGGCACCGATCCGGAATCGGTTCTGCTGCTGACGGGTTCGGGCCGGATGGGGACGCAAGCACGCAGCGCACTGACGGCGCGGTTGCTGGGGTCGCAAGACGCCGGCCCACGACCGGCGGTGATCCGGGAACCGTTGGTGCGCAGCGTGCACAGCTACGCGTTCGCAGTGCTGCGGCTGGCGGCACAGCGCGCCGGCGGTCCACCGCCCAGATTGGTCACCAGCGCCGAACAGGACGCGATCATCACCGAGTTACTGGCCGGTGAGATCGCCGACGGGGCCGATGCCTGGCCCCCCGAATTGCGGCCGGCCCTGGCCACCGACGGTTTCGCCGCCGAGCTGCGTGAGCTGCTGACCCGGTGCGCCGAACGCGGCGTCGATCCTGCCCAACTGGAGGGGGTGGGTCGGCTGTCGGGTCGCCCGGTTTGGACTGCCGCGGGCCGCTTTGCGCGGATGTACGAGCAGGTGATGTTACTGCGCGCAGCGGTGGGAACCGCGGCTCCGCAGGCGACCACGCCGGCGGTCGGGGCCGCCGAACTGGTGGGTGCCGCGCTGGAAGCCTTGGCCGTCGACCCCGAGCTGCTGGCCGCCGAGCGCGCCCGGATCGGCGTGCTGCTCGTCGACGATGCCCAGCAACTCGACCCGCAGGCCGCAATGCTTGTTCGGGTGCTGGCCGCCGGTGCCGACCTGACCTTGCTTGCCGGTGATCCGGATCAGGCAGTGTTCGGCTTCCGTGGCGCCGAGCCGGCGGCTTTGCTCGGTGATGGCACGCCATCGGTGACGCTGCGAACCTCGTATCGCTGCGCTCCGGCTGTGGCGCAAGCGGTTTCGGGCATCGCCAGCCGGCTCACCGGCGGCGGGGCAATCGACGGCGTCGGCGACGATCCCGGCTCGGTGGTGGCGAAGCTGGCCGTCTCCGCCAACGCGGAGGCGACGATGATCGCCGACTACCTGCGGCGGGCACACCTGATGGACGGCGTGCCGTGGTCACAGATGGCGGTCATCGTCAGGTCGGTACCGCGTGGGGGGGCCGGCCTGCCGCACGCGCTGGCGCGAGCTGGTGTGCCGGTGGCTCCGTCAGCGCTCACCGGTCCGTTGGCTGCGCAGCCCGCGGCGCAGGCGTTGTTGACGGTGCTCGCCGCGACTGCCGACCGCCTGGACGGCGAGCAGGCGCTGTCGTTGCTGACGGGTCCCATTGGTCGGGTCGATCCGGTTTCACTTCGCCAGTTACGACGGACATTGCGACGCAACGATTCCGACGGACAGTCGAAGGAATTCGGCGAGCTGCTGGTCGAGGCGCTCAGCGGCAAGTTGTCGGCTCGACTGACCGCGGCGCAGGCCAAGCCGTTGCAGCGGATACGGGCGGTGTTGGATGCCGCGGCCGGCTCGCATGGGCGCGGTGCGGATCCGCGTCACACGCTCTGGGCAGCATGGCAGCGTTCTGGTTTGCAGCGTCGCTGGCTGACCGCGTGTGAGCGTGGGGGTGCGATCGGCGTTCAGGCGGGCCGTGACCTCGACGCGGTGACCGCGCTGTTCGATGCCGCCGACCAATATCTGGCCCGCACCGCCGGTGCGTCGCTGCCCGGCTTGATCGATCACCTACGGACCGAGCAGCTGCGTGCTGTCGGCCCTGAACCGGCTGCCGGAGAGCACGTCACCGTGCTCAGCGCACACGCGGCACTGGGCCAGGAATGGGATCTCGTCGTCATCGCCGGCTTGCAGGAAGGACTGTGGCCCAACACCGTTCCCCGCGGCGGAGTGCTCGGCACGCAGCGTCTGCTCGACGTGCTCGACGGCGTTGCCGAGAACGCCTCGATGCGCGCGCCGCTGCTTGCCGAGGAGCGACGACTGCTGGTGGCCGCGATGGGGCGCGCCCGCAAGCGGTTGTTGGTGACGGCCGTCGATGGCGAGGCCGCCGGCGGCGAGGAAGCCGACATTCCGTCGCCGTTCTTCGCCGAGATCGCGCAGTGGTCCGCCGCGTCTTTCGACCCCAGGCATGCAGATGGCGGCGACCTGCAATCACCGCTGGAACCCGTCGCCGGGCCCCGAGTACTCTCGGCCAACGCGGTGGTGGGCCGCCTGCGCGGTGTGGTGTGCGCGCCGCAGGGATTGGTCAGTGAGGCGATGCGCAGCTGTGCGGCAACGCAATTGGCGCGGCTCGCCGAAGCGGGCGTGCCGGGCGCCGACCCGGCCGGCTGGTATGGCATGTCGCCGGTGAGCAGCACCGAACCGTTGTGGAGCGGCGACGATCATGTGGTCACGCTGACCCCGTCGAGCTTGCAGACGTTGACCGACTGCCCGCTGCGCTGGATGGCCGAACGCCACGGCGGAACCGACCCGCGCGATCTCGTCTCGACCGTCGGCTCGGTGCTGCATGCACTGATCGCCGAGCCGGCCGGCAGCGAATCCGAACTTCTCGCCGCCCTGGAGCGGGCCTGGCCGTATCTGCCGTTCGAATCACGTTGGTACGCCGACAATGAACTGGCTCGGCACCGCGCCATGATCGAGACGTTCCTCGCCTGGCGGGCGCAGACCCGCGGCGAACTGACCGAGGTCGGTGTCGAGGTCGACGTCGACGGGGTCATCGACGGGAACGTCCGGTTGCGTGGCCGGGTCGACCGCATCGAACGCGACGCCGAGGGCAGGCTGGTGATCGTCGACATCAAAACCGGCAAGACGCCGGTCAGCAAGGACGACGCGCAGCGGCACGCCCAGCTGGCCGCCTACCAGCTCGCGGTGGCCGAGGGCCTGGTAGACCGCGGTGACGAACCCGGCGGCGGTCGGCTGGTCTACCTGGGCAGGACGGGGTCGGCGGGTGCCACCGAGCGCGAGCAGGATCCGCTGACGCCTGAGGCGCGCGAGCAATGGCGTGACCGGATTCGGGAGGCTGCCGGGGCGACGTCCGGGCCGCACTTCATCGCCCGGGTCAACGACGGATGTTCGCACTGCCCGCTACGGCCGAGCTGCCCCGCTCAGGCGGGCATCGACGGGCAGGGGGCAATATGACCATCGTGACGGTGTCGTCGGCACGCTACAGCCCACGTGAATTGGCCAGCGCCTTGGGGCTTTTCGAACCCACCGACGAACAGGCGGCGGTCATTGCCGCTCCACCCGGGCCGCTGGTCGTGATCGCGGGAGCCGGTGCCGGCAAGACCGAGACGATGGCAGCGCGGGTGGTGTGGCTGGTGGCCAACGGCTACGCCGAGCCCGGGCAGGTGCTGGGGTTGACGTTCACCCGCAAGGCGGCCGGGCAGCTGCTTCGGCGGGTCAGGTCCCGGCTGGCCCGGCTCAGCGGCTCCGGTCTGGCGTTCGGTGGTGAGCCGGGTGCGCTGGCCGGTGAAGCCGTGGGTGCGCCGGTGATCAGCACCTATCACGCCTTCGCGGGCCAACTGCTGCGCGAGTACGGTCTGCTGTCGTCGGCGGTGGCCGAGTATGCGCAGCCGATCGAACCCGGCACCCGGTTGCTCAGCGAGACGGAGCTCTGGCAACTGGCCTTCGACGTGGTCAACGGGTACGGCGGTGAGCTGCGGACCGACAAGAACCCCGCGTCGGTCACCGCGATGGTGCTCCGGCTTTCGGGTCAGCTCGCCGAGCACCTGGTCGATACCGGCCAGGTCCGCGACACCCATGTCGAGCTCGAACGGCTGGTGCACACCCTGCCCCCGGGTCGTTACCAGCGCGACCGCGGCCCTAGCCAGTGGCTGCTGCGCATGCTGGCCACTCAGGCCGAGCGCGCCGAACTGGTGCCTCTGGTCGACGCTCTACATCACCGCATGCGGGCGGAGAAGATGATGGACTTCGGAAGCCAAATGGCCTGTGCAGCAAGGCTGGCGCTGACGGTCCCGCAAGTGGGGGAGCAGTTGCGTAGCCGTTACCGGGTGGTGCTGCTCGACGAATACCAAGACACCGGCTACGCCCAACGCATGCTGCTGTCGTCGCTGTTCGGCGGCGGAGTCGACGAGCGGCTGGCGCTGACTGCGGTCGGCGACCCGATCCAGTCCATCTACGGCTGGCGGGGCGCCTCGGCGACCAACCTGCCGCGGTTCACCACCGACTTTCCGATGTCCGATGGCGGACCCGCGCCGGTGCTGGAGCTGAGCACCAGCTGGCGCAACCCGCCGTCCACCCTGCATGTGGCCAACGCCGTGTCGGCCGATGCGCGACAACGGTCGGTCGCCGTCCACGCGCTGCGCTCGCGCCCCGACGCCGCACCCGGCACCGTGCGCTGCGCACTGCTGTCCGACGTTGCAGCCGAACGGGACTGGGTGGCCGACCACCTCCAGCGGTGCTATCAGCAGGCGGCCGCCGACGATGTCGCGCCGCCGACCGCCGCTGTCCTGGTGCGCCGCAACGCCGATGCGGCACCGATCGCCGCCGCCCTGCGCGCCCGTGGCGTCCCCGTGGAGGTCGTCGGACTGGCCGGGCTGCTGTCAGTTCCCGAGGTGGCTGACGTGGTCGCGATGCTGCGCCTGGTCGCCGACCCCACTGCAGGCGCGGCCGCGATGCGGGTTCTCACCGGTCCGCGCTGGCGGCTCGGAGCCCGTGACGTCGCGGCGCTGTGGCGGCGCGCCACCCTGATGAACAGTGGGCAGGCGGCACGCTCCGGTGAGACAGCGGAGCAGATTGCCCAGGCGGCCGGATCGCAGACCGACTCCGCGAGCCTGGCCGACGCGCTGGCCGATCCGGGCCCAGCCCAGGGTTATTCGGCGGAAGGCTATCGACGGATTACGGCGCTTGCCGATGAACTGAGCATGCTGCGCGGCCGTCTGGGCCATCCGCTACCCGATCTGGTGGCCGAGGTACGCCGGCTGCTCGGTGTCGACTGCGAGGTGCGAGCGGCATCGCCGGGCAGCGGCTGGACCGGCACCGAACAGCTCGACGCCTTCGCCGACGTGGTCACCGGCTACACGGAACGATCCTCGGCGACGGATTCTTATGCCTCGGTCATCGGGCTGCTTGCCTACCTGGACGCAGCCGCAGTCGTCGAGAACGGCTTGGCGCCGGCACAGGTCGTCGTCGCGCAGAACCGGGTGCAGGTGTTGACCGTGCACGCCGCCAAGGGCCTGGAGTGGCAAGTGGTCGCGGTGCCGCACCTGTCAGGTGGATTGTTCCCGTCGACCGCGCAGGCGCGCACCTGGCTCACCGACGCGGCCGATCTCCCGCCGCTGCTACGTGGGGACCGTTCCGCCAATGGCGTGCACGGCGTACCGGTTCTGGACACCTCCGACGTGACCGACCGAAAGCAGTTGTCCGACAAGATCTCGGCGCACCGGGCTCAGCTCGAGCAACGCCGCATCGACGAGGAGCGCCGGCTGCTGTATGTCGCGATCACCCGCTGCGAGGACACGCTGCTGCTGTCGGGTCATCACTGGGCAGCCACCGGCATCAAGCCGCGTGGGCCGTCCGATTTCTTGTGTGAGCTCAAAGGCATCATCGACCAGTCCATCGAGTCAGGACAGCCCTGCGGCGTGATCGAACACTGGGCGTCCGCCCCGGCCGGGGGTGACCGAAACCCCTTGCGCGACAGCGTCCAGCAGGCTAACTGGCCCGTCGATCCGCTGGGCGATCGCCGAGCCGACGTGCAACGGGGAGCCGCACTGGTCACCGCCGCGATGGCCGCGGACGCCCCCGCCGAAGGCACCCACGACGACCCAGAAGATTGGGCGGCCGATGTCGACGCGCTGCTGCATGAGCGTGCCCGCGCCGCGCAACCGCCGCCCGTAACGCTGCCCAGCGGTCTGTCGGTCAGCAGCCTGGTCGACTTGGTTCGCGATCCCGAGCATGCGGTGCAGCGGCTCACCCGCCGGCTACCGGTGCGTCCTGAGCCGCACGCGTTGCTGGGCAATGCCTTTCACGACTGGGTCGAGCGCTTCTACGGCGCCGAGCGGCTGTTCGATCTCGCTGACCTGCCTGGCGCCGCCGACACCGACATCGCCCAGCGTGACGCCGATGAACTCGCCGCGCTGCAGGATGCGTTCCTGGCCTCCCGGTGGGCCGCGCGGACGCCGGTGGCCGTCGAGGTGCCGTTCGAGATGGCGATCGGGGGCACAGTGGTTCGTGGGCGCATCGACGCAGTCTTCGCTGAGCCTGACGGCGGCGCGACGGTTGTCGACTGGAAGACCGGCGAACCGCCGCGCGGCTCGGAGGCCGCCCGGCACGCCGCCATCCAGCTCGGCGTGTACCGGCTCGCCTGGGCCGCGCTCAGCGGCTGTCAGGATGCCTTGGTGCGCACGGCTTTTCACTATGTGGGAACTGGGCAGACGGTCGTGCCGGATGCCCTGCCGAGCTACGACGAACTGGCCGAGATCCTGGCTCCTGGTGATTAGGAGTTGCGGGCGACCTTCAGCGCGGTGGTGATCATCGGGATTTGCAACGGCAGCCGGGCCAGCGCGAGGATGCGCATCGGCCACGGCTTGTCCCACCACAACCGAACCATGTTGACGTTGCCGGGCAGTACCGCCAGGAACAACGCCGCCGCCGCCAGCGCGGCCAACCGCCGGGTCTGCAGCGGCAGCAGCAGGGCGCCGATGACGACCTCAGCGACGCCGGACGCGTAGGTGTAGAACCGCGCACTGCCGGGCAGCTCGACCGGGATGATGCCGTCGAACGGCTTCGGCGCAACGAAGTGCAGGGTGCCGACGCCAAGCAACAGCGCCGCGATTCGGTAGGCGGGCGTCTGGCTGGGATCCCGCTGGAGACGGTCTGTGATGGCGGTCATGGTTACATTGTGTCGTGCGTCCGGTCGAGCCGATGAGCTGTGGTCAAAGTTAGCCGTCAGGGACGCGATCTCGACGAGAGGCTGACCGCAAAACCCGGCTACGCGCTCGTCGGCGTGGTGCGGGTACCCGAGGTGCAACTCAGCCCGATGCGGGCGATCTGGCGGCGCGTCGCCGTCGCACTGCTGGCCTTGGCGGCGGCGGTGATCACCGTCTACCTCGGGCGCAACGGCTACACCGACGTTCGTGGCGGGCAACTGACGTTCCTGGACTGCCTCTACTTCGCGACGGTGTCCTTGACGACAGTCGGCTACGGCGACCTGACTCCCTACACCGAGTTCGCCCGGCTGATCAGCGTGCTGGTGCTTACGCCGCTACGGATCCTGTTCCTCGTGGTGTTGGTCGGCACGACGCTGCAGGTGCTCACCGAGCGGTCCCGGCAAGCCTGGAAGATTCAGCGTTGGAGGAGCACAGTGCGCAACCACACCGTCGTCATCGGCTACGGCACCAAGGGCAAAACCGCGATTGGCGCGATGTGCGGGGACGCAGCGGCCGGCAAGGATTTCGTCGTCGTCGACATCGACCAAGCGGCACTTGACCACGCGGCGGCCGCCGACCTCGTCACCGTGCGCGGCGACGCCACCAGATCCGACGTCCTTCGGCTCGCCTCTGCCCAGCACGCTTCCGCGATCATCGTCGCGACCGGGCGCGACGACACCGCAACGCTGGTCACCCTCACCGCGCGAGAGGTCGCGCCGCGCGCCAAGATTGTGGCGTCGATTCGCGAGGCCGAAAACCAGCACTTGCTCAAGCAATCGGGCGCTGACTCGGTGGTCGTCTCCTCAGAAACAGCCGGCCGGTTGCTCGGGGTAGCCACCACCACGCCCAGCGTCGTCGAGATGATCGACGACCTACTGACGCCGTCGCATGGATTCGCCATCGCCGAGCGGGAGGTCGAGCAGACCGAACTCGGCGGATCACCGCGACACCTGTCCGACCTCGTGCTCGGTGTGGTGCGCGACGGCCGGCTGTTGCGGGTCGACGCGCCGGAGGCTGACGCGATCGAGGCCGGCGACCGGCTGCTCTTTGTCCGCAACACCGGGAGATGACCCGTGGCGACCGCAAGCGCGGCGAAGCCGGGCGCCGCGGGTCGCCACCAAGAGGCGACCATGGCGACCGCGGGTCGCGACCAGAAGGGTAAGGCCACGTGGACTTCCAATTGAAGGGTGTGCCGCTGTTGTCGCGCATCGGCGCCGACCGAGCCGACCAGGTGCGCACCGACGTAGATGCGGCTGCCGCCGGGTGGCCGGACGCCGCCCTGCTGCGATTGGACTCCCGCAACCAGGTGATGGTGGCTGACGGCAAAGTGTTGCTGGGCAAGGCCAAAGACCTGGCCGACGAGCCGCCGCCGGACGCGGTGTTTCTGGGCCGCATGGGCGACGGTCGCCACGTGTGGGCAGTACGCGGTCCGCTGCAAGCACCCGAAGATCCCGGCCTCAAAGCTGAGGTCGCGGACCTGCGCCGGGGCGGCCAGCTTTTCGACGACGTCGGCGCTCAGTTGGTGTCGGCCGCCGCGGCGCTGCTGAACTGGCATGCCAGCGCCCGGTTCAGCTCGATCGACGGCTCGCCGACCAAACCGATTCGGGCCGGCTGGGCGCGGGTCAATCCGGTCACCGGCCACGAAGAGTTTCCGCGCATCGACCCCGCGATCATCTGCCTGGTGCACGATGGCGGCGACCGCGCGGTGCTCGCCCGTCAGACGGTGTGGCCGGAGCGGATGTTCTCGCTGCTGGCGGGTTTCGTCGAGGCGGGGGAGTCGTTCGAGACCTGCGTCGCCCGGGAGATCCACGAGGAAATCGGGCTCACCGTCAGCGACATCCGCTATCTGGGCAGTCAGCCGTGGCCGTTTCCCCGCTCGTTGATGATTGGCTTCCACGCGGTCGCCGATCCTGCTGAGCCGTTCGCGTTCAACGACGGCGAGATTGCCGAAGCCGCGTGGTTCA
>JAVHWH010000065.1:0-11291 GCA_032159915.1 Mycobacterium sp.
CACGCGGCGGCCGTCCGCGGCAGTGCCGCCGGTGACGTGCGTGTGGCAGGCCTCACACTAAACCAATCGTTATCCCTGCCAACGCCATTTCGGGCGGCGTTGCGTCGCGCGGAATACCCACTTTTGCAATTGGCTACACTGACCTGCGCTTGAGTTCCTCGGCCCCCGTAGCTCAGCTGGATAGAGCACATGACTTCTAATCTTGTGGTCGCAGGTTCGAATCCTGCCGGGGGCACATCTGGCTGGTGCCGATGTTGCGCAAGGGCTGCCTGTGGCGCATTTGCTTTACGGTGCAGATGTACCGTTTCCGGCTGATCAACGGAGGTACCGATGTCCCTAGTCCTGTTCGACGTGGCCGACCATGTCGCGCTGATCACCGTCAACGACCCCGATCGCCGCAATGCCGTCACCGACGACATGTCGAGGCAACTGCGCGCGGCCGTCGAGCGCGCCGAAGCTGACCTCGACGTGCATGCGGTGGTCGTCACCGGCGCCGGTAAGGCGTTCTGCGCCGGTGCCGACCTCAGCGCTCTGGGCAGCGCTGCCGAGGAGGGATTGCGCCGGCTCTACGACGGGTTCATGGCCGTTGGCCGGTGCACGCTGCCGACGATCGCCGCCGTCAACGGCCCCGCCGTCGGTGCGGGACTCAACTTGGCGCTGGCCGCCGATGTGCGCATCGCGGGCCCGAACGCGTTGTTCGACGCCCGTTTTCAGAAGTTAGGCATTCATCCGGGCGGCGGCGCGACGTGGATGCTGCACCGCGGAGTCGGACCCCAGGTGGCCCGCGCGGCATTGTTGTTCGGCATGCGCTTCGACGCCGAATCCGCTGTGCGGCACGGGCTTGCGCTCAGCATTACCGACGACCCGGTTGCTGCCGCGCTGGAATTGGCGACTGGCCCGGCGGCCGCGCCGCGTGAGGTGGTGCTGGCGACCAAAGCCACCATGCGCGCCACCGCCAGTCCGGGTGTGCTCGACATCGACCTGCACGAGCAGGCCAAAGGCATCGAACTGGGACCGCAGGCCCACTCGATTCAGTCACCAGAGTTTGCGGCGCGACTGGACGCCGCCAAAAAGAAGTAACGGCTGCTACCGGCCGGCGGCTCCCGCCAGATGCACGATCCGCTCGGCCCGCCGCAACACCGGCGCGTCCACCATGATGCCCTCGAACGCGAAGACCCCCCGTTCGTCGACCGCAGCGGCGAGAACGTGTTTGGCCCACTGCACCTGTTCAGTCGACGGCGCGTAACCGGCTCGGATCACCGGTACCTGACTGGGATGGATGGCAACTTTCGCGTCGAAGCCCACCGCGACGGCATCGTCGACCTCGCCGCGTAACCCGTCGAGATTCTTGATGTCGAGGTAAACGGAATCCAGCGCGAGGCGACCGTACGCCTTGGCCGCCAGCAGCGACTGGGAACGGACGTGGCGGGCAACCTCGCGGTATGTCCCGTCCGGGTAGCGGTTCGCTGTGCCGCCGAGTACCGCGAACAGATCCTCGGCTCCCCACATCACCGCGACCGCGTTGTCCACCTGGACGGTGTCCGTCACGATCAAGGCACCCTTGGGCGACTCCACCAGCACGATCACGTCCAGCGGCGCCAACGCGCTGATCTCATCGACCGCTTCGCATTTCGGCAGCATCACGGTGTCATACGGGGTCTTCTCGAGTGCCTCGAGGTCGAGTCTCTGGTCTTCGGTGCCGAACTGGTTGACCCGCACAACGGTTCGGGCTGGATCGAGCTGGACGTCGACCAGTGCTCGGCGCGCGGCGGGCCGGTCGGCGGGCGCGCACCCGTCTTCGAGGTCGAGGATCACGACATCGGCTACTGCCGCGGCCTTGTGGTAACGCTCCGATCGGTCCGCCGGGCAGAACAGCCACGCCGGTCCGGGATTGCCCAGGCCCATCAGGCCTCCCCGTCAGCGGCCTCAGTTGGTGGCTGCATCCGCACCATCGTCTTGCGGTGGGCGGTGGCCACCACGTCATCGTGCTGATTGCGACCGGTGTGCGCGAATGTCACGATGCCCTCTCCCGGACGGCTCTTGGACGCCCGCTTCTCCAGAATGATGGTTTCGGCGTACAACGTGTCACCATGGAAAAGTGGCTTGGGGAAGGAGATTTCGGAGAAACCGAGGTTGCCGACGATGGTGCCCTGGGTCAACTGCGCGACCGACAAACCAACCAGCGTCGACAAGGTGAACATCGAGTTCACCAGCCGCTGATTGAACGGCGGCAGCGCATCGGAGAACGCGGCATCAAGGTGCAGCGCCTGAGTGTTCATCGTCAACGTCGTGAAGATCACGTTGTCGGCCTCGGTGATGGTCCGGCCCGGACGATGCAAATAGCGCACACCGGTTTCGAACTCCTCGAACCACAGACCCCGCTGGACTACGGTCCTGACCGGTTGCTCGCCGTTGGTCATAAAACCACCGTTCGTCTCATTCCCGTCACAGGCCCACCTCGCGGGCGATCAACATCAGCTGAACCTCCGTTGTCCCCTCGCCGATCTCGAGGATTTTGCTGTCCCGGTAATGCCGGGCCACTGTGAATTCATTCATGAACCCGTAACCGCCGTGAATCTGGGTGGCGTCTCGGGCATTGTCCATCGCCGCTTCGCTGGCGACCAGCTTGGCGATCGCCGCTTGCTTCTTGAACGGCTTGCCGGCCAGCATCAGCGCCGCCGCGTCGTAATAGGCGGCGCGGGCGGTGTGCGCGCGGGCCTCCATTCGAGCGATGGTGAACGCGATGGACTGATACCGGCCGATCGCTTGTCCGAACGCTTCGCGCTCCCGCGCGTACTTGACGCTCTCGTCGACGCAACCCTGCGCAACCCCGGTGGACAGCGCCGCGATCGCGATGCGGCCCTCGTCGAGGATGCGCAAGAAGTTGGCGTAGCCGCGGCCCCGCTCCCCGAGCAGATTCGCCTCAGGCACCCGCACATCGTCGAAGCTCAGCGGGTGGGTGTCCGAGGCGTTCCAGCCGACCTTGTTGTACGCGGGCTCCACGGTGAATCCCGACGTGGGCGCCGGAACCAGGATCGACGAGATCTCTTTCTTACCGCCCTGCTCGCCGGTTACTGCGGTGACGGTGACCAGCTTGGTGATGTCGGTACCGGAGTTGGTGATGAACTGCTTGGAGCCATTGATCACCCAGTGTCCGTCGTCGAGCTGCGCCGTGGTCTTCGTCGCGCCGGCATCGGTGCCACCGCCCGGCTCCGTGAGACCGAACGCACCCAGGGCGCGTCCACTGGCCAACTGCGGCAACCATTCCTGCTTCTGAGCGTCGCTGCCGAACCGGTAGACCGGCATGGCGCCCAGGGAGACACCGGCTTCCAGGGTGATCGCCACGCTCTGGTCGACCTTGCCGAGTTCCTCCAACGCCAGACACAACGCGAAGTAGTCGCCGCCCATCCCGCCCCACTCTTCGGGGAAGGGTAGGCCGAACAAGCCCATCTCGGCCATGCCGGCCACCACTTCGTAGGGGAACGAGTGCTCGGCGTCATGCTTTGCCGAGACCGGGGCGACCACGCTTTGCGCGAAATCCCGGACGGTCTTGGCCAGTTGTTGGTATTCGTCCGGGAGCGTCCCGGTCGACAGGAAGTTAGTCATTAGCCCCGTTCCTCCTCATCGCTTCGTCCCCCTCGCCGCTGCGCGGCTGGAGGTACCCCTACTGCATCGTCACCGGTGCAAGTCATCAGTACTGTCCTTTGCTTCCGGTTGGTTTTTCGCGGCAATTCGGGCCAGCAACTGGCCCACCTTGACCTGGTCGCCCGCCGCGACGAGCAGTTCGACGACACCGTCGACGGGCGCCGTCAGCGCATGCTCCATCTTCATCGCTTCAACCGTGACCACGACTGTGCCCGCCGAGACCTCGGCGCCGTCATCGACGCTGACTGCAACAACCGCGCCGGGCATCGGGCTGATCAGCTCGGCGTCTCCGCCGAGTTCTTCGTCTTCACGCACTGGTGCCTCGCGGACCTCGTCGAGCACTGCGACGACACCGTCACCGGCCAGCCAGATCTTGCCGTCCTGCGCTGCGACCGTGTAGGAGACGCGAAGCTTGTCGAGGGTCACGGTCAGCCGGTCATCCACCAACGTCGCTTGCAGAGAACGGGGTTCGCCGTTCTCGATGCGGACCTCGGCAGCGTCAGGGTCACCGACGATGTGGACATGGTCGGTCCGTCCACCGGACCTCAGCCGAATGCTCACCGGTGCCCGGCGACCGACCCGCCAGCCAGACGGCACCTCCCACAGATCGGCTCCCGGCGCGGGGAAACGCCGCAGCCATCGGAAGGCCGCTGCGGCGACGAACTGTTCGTCGCAGGGCTGCACCGCAATGAAGTCGGCGGCACGGCGGTCCAACAGCCCGGTGTCGAGCCGACCCGCGACCACGTCAGGATCGGCCAGCAGAAAACGAACGAACTCGACGTTGGTGATGACGCCGAGGACTGCGGTGTCAGCCAGAGCCTGATCAAGAGTTCGTAGCGCCGCGGCCCGATCCGGCCCGTAGGCAATGACTTTCGCCAGCATCGGGTCGTAGTCGCTACCGACGACCATCCCCGCAGACAGGCCCGAGTCGATCCGGACGCCGGCAGCAGTCGACTCGGTCAACGCGAGCACGTCGCCGCCGGTGGGCAGAAATCCGTGCGCCGGATCCTCCGCGTAGACCCGCGCTTCGATCGCGTGCCCTTTTAAGGCGATATCGGCTTGGTCGACGGCCAGCTTCTCCCCCGCCGCAATGCGAACCTGCCACTCGACCAGGTCCCATCCGGTCACCAACTCGGTGACGGGATGCTCGACCTGCAGCCGGGTGTTCATCTCCATGAAGAAGAACTCGTCGGGACGGTCGGCGGAGACGATGAACTCCACCGTGCCCGCGCCCGTGTATTCGACGCTTCGAGCGGTATCGCAGGCGGCTGAGCCGATTCTGGCCCGGGTCTGCGGGTCGAGCAGCGGAGAGGGGGCCTCCTCGATCACCTTCTGATGCCGGCGTTGCAGGCTGCATTCCCGCTCACCGAAATGCACCACGTTGCCATGCGTATCGGCCAACACCTGCACCTCGATATGCCTGGGGCGCAGCACGAATCGCTCGAGAAACAGCGTGTCGTCACCAAATGCGGCAGCGGACTCCCGCCGGGCGCTGACCAGGGCGGCGGGTAGGTCTGCGGATTGCTCGACCATGCGCATGCCCTTGCCGCCGCCGCCGGCGGACGGTTTGACCAGCACCGGGTAACCGATTTCCTCAGCGGCGGCGATCAATTCGTCGTCACTGAGGCCGGGTCGCGCGATGCCGGGCACCACCGGCACGCCGAAGGCCGACACCGTGGCCTTGGCGGCGATCTTGTCCCCCATGGTCTGGATGGCGCTCACTGGCGGCCCGATGAACACAATTCCGGCAGACGCCAGCGCGGACGCGAATTGTGCGTTCTCGGAGAGGAATCCGTAACCCGGATGGACGGCCTGCGCACCGGTGCGCACGGCGGCATCGACGATCGCGGCGATGTTGAGGTAACTGTCTCGTGCGGCCGCCGGACCGATTGCGATCGCGATATCCGCCGCGCTGACGTGTCGCGCGTCGATGTCGGCGTCGCTGTAGACGGCCACCGATCGGATGCCCATCGCCTTGAGTGTGCGTATCACCCGCACGGCGATCTCGCCACGGTTGGCGACCAGAACGGTATGCAATCCCATCGCGCTCACATCCGGAAGACGCCGTAGGAGACCGGATTGACCGGCGCGATCGATGTCACCGAAAGAGCGAGTCCGACAACCGTTCTGGTGTCGGCAGGGTCGATGACCCCGTCGTCCCACAGCCGGGCCGTCGAGTAGTACGGGCTGCCCTGATGCTCGTACTGGGCGCGGATAGGTGCCTTCAACGCTTCTTCCTCCTCGGCGGTCATCTCCCCGCGCACTGCCGCGAGCACCGAAGCCGCCTGCTCGCCGCCCATCACGGAAATTCGCGCGTTCGGCCACATCCACAGAAAGCGTGGCGAGTAGGCTCGCCCGCACATCGAATAGTTGCCGGCGCCGTAGGATCCACCGATCACCACGGTGAGCTTGGGCACCCGCGCGCATGCCACCGCGGTCACCATCTTCGCGCCGTGCTTGGCGATGCCGCCGGCCTCGTATTCGCGGCCGACCATGAACCCCGAGATGTTCTGCAGGAACAACAGCGGCACCATCCGCTTGTCGCACAGCTCGATGAAATGCGCTCCCTTGACCGCGGATTCGGAAAACAGCACCCCGTTGTTGGCTACGATACCGACCGGGTGACCGTGGATGCGGGCGAAGCCGGTGACCAGGGTCGCGCCGTACTCGGCTTTGAATTCCGCGAATTCGCCGCCGTCGACGATCCGGTTGATGACGGTGTGCACGTCGTACGGAATCCGCGGGTCGACGGGGACCACGTCATACAGCTCCGACTGATCGGCGACCGGGCTCTCTGTCGGTAAGACATCCCAGATCGGGCGCTCCCGCGGGCCCAGCGTCGACACGATCCGCCGTACGATGCGTAACGCATCGCGGTCGTCGTGCGCGAGGTGGTCGGTGACGCCAGAGGTCTTCGAATGTAGTTCTCCACCACCAAGATCCTCGGCCGAGACCACCTCCCCGGTGGCCGCCTTCACCAGCGGTGGCCCGCCCAGAAAGATGGTGCCCTGATCGCGGACGATCACCGCTTCGTCGCTCATCGCCGGAACATAGGCACCGCCGGCGGTGCACGATCCGAGCACCGCCGCGATCTGCGGGATGCCCTGCGCGCTGAGATTGGCTTGGTTGTAGAAGATCCGGCCGAAATGGTCGCGGTCGGGAAAGACCTCGTCCTGACGCGGGAGAAACGCCCCACCGGAGTCGACCAGGTAGATACAGGGCAACCGGTTCTGCGCCGCTATCTCCTGCGCACGCAGGTGCTTCTTGACCGTAATCGGGTAGTAGGTACCACCTTTGACCGTGGCGTCGTTGGCCACGATCATGCATTCACGGCCGGAGATCCTGCCGATCCCGGTGATGATGCCGGCTCCAGGGCACTCATCGTCGTACATCCCGTCGGCAGCCAACGGCGCAATTTCGAGCAACGGACTGCCGCTATCGAGCAGCCCGTCGACACGGTCGCGCGGCAACAGCTTGCCGCGGTCGACGTGGCGGGTGCGGGAGCGTTCCGACCCACCCAGCGCAGCCGTCGC
The DNA here is from genome assembly GCA_032159915.1 of Mycobacterium sp. GTDB lineage: Bacteria > Actinomycetota > Actinomycetes > Mycobacteriales > Mycobacteriaceae > Mycobacterium. The sequence goes on from JAVHWH010000065.1 coordinate 7,179, forward strand.
AAGCTTGCCGCGTAACTGCTCGACAAGAGCAGTGTGCGCCTTGCGGTTTTGCGCCGGTGAGGTCATCGGTTGCACGCCAATTTCGGTTAATGGTCACTAACTCGTGATATGTTAGTGGCCATTAACCGAGCTGTCTAGGGAGGCTGGATGGCACCCTCTGCTCCGGCCGAGCGCAGTGATCACACCCCGCCGCCGAGCCCCCGCAGTCGGCGCAAGTCGGACCGCCGCCAGCAATTGCTGGCCGCCGCGGAGCGATTGTTCGCCGAACGGGGTTTTCTGGCAGTACGGCTCGAAGACATCGGCGCCGCAGCGGGTGTCAGCGGGCCCGCGATCTACCGGCACTTCCCCAACAAAGAGTCCCTGTTGGTGGAACTGCTGGTCGGGATCAGCACCCGACTGCTGGCCGGCGCCCAAGAGGTTCAGTCGCGGCACGCCGACGCCTCCGCGGCGCTGGAAGGCCTGATCGATTTTCACCTCGACTTCGCGCTGGTCGAGCCCGATCTCATTCGGATCCAGGACCGGGACCTGGCCTACCTACCGGACGCGGCCGAGCGGCAGGTGCGACGCGCGCAGCGTCGATACGTCGAAGTCTGGGTGGGCGTTTTACGCCAGATCGAGCCCGGGCTCGCCGAGAGCGACGCCAGGCTGATGGCGCACGCCGTGTTCGGGTTGCTCAACTCCACCCCGCACAGCCTCAAACCCGACGGCGCCGCGCGGGCTCGCGCGGTGATGCGGGCGATGACCGTCGCGGCGCTGACCGTCGGCGTAACGTCAGCATGACCAGCAATTTCACTGTTCATCAGACATTTCGGCACCGACGGTTGCACTGCAGGTACCCTGCAGAAATGAGGTGGGCATGAGCGATCGACGTCATCCCGGATACACCCGTTCAACTCAGGAGCGGACCGAGCAAACTCAACGGATACAGCAGCCTTACCCGCCGTATGTTGACCCGGCCTATAGCGGCCAGCCGTCTTATCCGCCGCCGTACTACTCCGGCTCGTCGCAAGATCTGAACTCGGCAAACACCACCGACCGGCTCCCGCAGTACTGGTTGCAAGGCGAGCCGCTGCCCCATCAACCGCCGCACGAGCCCGAACCCGAGAAGCCGAAGGCGCCCCGCTGGCTGTGGATCGCCGCCGCCACGGTCACCGTGCTGGTGATCGCGTTGCTCATCGCGCTGGTGATCGCCAATGGCACGGCCAGACGGCAGACCGCTGTACCTGCGCTGCCGTCGACGCCGAGTTCACCGAGGCCCGTCCCGGTGGTACCGCATTCGCCGTCGCATTCGGCCCGCGCACCGGAGCCGGCCACCACCGAACCCAGCCGGCCGGCTGACCCGGGCTCCATGCAGACCGTGGTCTATAACGTCAGCGGCGACGGCCGCGCGATCAGCATCACTTACGTGGACAATGACGGCATGATGCAGACCGAGTTCAATGTGGGGCTGCCGTGGAGCAAGGAAGTCAGCTTGCCCGAGTCCGGCAGCAAGACGCCCAACGTCACCATCGTGAACATCGGGCACGACGTCACCTGCTCGCTGACCATCGACGGGGTCGAGATCAATCAGCGCAGCGGCGTCGGCCTGACGATCTGCAACGGCAACGGCTAGCTAGGCCCGGCGCGGGACACGCACCATCAGCAGGCCCAGCAGCCCGGCGCCCATGACCAGACACAGCCCGGCCATCCCGGCGCGGACCGCCCCGAACACGTCGACGAAGACCGAAAACAGCCACGGCCCTACGAATGACACGGCACGCCCGGTCATCGTGTAGAGCCCGAAGGCCACGCCTTCTTTGCCCTCGCTGGACATTCGCAGTAGCAGGGTGCGCGCTGACGCCTGCGCCGGCCCGATGAACAGGCACAGCAGCAGCCCGGTGGCCCAGAAGGCGCGGGGACCCGACATCGCCATCATGGCCAGCCCGGCCGCGATGATGCTGGCCAGCGAGCCGATGATGACCGGCTTGGAGCCGATCCAGTCGTCCAGGAACCCGCCGAAGACGGCGCCCACCGCAGCCACCACGCTGGCGGCCACCCCGAAGATCAGCACATCGTTCGGCGAGATCCCATAGGCGTTGACGCCGAGCACACCGCCGAAAGTGAACACACCGGCCAGGCCGTCGCGGAAGACCGCCGCCGCCAACAGGTAATAGACCAGGTTGCGGTCGCGATGCCACTCGACGACGAGGTCCTGCCACAGCTTGCGGTAACCACCCAGCGCGCTGTGCGCGGGACCGGCCGCCTCCGCCGGTGACGGCAGCCGGTGCGCGGTCAACAGCAATGGAGTCGCGAACACCACCAACCATCCGGCGGCGACCAGCATCGCTACCCGGACGTTCATGCCGTCCGCGACCGGCAGGTGCAGGAATCCGCGGGTGCTGCCTTTCCCGTCGATGCAACCGAAGTAGACGAGCAGCAACAGGCCGACACTGCCGACGAATGCCGCCGCCAGGCCGAAACCGGAGATCCGCCCCGAGTTCTGCGGTGTCGCGAGCTGACGCAGCATTGCGTTGTACGGGACGCTGGCCAGATCGCCGCATGCCGCACCTATCGCGAGCAGGGCCAAACCCGCCCATAGGTAGTCCGGGCGCTCACGGATCAGGCTCATTGCACTGACCAGCCCAACTACCAGGCCGGTCAGCACGGTCAGGGTGAGGCGCCGCCGGCGCGGGTCCTCGACCCACACGCCGATCACCGGGGCCAGCACAGCGATCGTCAGCCCGGCGATAGCCAGCGCTCGACCCAGCCAGCTCGCCGGCGTCACCCCGCCTTGCAGGCCTTTGCCGACGGCACCGGTCAGATATACGGAGAAAACGAATGTCACCACAACCGCGCTCACGCCCGCGGAGCCGGTGTCCCACAGCGCCCATGCCACCGCTTGAGACCGCTTGGAACCGTGCGAAACGTCGTGGGTGGATTCAGGCATCGTTGGCCTGTCTACCATTAGGCCATGCCGGTACCCGCCCCCAGTCCCGACGCCCGCGCAGTTGTAACCGGAGCTTCACAGAACATCGGCGAAGCGCTGGCGACCGAATTAGCAGCGCGTGGCCACAGCCTGATCATCACGGCGCGCCGCGAAGATCTGCTCAACACGCTGGCCGACACGCTGACCGAGAAGTACGGCGTCACCGTCGAAGTGCGCCCGGCCGACCTCGCCGACCCGGTCGAGCGCGGCAAACTCGTCGACGAGTTGGCCACCCGGAACATCTCTGTGTTGTGCGCCAACGCCGGCACCGCAACATTCGGTTCGGTGTCGGCGTTGGACCCCGCGGTTGAGCGGGCTCAAGTGCAGCTGAATGCGGTCGCGGTGCACGACCTGGTGCTGGCGGTGCTGCCCGGAATGATCGAGCGCAAAGCCGGAGGCATCCTGATTTCCGGTTCGGCAGCGGGCAATTCACCGATCCCCTACAACGCGACCTACGCGGCGACCAAGGCGTTCGCGAACACCTTCAGCGAGTCGCTGCGCGGGGAACTGCGCAAAACCGGTGTGCACGTGACGGTGCTGGCGCCGGGTCCGGTACGCACCGAACTGCCCGACGCGTCCGAGGCGTCGATCGTCGAGAAGCTGGTGCCGGACTTTCTGTGGATCTCCACCGAGTACACCGCGAAGAAGTCGCTAGATGCGTTGGCGCGCAACAAGATGCGGGTGGTACCCGGCGTGACGTCGAAAGCGATGTCAGCGGCCAGTCAGTATGCGCCACGAGCGATCGTCGCGCCGATCGTCGGAAGTTTTTACAAGAAGATGGGCAGCTGAGCTACCGACGATTTTTGGTGAGCATTTGAACAGCTAGGTTGAACAGCTTGTTGATCAGGCTGCGACCCTCTCGGCTTCTCAGGTAGCTCCTCAACCAGCCCTCTTTTTTAGCTGGCGCCGGCGCGGACTTCGGTCGCTTTATAGCAGGCTGATCCGCTGGCGCCGTTGCTTTTTCGGCTTCGATCTTCTCGTACGCGGATTCGCGGTCTTTGGTCTGGCCATAAGTCGCCTGCAACGGGCTGGCCTTGGCTGCGGCGGTGATCGCATCGTCACCGATGGCGGCCATCAGCGAACGGGGCGAGCGCAGCCGGGTCCATGCGACCGGGGTCGGGGCACCGCGTTCGGAGAGCACGGTGACC
>JAVHWH010000099.1:0-15391 GCA_032159915.1 Mycobacterium sp.
GGCATGTCGTATGTCCGCGGCGCCGTGCACACCGAGGAGGGTGAGCTGATCGCGTATTTCACCGGCCACCTTGGTATTTCGACCACGATGCGCGCTCATGAGGGGAACGGCACCGCCCAGTCGCATCTGACTGTGTCGACCGCTCCGAAGACCGAGTCGGTCAGATTCCACGAACCGGTGACGTGGACGGGCTGGCTGCTCTACACACACGAGAGCACCCAGGTGGGTGCCGGCATGTCGTATGTCCGCGGCGCCGTGCACACCGAGGAGGGTGAGCTGATCGCGTCGTTCGCCCAGGATGCGCTGATCCGTCCGCTGCGCACGACCGACAACGCCATCAAAACCGAAGCGCGGCTGTAGCACTCATGGACTTCTCCGCCGTCGAACTTTCCGCCGACGACCTCGAATTCCGGGATGAGTTGCGGGCAGTCCTGGTCGATCTGGTCACCGACGAGGTGATCCGCCGGGACCGCGAGACAGGCGAGAACTTCGACGAAGGCGTGCACCTGGCGCTCGGGGCCAAGGGCTATCTGGCCGCCGACTGGAACGACGAGTCCGACGGCGGCTTCAGCGCGCTGCGCCGTCGGATCTGGGACCTGGAGATCGGCCGGGCGCACACGCCGTGGTTCCACTGGGGCACCACCGCCGTGGTGGCGAAGATGGTGCGCCAGTTCGGGCCGCCGGAACTCACCGACGAGGTTTTACCCGGCGTGCTCTGCGGTGACATCCGGCTGTGCCTGGGCTACACCGAACCCGAGGGCGGATCGGACGTGGCGACCTGCAAAACCCGCGCGGTGCGCGATGGCGACGGGTCTAGCTGGGTCATTAACGGCTCCAAAATGTTTACCTCCAACGCCCACAACGCCCAGTACGTCTTTCTGCTCACCAATACCGACCCCGACGCGCCGAAACACAAGAACCTCACCATGTTTCTGGTGCCGCTGGACACGCCGGGCGTCGACATCCAAGCCATCCGCACCGTGGACGGCGACCGCACCAACATCGTCTACTACAGCGACGTGCGGGTCGACGACAAATATCGCATCGGCGAGGTCAACGGCGGCTGGGCGGTGCTGAGGGGCGCGCTCGATGTGGAACACGGCACCGTCAAAGCCGAAGACGACGGGCTGCAGCGAGTCGCGGTGATGAGCGAGCACCTGACGCTGATGGCAGAGGCGATCGACAGGATCGCTGCGGTGGTCACGCAGCAGGGAGCCGACGGACGCCGCCTGATCGACGACACCTCGGTGGCATATCGGCTGGGCCGCAGCGTTGCCCGCACCGAAGCGGCACTGAGCACACCCGGGATGTTCGGTCGGGTGGCCAACGCGCAAACCATGCGCGACGTCGCGCCGGAGCTGATGGATATCCTGGGCGCCGCGTCGGCGCTTCCGGTCGGCACCGAGGGGGCCGCGGACGACGGCGGCGCCGAGTACATTTTCCGGCTGGCCTCACCCGTCGGTATCTACGGCGGCACCCTCGAGGTGTTCCGCAATATGATCGCTCAGCATGCGCTGGGGCTGGGGCGTCCGACTTACGCGCCGCCGAAGTCTTGACCGGGCAGCTCGGCGACCACTGCCGCCCGCTCGGCGTCGAAGCTGAAAAACCCTGTGATCGAACGGCTTTCGGGCGGCGGATCGAGGTAGCACCACGCCACATCGCGGGCTTCGACGTCGCCGACAACAGCCGACCAGTAGGTGGCGTAGCCCTTGTAATTGCAATACGATGACGTATTCGATTGGCGCAGAAGCTCTCTGCGCACATGCGCGGGGTGGACGTAGAGCCGCGGATCCAACGCGGTCTCGAACACGATCACCGTGTCGTCGGTGTCCACCAGCCTGGTGTCGGCCACCTCGACCCGCAGCCGGCGCGTGGTGGTCCGGCAGTCGACGCGGTGGTAAGGGTTGGGCGGATAGTGCACCAGTGTGCGGCCCTCTTCAATCCAGGTGTCCACCGCATCCCAGGAAACCTGCACGAATCCTGGTGCCTCGGCAACGGGTCCACTGGGAAGATCAGGCACCAGGTCGCCGGGAAACGCGTAGCTGAGCGGGCGGTCCGGCCGGTGGACCAGTAACGACTGCTCGGTGTCGATCACCGTTTGGCCGTCCTTGATCGCCTGAATCCGGCGGGGATGCGGCTCGACGTAGACGACTGGCGTGGGCACCGCCGGCGAGAACCACCCAGCCGGGGCGCTGCTCAGCGGTCCGTGCCCGGTGACCATGCTCATGGAGCCTGAGCGTACGCGGATGACGCGCGAACACTTCGGGGTCGCGCCCGGCCGACCGTGGCATGGTGAGTGGCATGGCCGGACCGATGGAAGGCATCAACGTCGTCGAACTCGGCGTGTGGGTGGCCGGACCCGCAACCGGCGGCATCCTCGCCGATTGGGGCGCCGACGTCATCAAGATCGAACCGCCGGCCGGCGACCCGGCCCGGATGTTCGGTCGCATGCTCGGACTCGACGTCGATGTCAGCCCACCATTCGAGATGGACAACCGGTCCAAGCGCAGCGTCGTCCTCGACCTGACCACGGCGGACGGCCGCGACACTGCACTCGAATTAGTCGGTACCGCAGACGTTTTCATCACCAACGTCCGGCCCGGCGCGCTGCGCCGCCTTAGGCTGGACTACGAGTCGCTGGCCCACGACCACCCGCGGCTGGTGTACGGGCTGATCACCGGCTACGGCGAGAGCGGGCCGGATGCCGATCGGGCCGCCTACGACGTCGCCGCATTCTGGGCCCGCGGCGGCCTGGCCCACCTGTTGACCCGCCCCGGTGAGACGCCGCCGTTTCAGCGCGGCGGCATGGGCGACCACTCCGCGGGCATGACCCTGGCGGCGGCGGTCTGCGCCGCGCTGGTGGTCCGGGCCCGCACCGGAGACGGTCAGCTGGTCAGCACATCGCTTTACCGCCAGGGCGCCTACACCGTCAGCTTCGACCTGAACACCTACCTGATGTCGGGTCAGCCGATCGCGATCGGGCAACGCGAGACGATGTTCAACCCGTGCATGAACAACTACGCCACCGCCGACGGCCGCCGATTCTGGATCGTCGGCCTGGAGGCTGACCGGCACTGGCCGCCGTTGTGTCGCGCCGTCGGTAGGGACGAGTGGCTGGATGATCCGCGGTTCGTCGATGCGCGGTCCCGCGCCGTCAATGCCGTCGAGCTGATCGGCGAGCTGGACCAAATTTTTGCCACTAAGTCTTTGGACGAGTGGGCCGAGATCTTCGCCGGCGAACCGGACTTCTTCTGGTCGCCGGTCAACACCGTCGAAGACGTCGTGGCTGACGAGCAGTTTCACGCCGCCGGCGGCATGGTCGACGTGCCGGACGGGCCCGCGGTCATACCGATGATCGCGACCCCGGCCGATTTCCACGGCACGCCGTGGGCGCCCCGCTCGCCCGCGCCGCAGCTCGGCCAGCACACCGCCGAAGTCCTCGCCGAGATCGAGGCGCGGCGGCAGTCTTGACCTAACCGCGACTTTACAGATTGCCGTTCAAGTGTCACGCTGAGTTCCGGGTCATCGAATGCGACGAGGCGTTCGGTCTGCTGAAGGGATGCGGTGGTGGCGGTCGAGGCGAACTTCCAGAATCGGCAGTTGCCCACGCCCCATCGCGATCCGGGATCGATCAAATACCGTCTTGACGTGGTGGCCTGCAACGCCGCGGACGTGGTCGGCTCGATCGGCGGCTGGCTCTATGACCGGGTGCGTTCCGGCTGGGACGTCAACGTGCTGCTGGCGCAGGAATGCGACGACCGTCCGCTACGAATCCTCGGCATGCACGCGATGAACTTCGATCCGCAAATCCTCTCCGCGAACACCGAGTGTGCGGCCCGCGGTCTGGCCGTCAGCGCGGACATGTTCGCCTCCGACGTGCGGATCCGGCAGCAGGTGGTGGCGGCACTGAACCGCTGGATGACCGAAGTGATTCTCTGGCACGACGATTGGCCGCTGACCGTCGGGCATCGGACCACCACTGTGCAGCATGTGCTTTCCGGGGCGGCACGCGCCTTCAAACATCACGCGCTGGCCGCAGCCGGCGTCCCGGCAGTGGTCGGGCCGACCGAAACGCTGCGCAGCGACATGAAAGCCTCTCTGCCGGTTGATTCCGAACTCATCCCGGTTGGCTGACGCCTGAGCCGAGCGTGAACGGTACGACGCGACACGCCGCCGCGGCGCAGTCGAATTCACCCTCGGCGAGATCAGAAGGTGATCAGCTGGCGGACGGCGGTCCCGTCGGCCAGGTGATCCATCGCGGAGTTGATGTCGTCGAGGGCAATCCGCGAGGAGACCAGCGACTCCACCGGTAACCGGCCCGAACGCCACAGCTCGACGAATTGCGGAATGTCGCGATCCGGCACCGCCGACCCGAGGTAGCTGCCGATCAGCGACCTGCCTTCGGCGACAAAGCCCAACGGAGACACGCTGATCCGTGCGTCCGGCCTGGGCAGGCCGACAGTGATGGTCCGGCCGCCGGCGGCGGTGAGGGCGATGGCCGTCTCCAAAGCGGCGGGGTGGCCGGCGGCCTCCACGACCACGGCCGCCTTCACGCCAGCGTCGATGGCCTCCTGTGGGCCGTAAGCCTCGTGGGCACCCAAATTCCTTGCATTGGTGAGCTTTTCGGGAAGCTGATCGACGCCGATCACGCGTACACCGGCATACGACAGCGCGGTCATCACCGCGGCCATGCCGACGCCACCCAGGCCGACGACGGCCACCGTCTGCCCCGGCTGGGGCTTGCCGACATTGAGCACCGCGCCGCCACCGGTCAGCATCGCGCAACCGAGCAGCGCAGCGACCGGGGGAGGGACATCGTCGGGCACCGGGACGACACTGGCGCGATTGACCACCGCATGCGTCGCGAAACCGGACACCCCCAGGTGGTGAAAGACCTTCTCGTCACCGCGACTGAGCCGCATCCCGCCGCCCAGCAGCGTCCCGGCGTTGTTGGCCGCGCTGCCCGGCTTGCACGGATTCAGGCCGTCGGTCACGCACGCCTCGCAGTGACCGCAACGCGGGAGAAACGTCATCACCACCCGCTGGCCGACGGCCACGTCGTTGACGCCGTCACCGACCCGCTCGATGATTCCCGCTGCCTCATGCCCCAGCAGCATCGGCGTCGGCCGCACCCGGTTGCCGTCCACCACAGACAGATCGGAGTGGCAGACGCCGGCGGCCTCGATGCGAACCAGTAACTCGTCGGCGCCGGGCGGGGCCAGCTCGAGGTCAGCGATCGTGATCGGCCGGGACTGCGCGAACGGCCGCGGCGATCCGATCTGCTCCAGCACGGCGCCCCGGATTTCAAGCATGGTCGAATACAACCATGACTCCGTTTTCTGCGGTGCCGCCGCACTCCGACGGGCTTACCAGCCGCAACTTTCCGGTGCATTGGCCGGTGCTGACCCGGTGGGCCGACAACGACATGTTCGGGCACCTGAACAACGCGGTGTACTACCAGCTTTTCGACACCGCGATCAACGGCTGGATCGGCACTAACGTCACGCTCGACCCGGTGACAACCTCAGCGCAGGGCATCGTCGCCGAATCGGGCTGCCGGTATTTCTCGGAGTTGCACTTTCCACAGCGCCTAGTCGTCGGGGTCGCGGTGACCCGGCTCGGCAACAGCAGCGTGACCTATCGGCTCGGCGTCTTCCGCGATCCCCAGGACCCTGGCGTCGACGCCATCGAGCCGCAGGCCGTCGCCGCGATCGGCCACTGGGTGCATGTCTACATCGACAAGACGACCCGCCGGCCGACGCCCATTCCCGACGACATCCGCGAGCTGCTGTCGACGGCGCGCGTGTAGCTGCTCGTTATGCTCTGTGAGTGCCTTTTGTCAGCAAGACCGTCGAGGTTTCCGCCAACGCCGACACCATCTTGGCCATCGTGGCCGACTTCGAGTCTTACCCCGAGTGGAACGACGGCGTGCAGGGCCTCTGGGTGCTGGCGCGCTACGACGACGGGCGCCCCAGCCAACTGCGTCTCGACGCCAAGTACGAAGCCGTCGAAGACAGTTTGATCCAGGCGGTGTACTACCCGAGCCCAACTCAAATTCAGACCGTGCTGCAGCAGGGCAACCTGTTCAAGAAGCAGGAGCAGTTGTTCAGCGTGGTGGACACCGGCTCGTCGTCGCTGCTGACCGTGGATCTGGATGTCGAGCCGTCGCTGCCGATCCCGGCGCCGATGGTGAAACAACTAGCCGGCAACGTATTGGACTACCTTGCCGACAATCTCAAGAAGCGCGCCGAGCAACTGGCGTCAGGCTAGTTGCCCGACTCCTCCTCGGGCCGTATCGGCCCGCATCGTCGTCGGGCGGGGCTAGTTGCCCGACTCCTCCTCGGGCCGTATCGGCCCGCATCGTCATCTGGCGGCGCCGCTAGTCCCAGATCCCGCTGCTGTCCAGCTGTTCGGTGAGCCGGCGGGCGCCGTCGGTGAACTGCGAGGTGGTGTGCTCGACGACCGCGGCGATGTCCCGGAGTCGCAGCGCAGCGACCAACTCGCGATGGTTCTGCACCGTGGCAGCACCCCATTCCGGGTCTGCCGCATACACCATCAGCGGCATGTACCGCGCCACGTGCAGCAAAAACCATGCCAGCTTGATCCGCCCGGTGGCGTGGTTGAAGACACGGTGAAACGCGAACTCTGTCGTCGCGATCGCTTCGACGTCGCCGGCGGCGACCACCGCGGTCAACACATCGGTGAGGTGTTCGAGGTCGTCGATCTCGGCGTCGGTGATGCGCTGAGCCGCCGAGGTGGCAAGCTCCTTGGCGATGGTCGCCTGCACCCAGAAGATGTCGTCGACGTCCTGTCGGCTCAGCGGCAACACCACGTGGCCACGATGCGGCTCGAGTCGCACCATCCCTTCGCCGCGCAGCTTCAGCAGCGCCTCGCGCACCGGCGTTACGCTGACGCTGAGTTTGGCCGCGGTCTCGTCGAGCCGGATGAACGTTCCTGGCCGAAGCGCGCCCGACATGATGGCGGCCCGCAAGTGGCCCGCAACCTCGTCAGACAATTGAGCCCGGCGCAGCGTGAGCCGGCTTGCCGCGAGCGCGCTCAGCGCACTCATCGGGCTTGTCTTCGTGACGTCAAGACCATAGTGTGACCCAGACAACACCAAGTTTTATCAAATATCAACTTAAGCAAAGGGCTTACCGGAGAAGGGAAGCGACCAGTTGACTGCGCAGTTGACCGGCCACGGGGCCCACGCCAGCGACCAGGTGAGCGCCGATTTTGTCGAGCAGCCGTACTTGGCGCGACGACAGAACTGGGTCAACCAACTCGAGCGGCACGCCTACATGCAGCCGAATGCGACGGCGTTGAGGTTCATCGGCAAGACCGTCACGTGGCTGGACCTTCGCGACCGGGTCGCAAAGCTGGCCGGAGCCTTGAGTCGGCGCGGGGTCGCCAACGGTGACCGGGTGATGATCCTGATGCTGAACCGAACCGAGTTCGTCGAGTCGGTCCTGGCCGCCAACATGCTCGGAGCCATCGCCGTCCCGGTCAATTTCCGGCTCACACCGCCGGAAGTCGCCTTCCTGGTCGAGGACTGCGGGGCCGGGGTAATGATCACCGAGCCGGTACTGGCCCCGGTGGCCGCTGCCGTCCGCGGCGTCACGGCGGTGCTGGGCACCATCGTGGTGGCCGGCGATTCTGCCGACGAAGGACTGCTGGCCTACGAGGATCTGGTAGCCGAGTCAGGCGATCCGGCCAGGCCGGCTGACGTCCCCAACGACTCACCGGCGCTGATCATGTACACCTCCGGCACCACCGGCCGGCCCAAGGGCGCCGTCCTGACCCACACCAATCTGAGCTGTCAGACCACGGCCAACCTCTACACCCACGGATTCGCCGCCACCGACATCGGTTTCATCGGCGTCCCGTTTTTCCACATTGCCGGTATCGGCAACCTGTTGACCGGAATGCTGATGGGGCTTCCGACGGTGATCCATCCGCTCGGCGCATTCGATCCCGGACACCTGCTCGACGTCCTGGCCGCCGAGAAGGTGACCGGCATTTTCCTGGTTCCCGCCCAATGGCAGGCGGTATGTGCTGCGCAACAAGCGAATCCACGCGACCTGCGGCTCCGGGTGATCTCTTGGGGTGCCGCGCCGGCGTCCGATACCCTGCTGCGTCAGATGTCGGAAACCTTTCCCGGGTCACAGATTCTGGCCGCCTTCGGTCAGACCGAGATGTCGCCGGTGACATGCATGCTGCTCGGCGAGGACGCACTGCGAAAGCTCGGCTCGGTGGGCAAGGTTATCCCGACCGTGGCTGCCCGCGTGGTGGATGAGGAGATGAACGACGTGCCCATTGGCGAGGTCGGTGAAATCGTCTACCGTGCACCCACATTGATGAGTGGCTACTGGAACAACCCGGAAGCTACTGCCGAGGCGTTCCATGGTGGCTGGTTCCATTCCGGCGATCTGGTCCGGATGGACGACGAAGGCTACGTGTGGGTGGTCGACCGCAAGAAGGACATGATCATCTCCGGTGGCGAGAACATTTACTGCGCGGAGGTGGAGAACGTTTTGGCCAGTCATCCCGCGATCGTGGAAGTAGCGGTGATCGGTCGGCCACACGAGAAATGGGGTGAAGTGCCCATCGCCGTCGCGGCGGTCACCGAGCCCGGCCTGCGCGTCGAAGAACTCGACGATTTCCTCGGCGAGCGCCTCGCCCGGTACAAGCATCCGAAGGGGCTGGAGATCGTCGACGCGCTGCCGCGCAACCCGGCGGGCAAAGTTTTGAAGACCGAACTGCGGACCCGCTACGGTGTCTCGGCCGCCTCTCAATCCGGTTCCGCATCAAGGGGTCCGGTGCCGGGCGGGTAGAGCTGACATAACGGAGAACCCGCAGGTCAATTTGACGAAAGGCAAATAACGCCGATGCCATGCACGCCCGTAAGCCCATCGGGTACAGTCCTGTGGTCCGCCTTACTACCAGCCGGTAGTGAGACGCGGATCACACGTCAAGAAACGGGGCAAGGAGGAGCCGTGCGAGACTTTTCGCCGCTCCCCTTTAAGGCGCAAGGCTGCATCGGGAGGGGGCCCAGTGACCACGACTCAGCCGCGCGTAACTGATTACATCCGTGACCAGTTGGGCCCACCGCTGGTGCTCGTCGGCGGTTTCTTCCGGATGTGCGTACTCACTGGAAAGGCGTTGTTCCGCACGCCGTTTCAGTGGAAAGAATTCATCATTCAGTGCTGGTTCATCCTGCGGGTCGCGATTCTGCCCACCATGGCGATCTCCGTGCCGATCACGGCGCTGTTCATCTTCACGTTCAACATCCTGCTGATCCAGGTCGGCGCCGCCGACCTTTCCGGCGCCGGCGCGGGTATCGCCGTCATCACCCAGATCGGCCCGCTCAACACCGTGTTGGTGATTGCCGGTGCGGCGTCGACGGCCATCTGCGCAGACCTGGGCGCACGGACGATCCGCGAGGAGATCGACGCGATGGAGGTGCTCGGCATCGACCCCATCCACCGACTGGTGGTGCCCCGGGTGCTGGCCTGCTCCTTGGTGGGGATGCTGCTCAATGCGTTGGTGAGCATGGTCGGGCTGGTCGGTGGATTTATCTTCGGCGTCTACCTCCAGCACGTGTCGGCCGGGGCTTACCTGGCGACCCTGACCCAACTCACGGGGCTGCCTGAAGTAGTGATTGCCACCATCAAGGCGTTGTCCTTCGGCATGATCGCCGGTCTGGTCGGCTGCTACCGCGGGCTGACGGTGAGCGGCGGCTCCAAGGGGCTGGGCACCGCGGTCAACGAGACCGTCGTGCTCTGCGTGGTGGCGTTGTTCGCGGTCAACGTGGTGCTGACCACCATCGGTGTGCGATTCGGAACGGGGCGCTGAGATGTCGACTCTCCAGGTACTGCGCTCCCGTTTCCCACGGCTGTCCGGCGACCTTCGTCGCTTCGGTGACGCCGCGACCAAACCGCTCGACGAAGCCGGAAAGCTGGGCTGGTTCACGGTCATCGGCGTCCGCGACATGGCGTGGGCGCTGACCCGGTACCGCAAGGAAATCTTGCGACTGATCGCCGAGGTCGGCATGGGCACCGGCGCCATGGCCGTGATCGGCGGCACCGCGGTGATCATCGGTTTCGTGACTCTTTCCGCCGGATCGCTGGTGGCCATCCAGGGATTGGCGTCGTTGGGCCACGTCGGACTCGAGACCTTGCTCGGGTTCGTCTCCGCATTCATCAACGTGCGCCTTGTCGCGCCCATCGTCACCGGTATCGCGCTGGCCGCGACGGTCGGCGCCGGAGCCACCGCCGAGCTGGGCGCCATGCGGATCAGCGAGGAGATCGACGCCCTCGAGGTGATGGGCGTCAAGTCCAACGCGTACCTGGTGTCGACCCGAATGCTGGCGGGGCTGGTGGTGATCATCCCGCTCTACTCGGTCGGGTTGATCCTGTCGTTCCTCTCACCGCAGGTCGTCACGACGGTCCTTTATGGACAGACGTCCGGTACCTACGAGCACTACTTCCGCACGTTCCTGCGGCCCGACGACGTGTTCTGGTCGTTCGTCGACGTCATCATCATCGCCGCGGTGGTGATGCTTTCGCACTGCTATTACGGCTACAACGCCAGCGGCGGCCCGGTAGGCGTCGGTGAGGCGGTCGGCCGGTCGATGCGTTTTTCACTGGTCGCTACGCCTGTCGTCATTCTTCTGGCCGAGATGGCGCTCTACGGCGTCAATCCCAACTTCAACTTCACGGTTTAGGCGGCGGGCTATGACGCAGACGCACCCCCGCGGGAAAATCAACAAGCTGCCGAACCAGCCTTTCCGGATCGCCGGCACGGTCGTCTTTCTCATCGCCGCGCTCGTGTTGTGGTTGGTCTACCAGTTCTACAGCGGCGACTTCGTCGACAAGACAAAGCTGACCATGCTGTCCGACCGGGCCGGCCTGGTGATGGACCCCGGATCGAAGGTCACCTACAACGGCGTGCAGATCGGCCGGGTGGCCGACATCACCGAGATCAGACAAGATGGCAAGCCCGCGGCGAAGTTCACCTTGGACGTCTATCCCAAATACTTGCACCTGATCCCGGCGAACGTTGAAACAAAAATCGTGGCCACCACGGTGTTCGGTGAGAAGTATGTGTCGATGACCGCCCCGAAGCACCCGCTCCCGCAACGTATTACGCCGAAGAATGTGATCGATGTCCGGTCGGTGACCACGGAGATCAACACGCTGTTCCAGACCATCACATCGATCGCCCAGAAGGTGGACCCGGTCAAGGTCAACCTGACGCTGAGCGCTGCGGCGCAGGCCTTGAGCGGACTGGGTGACAAGTTCGGGCAGTCGCTCATCAACGGCAGCGCCACACTCGACGAGATCAACCCGCGAATGCCGATCATTCGGCACGACATTCAGCAGCTGGCGACGCTGGGTGACACGTACGCCAACGCCGCGCCCGACTTGCTCGAATTCCTGAACAACGCAGCGACAACGGCCCATACGATCCACGCGCAGGAAAAGGACCTGGACCGCGCGTTGCTGGCGGCGACCGGATTCGGCGCCACCGGCGCCGACATCTTCAACCGCGGTGGGCCATATCTTGCTCGCGGGGCGAAGGATTTGGTGCCGTCGGCGCAGTTGCTCGACACCTACAGCCCCGCACTGTTCTGTGGCACCCGCAATCTGCACGACGCCGAACCGAAGGTTGCCGCGTTCACCAGTCCCTACTCGCTGCGCTCCGAAACCGAGATCTTCTCCGGTTTGGGGTTGGCTCTGAGCCTTCCCGGGCTGGGAATTACGGCAGCCACGATGGGACTTTCCGCGCTGACCGGCCTGATCGGTGGAGCGCCGAACCCGTACGTCTACCCGGAGAACCTGCCCCGGGTCAATGGGCACGGCGGGCCGGGTGGCGCGCCCGGATGCTGGCAGTCCATCACGCGCGACTTGTGGCCTGCCCCGACTCTGATCATGGACACCGGTAACAGCCTTGCTCCGTACAACCATGTCGATACCGGTTCCCCGTACGCAGTCGAGTACGTCTGGGGCCGCCAAGTCGGAGACCACACGATCAACCCATGAAAATCACCGGAACCCTCGTCAAGCTCGGCGCTGTCTCGTTGGTGCTGATCTTCTTCACCGCGCTCATCACGGTCGTGTTCGGTCAGATGCGGTTCGACCGGACCACTAGTTACACCGCGGAGTTCAACAACGTCAGCGGGCTTCGCTCTGGCCAGTTCGTTCGGGCGTCCGGGGTGGAGATCGGCAAAGTCAAAGACATCCAGCTGACCGATGGTGGCCACCGGGTGAAGGTCGAGTTCAACGTCGACCGCTCGGTTCCGCTCTATCAGTCGACGACTGCCCAGGTGCGTTACCTCAACCTGATCGGCGACCGCTACCTCGAGCTCAAGCGTGGCGACGGCGAAGGCGGCGACCGGGTTCTGCCGGCGCACGGGTTCATCCCGCTGTCTCACACGCAGCCGGCACTCGACCTGGATGCGTTGATCGGCGGTTTCAAGCCGTTGTTCCGGGCGCTCGACCCAGAAAAGGTGAACAACATCGCGACGTCCATCATCACCGTCTTCCAGGGCCAGGGCGGCACGATCAACGACATCCTCGACCAGACCGCGCAGCTGACGTCCCGGATCGCCGAGCGCGACGAGGCGATCGGCGAGGTGGTCAAGAACCTCAACGTCGTGCTGGACACCGCGGTCAAGCACCGCAAAGACTTCGACGAGACCGTCGACAATTTCGAGAAGCTGATTACCGGTTTGAACAACAACGCCGAGCCGTTGGCCGCCGGCATCGCAAACATCAGCAACGGCGCCGGGACGGTTGGCGACCTGCTTGCCGACAACCGGACCTTGCTGCACAAGACCCTCAACTACCTCGAGCCCATCCAGCAGCCGATCATCGACCAGCGCGACCTATGGGATGACCAGCTCAAACGGACACCGATCGGAATGAACATCGTGGGTAACGCCGTCGGCAACTACGGCGACTGGGTCAACTTCTACTTGTGCGACCTCACCCTCAAGACCAACGGGCTGCAAGCCGGCGGCCCAGTCCGCACGGTCAAGATCTGGTCGCAACCGTCGGGTAGGTGCACGCCGCAATGAGAACGCTACAACCCGCCAACCGGAAGCGGATCGGCCTCATGGGGGTGATCGTCACGGTGATGGTCATCGGTGTCGGCCAGACTCTGACCAGCACGCCCCAGTTGTTCGCTGAACCCAGTTACTACGGGCTGTTCACCGACTCGGGCCAGCTCAACAAAGGCGACAAAGTGCGTATCGCCGGGGTCGACGTCGGCGACGTTGAGGCCATCAAGATCGACGGCGATCACGTGGTGATGAAGTTCTCCACGGGAAGCAGCACCATCGGCACCGAAAGCCGGCTGGCGATCAAGACCGACACCATCCTGGGTAAGAAGGTGCTGGAGATCGACCCGCGGGGCACCCAGACACTTCGCCCCAACGGCACGCTAGGGCTGGGGCAGACCACTACCCCCTACCAGATTTACGACGCGTTCTTCGACGTCACCAAGGCCGCTTCCGGCTGGAACATCGACACCGTCAAGGAGTCGCTGCACGTGTTGTCGGAGACCATCGACCAGACGTCTCCGCACCTGAGTGCGGCGCTCGACGGGGTGGCCAAGTTCTCCGACACCATCGGCAAGCGCGATGAGCAGGTCACCCATCTACTGGCGCAAGCCAACAAGATCGCCAGCATCCTGGGAGACCGCAGCGAACAGATCGACCGGCTGTTCGTCAACTCCAACAGCTTGCTGGCCGCCTTCAACCAGCGCAGCCGGGCGATCAGCGCGCTCCTGAGCAACGTCGCCGAGTTCTCGGCCCAGGTGCAAAACCTGGTCAACGACAACCCGAACCTCAATCATGTGCTGGAGCAGCTGCGCACCGTCAGCGACCTGTTGGACGCCCGCAAGGAGGACCTTGCCGGGATCCTCAAGACATTCGGCAAGACTTCTACCAACCTCAACGAAACTGTGTCGTCGGGTCCTTATTTCAAGGTGCAGCTGGTGAACCTGCTGCCGTACTGGATCCTGCAGCCGTGGGTGGACGCCGCTTTCAAGAAGCGCGGCATCGACCCGGAAAACTTCTGGCGCAGTGCCGGTCTGCCGGCATTCCGGTTCCCCGACCCGAACGGCACGCGGTTCCCCAATGGTGCGCCGCCGCCTGCGCCGCCCGCCCTGGAAGGCACCCCGGATCATCCGTTCCCGGCGGTGGCCCCTGGATCGCCGTGCTCGTATACGCCGACACCGGAGCTGCTGCCGCGGCCGGGTAACCCGATGCCGTGCGCAGGTGTCGACCAAAACGCGGGACCGTTCGGGCCTAATGGGCCGTATCCGGCGTTGCCCGACGTGGCCTCTTCGCCGCCGAACCCCGCCGGTCTGCCCCCGACCCCGGGTATTCCGATCGCCGGGCGACCCGGAGAGGTCCAACCCGACGTGCCGGGTACGCCGGTGCCGATCGCGCCGGGACCGCCCGGTGGCCGCACCGAGCCGCTGGGACCGCTACCCGGCCCGGCTCCAGGCAATCCCGCCGCGGCACCACCCCCGGGCCCGGTACCGGCCGAAGGCGCGGCACCGCCCGGGCCAGGGCCGCAGGTACCGGCGCCGTTCATCGGCAACACCGGTGGCGCCGGCGGTAGCGGAGCGCAAGGAGGTAACCGAAATTGAGCACCATCTTTGATATCCGCAACCTGCGCCTGCCAAAGATGTCGCGTGCGTCGCTGATCATTGGCTCGCTGGTGCTGGTGGCTGCACTTGTGTTGGTGTTCTTCGGATTTCAGCTCTACAAGAAGCTGACGAACAACACTGTGGTGGCCTATTTCCCGGCGGCCAACGCCCTGTACAACGGCGACCGGGTCGAGATCATGGGCGTCAAAGTCGGTGCGATCGACAAGGTCGAGCCGGCCGGCGACAAGATGAAGGTCACGTTCCACTACGCCAACAAGTACAAGGTGCCCGCGGACGCGCAGGCGGTGATCCTCAACCCGACGCTGGTCGCGTCGCGGCTGGTCCAGCTCGAACCGCCGTACAAGGGCGGGCCGGTGCTGGCCGACAACGCCGTGATCCCGGAAGAGCGCACCCAGGTGCCTACCGAGTACGACGAACTGCGCAACAGCATCACCCACGTCATCTCCAAGCTGGGACCGACGAAAGAGCAGCCCAAGGGCCCGTTCGGTGAAGTCATCGAGTCTTTCGCGGACGGGCTGGCCGGCAAGGGCAAGCAGATCAACACCACCTTCAACGACTTGTCCCGAGCGCTGACCGCGCTCAACCAGGGTCGAGGCGACTTCTTCGCTGTGGTGCGCAGCCTGGCGCTGTTCGTCAACGCGCTGCACGCCGACGACCAGAAATTCGTCGCGCTGAACAAGAACCTGGCTCAGTTCACCAACAGCCTGACCGG
>JAVHWH010000182.1:0-3635 GCA_032159915.1 Mycobacterium sp.
ACACCAGCGATAAGGAACCGCCGATGGCCAACGCGCCGCGCGCACTGAATTCCGTCGGCACCGGCGTCGTCATCAAATGGATGTCACGCCTGAACACGTTGGCCTACAAGGTTTCCGGCGGCAAGGTAGGCGGCTCGTTTCTGCAAGGCGCGCCGGTGGCGCTGCTGACCACCACCGGCCGCAAAACCGGCCAGCCGAGGGTCAGCCCTTTGCTTTTCCTGCGCGACGGCGACCGCGTGGTGCTGGTGGCCTCGCAGGGCGGACGGACCAACAACCCGATGTGGTACCTGAACCTCAAGGCCAACCCGAAAGTGTCGGTGCAGATCAAGAAGGAAGTTCTGGAGCTGACCGCGCGCGACGCCACCGAGGCGGAGCGCGCGCATTACTGGCCACAGCTGGTGGCGATGTACTCCTCGTTCGAGGACTACCAGACCTGGACCGACCGGGTCATCCCGATCGTCATTTGCGACCCTCGGTGACGTGACGATGCAGGCCGCGGTCTGATGAAGGTCCTGATCACGGGGGGCACCGGATTCGTGGGTGCATGGACGGCGAAGTCAGTCCAGGATGGTGGACACCAGGTCAGATTTCTCGTGCGAAACCCCGATCGTTTGCACACCAGCGCTGCGCAAATCGGCGTCGACGTAGGCGACCACGTCGTTGGTGACATCGCAGACCCCGAAAGCACTGCCGCGGCTCTACGGAGCTGTGACGCCGTCATTCATTGCGCAGCAATGGTTTCCACCGACCCCGCCCGCTCCGAGGAGATGTTGCGCACAAACCTCGAAGGCGCCCGCAACGTGCTCGGTGGGGCTGCCGCCGCGCAGATGGATCCGATCATTCATGTCTCGAGTTTCTCGGCGCTGTTTCGCCCCGGTCTACCGATGCTGCATGCGGACCTGCCCGTGGTCGGCGGGTCCGACGGGTACGGCAAGTCCAAGGCGATCGTCGAGGCGTATGCGCGAGGTCTTCAGGACGCCGGCGCGCCAGTGAACATCAGTTATCCCGGCATGGTGCTGGGCCCACCTGCGGGTGATCAGTTCGGTGAGGCAGCCGAGGGCGTGGAGGCGGCGATCAAGATGCGCGGCGTTCCCGGGCGCAGCGCAGCCTGGATCGTGGTGGACGTCCGCGACCTCGCCGCTTTGCACCTCGCACTGTTGCAGCCGGGCCAAGGACCGCGCCGATACATGGCCGGCGGCCGACGCGTTGCGGTGGATCGCCTCGCATTACTGCTCGGTGCGGCTGCTCATCGCAACCTGGTGGTTTTTCCGGTCCCCGATGTCGGACTGCGTGCCCTAGGACGTTTGTTCGACGTCATCGGCGATCATCTGCCGTTTGAGACGCCGATCAACTCCGCGGCAATGCAGTACTACACCCAGATGCCGCCCTCAGATGACACCCCTGCCGAACGCGACCTCGGCATCACGCAACGGGACGCGGCGCAGACGCTCGCCGACACCGTCGACGGACTGCGGGAGGTCGGCCGCATTTAGGTCGACGGCGAACAGGTGCGCGCCCAGTTCGATGTGATCAACAAGCCGACGCTGGCCGGGCGTCGGGTCTGCGCACACGTCGACAAGACGTTCCTCATCGTGGATGGCACGATCAGCCACATCAACGCTGCGATGCGCCCCTTTATCCAGAAAACCTAGGATTGCTGTCATGGCTGAGAAATCGCTTCCGCGCTACATGAATTCGGCGTTCGCCGACGTCTTCATCAAATGGATGTCTCGATCAACACCTTTTTTATCAGCGTCGGGTCGGCCCGCCGTATTTTCTGCGCGACGGAGATCGGGTGATTGTTGCCGCGTAGAACGGCGGCGCCGAGAAGAAACCGATGTAATACCTCAATCTCAAAGCGGACCCGAAGGTTTCGGTGCAAGTCAAAAATAGGTGCTGGAGTTGACCGCGCGCGACGCCACCGACGAGGAACGCGGACCTGACGATGCGAGCCGCGGCGACACTGCTCGATCGAGCGTCGCGATCAAGGTTGGAACTGGGCTTCTCGGAAATAACATAATTCCATTCGTTGTCTATCGATTTGGCGAAAGTTGTAGGGAAATCCCTTATTGCTCCGACTCCCCTTTCCGCCATACGCTGCTGACAACTCATCGGGTGAAAAATACCCGTGCGCAGCTGGAGGAAATTCATGAGAAAACGACTACCGAGACGTTTCGCGATTCTGGCCGCGGCGGCCTGTCTGCTCGGATTCGCCACCGCAATACACCCGATGCCGCCGAGCGCCCACGCCGACGCGTTGCCAAATGGCTACAGCGTGACCTGCACGCCCAGCGGTGGCAAAGTGATCTGCAACATCTCCGGATGCCCCCGGGTGCACGCTGACGAGGCGGGGGACGTGGTGCACGTCAGAAGCAATGGCGGACCGCAAGAGGAGCTCAGCAAGGCGTGTGGCAACACTGCTACCGAAAGTTTCGGCAACAATCCCCCAGCGGCTTTCACCGTTTCGATTCAGGGTTGTCGCAAGCACTTTCCAGGATCAGACGATTGCGGCGCCTGGTCGGACTATCACTACACCCCGCCTGCGCCTGCCCAAGCGGGGCCGCCGGCCGACAACCAGAAGCCCATCAAGTGCACCGGCGGACCGGACGCGGGAAAGACGCTGCCGCCGGGCTCGACGTGCGCGGTAGCGGCAGCACCGGTGAAATGCCCAGCGGGCTCGGTGACTGACACCGTCCCGGCCGGCCAGCAGTGCGGCGCACCGACCAACGCCGTGGCCTTGAACATCACGCGCAGTGGATTCAACGCGCACGCAGCGGTCACCAACAATTCCAGTCTGCCCGCGAAATGCAGCTACACCGCCACCAAATCCGGCGGACTCGGACCACAAGAGGTCGATAGAAGTATCGACGTCGGCGCAAACAGCACCAGTTCGATCACCGACATGGGGTGGCCTCCTCTTGGCACCAGTTACAACGCGGTGGTGAAGTGCACGGTCACGTACAACGGCAGGCAGACCTCCATCGGTCAAGCCAGCCAAAACGTGAGCGGCTGATAGCCAATCCCTAGCTAGATAACCCAACGGATCCATCCCGCTCGTTCCGGCGAGCGGGACGGATCCGTGTTACGTGGCACGCTAGAAATGACGTGTGGAGCGGCTTAACCGAAGCTGTGGTTAACCTCAGATATCCCCGTCATGTGCGATAGATTGCGCGCGTGATGACCAATCCGCGCCGCCGTTCACTGCGTCCGTTCGTCGTCGGACTGCTCTGTACCGGCCTGCTACTTCTCGGCTCGGGGCTGGCCCGGGCCGACGACGAGTCGATCGTGCTGGACCTGGTCCGCCATGGTGAAACGCTCTCAAATCTCAACGGCATCATCGACACCGCGCCGCCGGGAGCCGACCTCGACGGCACGGGGGTGTTGCAGGCGAACACCGTCGCCGCCTTGATCATCAGTGAATTCGGGAAGAACAACATCGCCGGGGTCCTCACCTCGCAGGAAGTGCGGGCGGTGGAGACGGCGGCGCCGTTGGTGGCGTCACTGCCCAACACCACCGCTTATCTACCGGAGTTGTCCGGGCTCAATGAGATCCCGGCCGGCCTCTTCGAGGGTCAGCCGACAACCAGCCTCGATGGGATTCTGTATCTGCTCGGCCCGCTGTCCTGGGCGCTCGG
>JAVHWH010000178.1:0-6856 GCA_032159915.1 Mycobacterium sp.
TGATCGTCGTGATCCCGCTGTACTGCATCGCGGTCTGGATGTCCTTCATGTCTGCCCGGTTCGCCACCACCGTCTACTACGGGCAGCCGACCGGTGTGTACGACCACTACTTCTCCACCTTCCTTCATCCGACCGACATCCTCTGGTCGCTATTCCAAGCGGTCCTGATGGGCCTGGTCGTCATGCTGGTCCACACCTATTACGGCTTCACCGCTTCTGGCGGTCCGGCAGGAGTCGGAGAGGCCGTCGGGCGGGCGGTGCGTACTTCCCTCGTGGTCGCCGTGATCGTCATCTTGTTCGCCTCACTGGCCATCTACGGGCGGACCGGCAACTTCCACTTCTCCGGCGGATAGTAATGGCACCCGCACACATCTCACCGACCGCGCGACGTCGCTTTCCAGTCGAACACCCGAGCCGGAACTCCCGGTAGCGCAATGGGATTCATGAACGCCGAGGACAAGTACCTGGGGTGGTGGACGACGATCCTGGTGGTTGTCGTCGTCGCGCTCATCGCGCTGTCGTCTGCACTGTTCAATGGGTCCTTCCGGTCGTCGGTCCCGGTCACCTTGACCTCGGACCGCTCGGGCCTGGTGATGGAACCAGGCAGCAAGGTCAGGTTCCGCGGGGTGCAGGTGGGCCAGGTCCGCTCCTTGAGCGAGGGGACCGAATCGGTGAAGCTGCAATTGGAGATCGACTCCGATGAGATCAACAATCTCCCCGCCAACACCGGCGCCCAGATCAGGGCCACCACGGTCTTCGGGGCCAAGTACGTCGACCTGATCTATCCGGAACGTCCGCAGGCCAAGCGCCTGGCCGCTGGGGCGGTGCTGCATTCGCGCAATGTGAGCACCGAGGTCAACACCGTCTTCCAGAACCTGCTCCAAGTCCTCACGCAGGTCGATCCTGCCAAGCTCAACGCCACGCTCACCGCGCTGGCAGAGGGAGTCCGGGGCCAGGGCGATGCCATCGGCGCGGCCACCACCGACGCCAATGAAGTTCTGCTGGCGGTCAATCCGCGCATGGATACGGTGCGCCAAGACCTACGCTCGCTGAGCGGATTCAGCCGCGCATATGGTGGGGCGGCCCAGGACATCCTCAAGACGCTGTCGGCGGTCACTACGACCAGTGCCACCGTCACGAGTCACGCGGCTGATCTCGACGCACTGCTGCTCAACGTGATCGGTTTCGCGCAGGCGGGGACGAAACTCATCCAGCCCAGTCAGAGTGACCTGATTCGAGCCGTCAACGTGCTCGAACCCACCACCAATCTCCTGATGAAGTACAGCCCGTCCTACACCTGCATGCTCCTTGGTGCCACCTGGTTCCTCGACAACGGCGGGCGTGATGCACTGGGCGCAGGTGATGGCAGGTCGGGCGTTCTCGACGCGACCTTCCTACTTGGCGATGACGGGTACAAGTACCCGGAGAACCTGCCGGTCGTCGCGGCGAAGGGCGGCCCGGGAGGAAAACCGGGTTGCGGATCGCTTCCCGATCCCAGCAAGAACTATCCTGTCCGCCAGCTGATTTCGGATACCGGGTGGGGCACCGGGCTCGACGTCCGCCCCAATCCGGGCATCGGGCATCCCTGGTACGTCAATTACTTCCCGGTCACCCGGGCGGTGCCCGAGGCGCCGAGTATTCGTGGCGAAGGCCCCCCGGCCATCGGGCCGGTTCCCTACCCGGGCGCGCCGCCGTACGGGGCGCCGGAATACGGGCCTGACGGGACGCCGCTCTATCCGCCGCCACCCGGGCCGCCGCCTGCTCCGCCGTTGCCCGCTCCGCCAGACGTGCCGGGAGCGCAGCCGTGAAGGACAACCTCGGCGGTGCGCTCTGGCGGCTGACCATCTTCGTCACGGTCTGCCTTCTCACCCTGTTCGGGCTGTATGCGGTGTTCGGGCAGGTGAGGTTTCAGGAGGAGAGGTCCTACAGCGCGGAGTTCTCGAACGTGGCGGGTCTGGAGGAGGGAAACTTCGTCCGCATCGCCGGGGTAGAGGTTGGTAAAGTCAAAAAGGTTGCCGTAAAACAGAATTCGTTCGCCGTTGTGGAATTCACGGTCGACGATTCAGTCGTTCTGACCGAGGGCACGAAAGCGGTGATCCGGTACGACAATCTGATCGGCGGGCGCTTCATGGCCCTGGAGGAGGGTGCCGGTCCGATCAGACGACTCGAGCCCGGCCAGACGATCCCGCTGAACCGAACCTCTCCGGCCCTCGATCTGGACGCGCTCATCGGCGGCTTCCGGCCATTGTTCCGCGCCTTGGATCCGCAACAGGTCAATGCGCTTACGGGTCAACTGATCTCAGCATTCGAGGGACAGGGCGTCACCGTGGGGTCGTTTCTGGCGCAGACGTCGGCGCTGACGAACACCCTGGCCGATCGCGACGACCTCATCGGCCAGGTGATCGTCAACCTCAACAACGTGCTTGCCTCGCTGGGCGATCAGAGCGACAAGTTCGGCACTGCAGTGGATTCGCTGTCGGAGCTGGTCAAGGGATTGGCCGACCGCAGGACTGACGTGAGCCGCGGACTGGCCAACCTAGACTCCGGTGCCGCCTCGGTCGCCGACCTGTTGTCACAGGCGCGCCCACCGCTGCGGAACACCATTGCCGAGTCCGACCGCGCCACCTCGATCGTCGTGGCGGACCACGCGTACTTCGATGACTTGCTCAACACACTGCCGGACGCATATCAGCAGCTAGGTCGGCAGGGGCTCTACGGCGACTTCTTCAGTTTCTATCTGTGTGACCTGGTGCTCAAGGTCAATGGAAAGGGTGGCCAGCCGGTGTTCGTCAAGCTGGCGGGTCAATCGACGGGCAGGTGCGCGCCGCTATGAAGTCTTTTGCGGAACGGAATCCCGTCGTCATCGGCGCGATCGGATGCGCTGTGACCGTTGGGATCATGGTGGGCGCAACCCAGTACGACAAACTACCGTTCTTCTCGGGTGGCCAGGTCTACACCGCGTACCTCGCTGAGGCGGGCGGGCTGCGCTCGGGTGCTGCCGTTCAGGTCTTCGGCGCTCGCGCCGGCCAGGTGTCGAGCATCAAGCTGGACGGCCCCCGTGTGCTGATCACGTTCGACGTGTCGAAGGACATCCAACTTGGCGACCGGACCGAAGCGGCAGTGAAGACCAAGAGCCTGCTCGGTACCAAGATTCTGGAGGTCACGCCGCGCGGAGACGGCGAATTGTCGGGTGCGATTCCGCTCGACAGAACAACCCCCGCCTACCAGCTGCCGGATGCGCTCGGCGACCTCACGGCCACGATCAGCGGCTTGAACACCGACCAGGTGTCGAAGTCGCTGTCCACACTGGCCGACACGTTCGCCGAGACACCACCCGAACTCAGGGCGGCTGTTTCAGGCGTCGCCCGGTTCTCGGAGGCGATCGACGCGCGCGACGCGCAGCTGCGCACCCTGCTGTCCAACGTCAACAAGGTGACCGCGGTGCTGTCGGAACGCAGCGAGCAGATCGTGAACTTGATTTCCAATACGAATGCCTTGATGGCAGAACTACAGAACGAGAGTGCCGCGATGCAGACGGTGTCGGCAAATATCTCTGCACTCTCTCAACAGCTCTCGGGTCTGGTCGCCGACAATCGCGCACAGCTCCGGGGTGCGCTGGACAAGCTCAATGGCGTGTTGACCATCGTGGACAATCGCAAGGAGCGCGTGCAGGCCTCCATCAAGATGCTCAACTCCTATGTCACCTCGCTGGGCGAGGCGGTATCCGCCGGTCCGTTCTTCAAGGCATATGTCGCGAATCTGTTGCCCGGCCAGTTCATCCAGCCATTCGTCGACGCTGCGTTCTCCGACCTGGGACTGGACCCGAACGTGCTGCTACCGTCCGAGCGCACCGACCCCGAGGTCGGCCAGCCAGGAACTCCCGGACTGCCGTTGCCCTTTCCGCGTACCGGGCAGGGTGGTGAACCCAAATTGACTCTCCCAGATGCCATCACCGGCAATCCCGGCGATCCCCGCTACCCCTATGACCCACCACTCCCGCAGCCAGCGCCCGGTGGGCCACCACCGGGGCCCCCTGCCGGCTACGTGCCTGATCCGGCACCGACGGAAGCGACGCCATGACCGTATTGCGCCGATTCCGTACGGCTCTGGCGGCAATCCTGGTCCTGCTGCTGGTTGCGGGCGGGCTGACCGTCATCCCCGAGTTTGGTCACACCGACAAGATCACCGTCACGGCATATTTCGACAACAGCAACGGTATTTTCGCCGGCGATGAGGTACAGATCCTTGGCGTGCCCGTAGGCAAGATCGACACGATCGAGCCACAGCCGGGACGCGCAAAGGTCACCTTCTGGTACGACGGCCGATCTCAGGTGCCCGCCGACGTGCAGGCCGCGATCCTGTCTCCCGCGCTCGTCACGTCCAGGGCGATTCAGTTGACACCGGCGTACACCAGCGGACCCACCATGAGCGACGGCGCCGTCATACCCGAAGAGCGCACCGCCGTCCCGGTGGAATGGGACGACTTCCGCGCACAGCTCGACAAGCTGAGCCAGGCGTTGCAGCCCACCGAGCCGGGTGGGGTGGCCCCGCTGGGTTCTCTGATCAACACCGCGGCTGACAATTTGCGTGGTGAGGGCGCCAACATCCGGGACACCATCATCAAGTTGTCCCAGGCGATCTCGGTGCTGGGTGATCACAGCACCGACATCTTCAGCACAGTGAAGAACCTCTCGATCCTGGTCTCGGCGCTGCAGGGCAGCACCGATCTGATGCGTCAGGTGAACCGAAACGTCGCCTCCGTCACCGCGCTGTTGGCCGCGGACCCGAACGCCGTGGGCAACGCCATCAAGGACCTCGACGTGGCGGTCGGTGACGTCCAGGGTTTCGTGGCGGACAACCGTGATTCCCTCGGCACCACATCGGACAAGCTGGCCTCCGTATCGAAGGCCGTGGTCGACAGTCTTGACGACATCAAACAGACACTGCACGTCGCTCCGACGGCACTGAACAATTACAACAACATCTGGCAGCCCGCCCAGGGCGCACTGTCCGGTGCTCTGATGCTCAACAACTTCGCCAGCCCGATCACCTTCTTGTGCGGCGCAATACAAGCTGCGGCACGGCTCAATGCCGAACAATCCGCCAAGCTCTGCGTGCAGTACTTGGCACCGATCATCAAGAACCGTCAGTTGAACTTTCCGCCGCTCGGCGAGAACCTGTTCGTGGGGACACAGGCCCGTCCCAACGAGGTCACCTACAGCGAGGACCGACTACGGCCGGACTACATCGCCCCGACACCCGCGGCGCCGCCACCCGCGCCAGACCAGAATGACCCGCCCCTGCCTGCCGAGGCGGTTGCAACGAATCCGGCCGAGGGTCTGCCGGGGTTGATGGTTCCGCAGGAAGGTGGCTCGTGAGGCGATCGATCCGAACCGGCGTCATCGGCTGGCTGGTGGTGCTGCTCGTCGCGCCGGCGTTGTCGGGCTGCGGGTGGCGTGGCCTCAACTCCATGCCGCTGCCTGGTACTGCCGGCGGTGGTCCAGGGTCCTTCGAGGTCACGGCACAGTTGCCCGACGTCACCAACATTCAGCAGAACTCTCGCGTCCGGGTGGGTGACGTGACGGTTGGCAACGTGGTCAAGATCGAGCGCCAAGGTTGGCACTCGCTGCTCACCATGCGGATCGAAGGCGGCGTGGATCTGCCCGCCAACGCGGTCGCCACGATCGGCCAGACCAGCCTGCTGGGCTCGCTACACGTGGAGCTGGCCCCGCCGACGGGTGTGCCACCGGAAGGCAAGCTGCGCAACGGGTCGCTGATTCCGTTGTCGGCGGCGGGCAGCTACCCGACTACTGAGCAGACGCTGGCGGCCTTGTCGCTGGTGCTCAACGGCGGTGGTATCGGCCAGGTTCAGGACATCACCAGGGCGTTCAGCACCGCGTTCGCCGGCCGGGAGAACGACCTGCGCAGCCTCATCGATCAGTTGGACCAGTTCATGGGCCGACTCAGTGCGCAGAGCGATGACATCATCAAGGCCACCGAGAGCGTCAACGATCTCGTCGCCCAATTCTCCGATCAGCGGCCCGTTCTCGACCGGGCTCTTAAGACCTTTCCCGAGGCCCTGGCGGTGCTCAAGGAGCAGCGCGAGAACTTGGTCGAAGTGCTGGACAAGCTCGGGAAGTTCAGCGCCCTGACCGCGGACACGGTCGATCAGACCAAAGAATCACTGATACAGGAGTTGAAGGACCTCGGACCGGTGCTGAAGTCATTGGCCGATGCGGGCCCGTCGCTCACCCGGTCACTGAGCTTTCTGACCACGTTCCCATGGAACAAGGAGACGATCCCCAATTGGTTCCGGGGTGACTTCGCCAATCTGACCCTGGTCCTCGATCTGACGCTGAGTCGCCTCGACTCGGCATTTCTCACCGGGACCCGATTCGAGGGGAAATTGACCGAGCTGGAGATGCAGTGGGGGCGCACGATCGGCCAGCAGCCCAGCCCGTATACCTCGGTCAACCCGCTGACGTTTCCGTATCAATCGAATCAAGGGCCCTAGCATGCACTTGCAGAGGCGCGTCGTGATCAAACTCGCTGCCTTCGCGGTGGTTTCGCTGATTGCCGTGGCCGTGACCGTCTTCGGGTACGTCAAGGTGTCGAACTTGATTCCCGGATTCGGGCGCTACACGGTGACCATGCAGTTGCCTCAGTCGGGAGGTCTGTATGCCGGTGGAAATGTCACGTACCGCGGCACCGAAGTGGGCCGGGTAGATCAAGTCCGGGTAACCGAGACAGGCGTCGAGGCCGTGCTCTCGCTCAAGTCGGGGATCGACATTCCGTCGGACCTCGATGCCGAAGTCCACAGCCAGTCGGCAGTCGGCGAACAGTACGTCGCACTGTT
>JAVHWH010000179.1:0-27173 GCA_032159915.1 Mycobacterium sp.
CGCGGAAACTCCTGAAGCCGGCCCGCGACGGTGGTGATGGTGTGGGCGTTGGCCGCTGACAAGCCCAGCTTCCAGGCCACCAACGCCGCGACCGACCGGGCGCCCGTGGCGCCGCAGAGCTCGTCGCGATCCAGCTCGGCGACGATCTCCACGATGCGCCCATCAATCGCGTTGCGCTGACCGGCCAACTCCGCCAACTCCTCGAACAACACCTCAAGACGCTCAGCAGGGCTCACCACCGCGGGAAGCGATGCGATCAACGACATGACCTCATCATCGCAGCGGGGTACGACAAATCTCGGCTGCCCCAATTCACAATCGGCGGGCGCCTGCCTGCTAGGTCTGCGAGTCGGCCGGAACTGTCTGCCGCGGCTGGTACAACAGAGCGCGAACCAGCGGGCGGGGCCCGACGGAGCGAAGCATTTGGCTGGCCGGGCGGACGCGTACCCGCTTCGGCCACCAGAACCAGCGTCCCATCACCGTCATGATCGACGGGGTGATGAGTGATCGGACGACGAAGGTGTCGAACAGCAGGCCGATCCCGATCGTGGTGCCGAATTGGCCGATCGCCCGCAGATCGCTGGTGATCATCGTGCCCATGGTGACGGCGAACACCACACCGGCGGCCGTCACCACCGGGCCGGTGACACCCATGCCGCGGATGAGTCCTGTTTTCAGGCCGGCTCCGATTTCCTCCTCGATCCGCGACACCAACATCAGGTTGTAATCCGATCCCACTGCCAACAGCACGATCAAGGCGAATTCGGTTGCCACCCAGTGCAACTGGAAGTTACCGAGGTGCTGCCAGATCAGTGTGGAGAACCCAAAGGCGGCCCCCAACGACATCACGATCGTGCCGACGATGACGCCGGCAGCGACAAGGGCGCGGGTGACGATCACCATGATGATGAAGATGAGCACGATCGAGGCCACCGCCGCGATCATCAGGTCGTACTTGGCACCGTTGGCGATGTCGTAGAACGTCGCAGCCGTACCGCCGAGATAGATGTCGGCGTTTTCCAGCGAGGTGAGTTTCAGTGCCTCCTTGGCCGCTTGGCGTTCTTGATCGACGGACGCGATCCCCTTCGTCGTCGCCGGATCCACGGCGTGGGTGATGATGAAGCGAGCGGCTTTGCCGTCCGGCGACACCATCAAGCTGAGCCCAAACTGGAAGTCCGGGTTCTGGAAAATCTCAGGCGGCAGGTAGAACAGGCTCTCCACCCGAGAGTTGTTGAATGATTTGCCCATCACGGCGTTGGTGTCGGTCAGCCGGTCGAACTGATCGATCAGGCTGTCGAACGAGCTGTAGATGGTCAGCGTGGTATCCCGGATCGCCTTCGTGGTGGCGATATTGGCGGGAATAATGGCCAGCAGTTCGTGGGTGGCTCTAGCGGTGTCGCCGAGGTCTTTCGTAAGTTTGTGGAACTGCTCGGCGAGCTGGTCGAACCCGTCCAGGGCGTCGAACAGGCTTCGCAGCGAGAAGCAGATCGGGATGTCGTAGCAGTGCTTGTCCCAATAGAAGTAACTGCGAATCGGTCTCCAGAAGTCGTCGAAATCGGCGATGTGGTCCCGGATCTCGTCCGTGATGGCCGCCGTGTCGCCGGTGGTTTTCGAGCTGTCGTCGGCGGCGTTCGCGAGATTTTGGGTCACCGTGTACTGGCGTTCCAACAGGGCGATCTGGGTGTCGAGGAAACCGGTGATCTTCTTGATGTCACCGACGCGAGCCCTCAGGTAATTGAGGTTGTCGCGGATCGGCGCGCTTTGCACACTGAGCTGGAACGGAATGGATCCGTCTTCGATTGGCGGGCCCAGTGGTCTGGTGATGCTCTGCACCCGTTCGATACCGGGCACCCGGAAGATGGCGCCGGCAACCTTGTCGAGCACCAGCATGTCGGTTGGGTTTCGCAGATCGTGGTCGGATTCGAGCATCAGCAGGTCCGGGTTCAGCCGGGCCTGGGTGAAGTGTTGGTCGGCCGCGTTGTACGCCTGCACCGAGGCTGCGCTCTCCGGCAGGTAGTACAGGTCGTTGTAACGCGGGGTGAAGCCCATCAAGCCCAGGGCACCGACGATCGCCAGGATGACCGAGATGGCCAGGATGGGCGCGGGCCACCGCACGATGGCCGTCGCCAAACGGCGCCACCGGGTGTAGTTGAACTCGCGCTTGGGGTCGAAAAGACCGAAGCCGCTGGCGAACGCGATCAGCGCCGGCGTCAGCGTCACCCCGGCGGCCACCACTACGAGCAGACCTACTGCGCACGGAAATGCCAGCGAACTGAAATAGGGCAGCCGAGTGAAATGCAGACAGGCCAGCGCTCCCACGATCGTCAGACCCGAGCCCAACACCACTTTGGTCACACCGGTGAAGGTGTCGTAGTAGGCGGCTTCGCGGTCCAAGCCCCGTTCGCGACCCTCTTGGTAGCGGCCGACCATGAATATCGCGTAGTCGGTACCCGCCGCGATGGCCAGCGCCGTCAGCAGGTTGACCGCGAATGTCGACAGGCCCATGATGCCGGTTTCACCCAGCAGCGCCACCACCCCTCGGCCGGTGGCAAGTCCGACGAACAGGATCACCATCGTCAGCAGCACTGTGCCTATCGACCGGTATACGAACGCCAGCATGATCGCGATGATGATGATCGTGATGATCGTCATCTTGGCCAGGCTGGCATCGCCGACAACGATGGTGTCCGCGGTCAGGGCCCCCTGACCGGCGACGTAAGCCTTCACCCCCGGCGGCGGCTTGGAATCCGCGACGATTTTGCGGACCGCGGCAACCGACTTGTCGCCGACGGCCCCGCCCTGGTCACCGCGCAGGTTGACTTGAACGTAGGCGGCCTTGTGGTCATAGCTCTCGACACCCGAGGACGTGAATCGCTGTCCCCAGAAATTCAGCGCGTGCTCGACATGCGGGTCATGCTGCAGCTTGGTGACCAGGTCGTTGTAGAACCGGTGGGCGTCTTGGCCCAACGGTTTATCCCCGACCAGGGTCACCAGCACGAGGTTGTCGGAGTCGTACTCCTTGAACTTCTCCCCGATGTGCTTCATCCCGGTCACCGACGGCGCGTCAGAAGGCGACAGCGGCACCGAGACTTCCTCGGCGACCTTCTCCAGCCGTGGGACGAAGACGTTGACACCGACCGCGAGCAGCACCCAGATGATGACGATCGGCAGCGCCAGGACGCGGATAGAGCGGGCCAGTCGGGGTCTGCGCTCGACTTCGGCGCGCTGTGCGACCGGGATCTCGTCGGTGTCGGTCGTATCGGTTCTATCGGTCACGCGGATTTGTCCAAGCAGGAAACTTGCGCGTCGCGCGTGTTGGCCTGCTGTTGATCAACCAGCTTGCCGTCGACGGTGATCCGGCAACCGATGACGGGCCCGTCACCTTGGGCGACGACGTAGGCGAAGATGCCGGGCATCTCGGCGACGATCGTCTTCGACCACGGCAACGTGGCGAAGCTGGCCTTCTGCGGTAACGACTCCGCGTCCATCCAATTGACCACACCAGTCGTCCCGGGCGGCCCCAGGATTTCATAAACGGCGGTCTTGGCCGCGTACGGCGGAGTCGCATCCCGCGGATCCGGCTTAGGCAAGCCAGGGCCGGGGAAAACGCCGTTGAGCCGGCCAACTGCCACGCCGCCGATGATCAGTGCGACGAGCACGACCAGCGGAACCCAAGCACGCCCGAGAAGCTTCACCACCGTGCCTCCCGATCTTGATTGCTCGACGGAGCGATGTTAAGCGATTTCTTCGCGTGCGCCACCGCAGGCCGAACGCCATGACTACCGAGTTCATTCCTCCTGGAGCGCTTCCGATCGGAGCTACGCCGCCCGCCCGAACCGCACCCGCACCGCTGCTGTCGACCTGTGATGCGACAAATCGAGACCGCTGAGTTAGTTACAGAAAGTTAATCAATTTGCCGGCGCAGGCCACATCATTTTATTTTCAGCCCAGTTATTTTCGTCGACGTCGATTGTTTGCCGCTGGTGTGAAATCAGACCCAATTACGGCCAAAACGCGTACCCTGACCGGCATGGCTGCCAAGACCAAAGCCAAGATCAAGACCTGCGTGCATTGCGGCCACACCTTCGATCCGAACAACCGCTGGCACGACTTGTCCAACCCGGAGTGGTTGCCGGCCGCATCCGTTTATTGTTCGCATGAATGCAGCGACCGGTACCACTGCGACATGGGGCGTTGCTGCTCGACGCATGCGAAAAAGAAGGCTCAGCGCGAAGCTGGCAAGGCGCGTTAATCCGCTCTTGCCCTACTAAAACAGTGTTTGCCCTCGGCCACGGGGTTGTGTTCGGCTTCGCCACTAGGCCGGTGATCATGTTCAATCGGTAGAGCGAAGCCGCTTGTGCGCGCGCGTAAATTAAAGACCCAGTGCGACATATCCGCTGATTTGTTGAAACGAGCATTCGGCGAGGTTGCCTGCCTTAACGTCGTAACTAGAACTGGGCAGCAAGTGCTACGAGCTGCTAATCGAAGGCTGGCGGATGCAGAATTACCTCAGCGCGGAGCCAATTGCCGGACCGAGCGCCGACGCGACCGGCGATTCAGTCGTGTCGGCGGAGCCCCACGAGGAACAGCGCTACCGCTGGCTACTGGATCACAGTCCGGTTGGAATCTGCGTACACGCCGACGGGCGCTTCGTCTACGTCAATGAGGCCCTGGTGCGCAGTCTGGCGGCGCACTCAGCCGATCAACTGTTAGGGCGCCGAGTCTCAGATTTCCTGCACCCGGACTCGCAGACTGCGGTGCGCAACTACATCGCCGCGCGCAGGCACGAGGGCGACGCGACTCCGGCGCTGGAAGTCACCGTGTTGCCGTTGGACGGAACGACCCTGATCGTCGAGGCGCTTGGTATTCGCACCCGATGGGAAGGGAGGCCGGCGCACAAAGTGATCCTCCGGGATCTGAGCGCGCAAAAGGCCGTCGAAGCCGGTCTACGTTTTCAGGCGGCGCTGGTGACGCACGTCAGCGACGCCATCGTCGCCATCACGGCCCACGGCGAAGTCATCAGCTGGAATCCGGCCGCCGAGGTGATCTACGGCAGGTCGGCGGCGGGTGTATTTGGACTTCCGATCAGCGAGGTGGTCGGGGCCACCCTGGAGCCGGCGAGCATCGTCGCCGCCGGGGGAGTCCAACACGGCACCCACCGCTCCGCCGACGGTACCGCTCTGACCATGCGCGTGTCGGTATCCCCGATGAGCGAGGGATATGTGGTGCTGTGCGCCGACCAAACGGCGCTGCGGCGCGCAGAACAGCATTTCCAGACAGTCGTGCACTCCCTCGACGAAGGGGTGGTCGTCATCAGCGCGGGCGGAGAAGTGGAATCCATCAATCCAGCCGCACTGCGGATCATGGGAGTGCCGGAGTTCGGAATCGACGTCGTCGAGTTCGCCAAGCTCGCGACGGTGCCGATCTATGACGGTGACGGCGCCCTCCTGAGCCCCGACCAACAACCCGCGTTGGAAATGCTCACCGCCAGCCCACGCCAGGGCGTGATCTACGGCGTCGACCGGCTTTCCGACGGCCGGCGGATCTGGGTATCGGTGAACTGGTCGGCGCTGGATCCCACTGATCCGATCCGTTCCTCAGTGCTGGTTTCGTTCGTCGACATCACCGAGCGCCACAACGCCCACCGCCTGCTCTTGCACCAAGCCACCCACGATCTGCTGACCGGGTTGCCCAACCGCGCGCGGGTGCTCGCACTGATGGCCGGGCTCATCGGAGCAACTCAGCACCGTTTGGGTGCAGTGCTTTTCATCGACTTCGACAACTTCAAAGCGATCAATGACGCATTGGGGCATCACGCCGGAGATACCGTCCTCAAGATTGCGGCGCAGCGGCTCGATCATGCATTGCGTTCTGATGACGTGGTGGGACGTGTCGGAGGCGACGAGTTCGTCGCGCTGTTGGCGGCGCCCGTCGAACCTGCAGAGATCGACGATCTGGCCAACCGCCTGCACGGCGCACTTGCAGAACCGATTGCGGTCAATCGTCAAACTAACTCCGCCGCAATCCGTTACGTCTGGATCAGTGCCAGCATTGGTCTGGTCACCGTGCTCGCCGACGACACCCGCAGCGCTGAGGAGATTCTCCGGGACGCGGACCTGGCGATGTATCAAGCCAAGAGAACGGGCCAGGCGACAAGCAGCTACGAACGAATTGCCGGCCGCAAACCGCTCCTTCGAGCGGCAATCTATCGACTGGTCGGGCACGGTCGCCACAGCGCCGGCGCCTAGCCGCTCGCTGCGCGAGCCAAATCTGCTGTGGCAGAGCGTAATTGGTCTGCAGATTGCAGCGGCTCCGGAAAGCCCACGCGGGTGTAGGCAACTCCGCGCGGGGTATGCACCCGTACGTCCAGGCCATAGCGGTCGATGCCGGTACACACCGCGGTGTCGGCATCGGGATAGCCGCCGAAAGCCCGCGCCATCGACGCCAGCGCGTCGGCGTGATCGGCGTTGAGGTGTGCGATCGCGCGGGCTGCAGCGGGCGTTACCGGATCCGGCTCGGCGCGGAGGTACTGCTCGGCGGTTGCCGAGTCCATCCGGCCGTAACCACCCACCCAACGCACCCGATTGACCCGCAGCACCCACAGGGTGAAGTCGCTGTACTCGATGTAGAACCGCGCCGCCGGCACCGCATTCAGATATGCCGCGCGCGCCGCATCCCGGTCAGCACCGGTTGGCAGTGTGACAAAGCCGGCCAGCGTGATCCTGCTTGTTGCCAGCGGGTCGGTGTCACTGCTTGCCGTCACGATCGACAGGCTGGCGCGGGGGTCGTTGGCCAGATTGCGGCCGTGCTCGGCAAGATTCGACACACACAGCACCGGCGCGCCGCCCACGAGTCCGTATGCGACCAGCGACGCCCACGGATCGCCGTCGGCGGTCAAGGTGGCCAGCGTCGCCGCATTAGCGGCGGCCGCGATAGTGCGGGCCTGCTCTGCTGCCGACGGCTGCGCGGTGATGGTCAGCGGGCGCAGCGGCGGCGGCACGGAAGGCGCATCTCCGACACCGCCATGATCGCGAATCGCCACAGCCCGCAGCCTACGGAATAACGCCGCGCGTCGGCACAGTTGCAGTGGTCCGCGCTGTCGGAATTCGGCGGCGCTTGCTCCATGTCGGATCATTCAGCGGGTAATCCTGTCGGGTGCGGAAGGAAGCGTCGATGCGTCTAGGTGTATTCACATTTCTCAATGACACCGGTATTGGTCCGGTCGACCTGGCAGTGGCACTCGAGACTCGAGGGTTCGGCTCGCTGTGGGCGACCGAGCATTCCCACATCCCGGTCGACGCGAAGACGCCCTACCCGATGGGCGGCCCGATTCCACCGCAGTACTACCGGACGCTGGATCCGTTTGTGTCGTTGACCGCCGCCGCGGTAGCGACCGACTCACTGCTTCTGGGCACCGGGATCTCGTTGGTCACCCAACGTGACCCGATTCTGACGGCCAAAGAGGTCGCCTCGCTGGACCTGGTGTCACGCGGGCGCTTCCTGTTCGGTGTCGGCGTGGGCTGGTTGCGTGAGGAGATTGCCAACCACGGTGTGGACCCGCGGGTGCGGGGTCGAGTCATGGACGAGCGGCTGCGCGCCATGATCGAGATCTGGACCGAGGACGAGGCCGAATTCCACGGCAAGTACGTCGACTTCGATCCCATCTACAGCTGGCCCAAGCCGGTGACCAAACCGCATCCACCGGTGTACATCGGCGGTGGCCCGGCGAACTTTCCCCGCATCGCCAGCCTCGATGCGGGCTGGCTTTCCCTGAGTCCTTCTGCCGATGCGCTCGCTGGTGACCTCGCCGGCCTGCGCGAGGTCGCCGGTTTCAACGTGCCGGTGATTGCGTCTCACATCGGGAAGGTGACCGCCGAGGTTTTGGCGGGCTACCGCGATCTCGGCATCGGGCACGTCACCGTCGAGTTGCCGACTCAGCCGCGTGACGAGACGCTGCGCCGCCTCGACGCCCTGCATGCGGAGTACGCCAAGCTCGGCTAGCTGCTCGGCGCCCGTATCCGCATGATATAGTTAATCAAGCTAATTAAATCGCACACGCAAGAAAGGCGCCCACGATGGCTCGTACGGACAAGGACACGTGGGATCTGGCGTCCAGCGTCGGCGCGACCGCAACCGCAGTCGCCGCATCGCGCGCCATGGCTTCCCAACATCCCGATGCGCTGTTGAACGACCCGTGGGCGGACCCGCTGGTCCGTGCGGTGGGCATCGACACTTTCGTGAAGCTCATCGACGGAGAGATCGGGCACAGTGACGATTCACTGCTGAAACGCCGCGCTATGAATGAGCAAATCACCGTGCGCACCCGATTCTTCGACGACTTCTTCGTCCAGGCGACCGGGGCGGGGATCCGCCAGGCGGTGATCCTCGCGTCCGGCTTGGACACCCGGGCCTACCGCCTGCCGTGGCCCAGCGGCACCAACGTCTTCGAAATTGATCAGCCCGAGGTCATCGCGTTCAAAACAGAAACGCTTGCCGACCTCGGTGCCGAGCCGACGGCTCAACGGACCACGGTCGCGGTCGATTTGCGCGACGACTGGCCGGCGGCACTTGTCGACGCCGGATTCGACCCCCGGCAACCGACGGCCTGGAGCGCCGAAGGCCTGCTGGTGTACCTGCCGCCAGAGGCCCAAGACCGCCTGTTCGACAACATCGCGGCCCTGTCCGCCCCTGGTAGCCGGGTCGCCACCGAGCACATGGACATGCGGGATGCTCCGGCCGACTGGGCCGAGCGACTCACCGAGCGCGCTCAGCGGATCGGCTCGAACATCAACCTGGCCGAGCTGTTCTACACCGGCGACCGCAACCCTGCCGCCGACTATCTGGCAGCGCACGGTTGGCGAACGGACATCAGGACTACCGAACAGGCTTATGTCGCCAATGGTTTCGAGGTACCCAACGACGAGCTGGCGTCCTTCGGCAGTGGATCTGGCTACTTGACAGCCACTCTGGGGTGACAGGATAGGCCGCATGCCATTTGCACCGGTCAACGGTCAACGGTTGTTCTTCGAGGACGGCGGCGGAGACAAACCAGTCGTCGTCTTCAGTCACGGCAACCTGATGAACCGCTGGATGTGGGCACCGCAGATCGAGGCTCTGCGCGCCCGGTTCCGTTGCGTGCTATGGGATCAACGTCTACACGGGCACACCGAAGACGACCACGGCCTGTACACCTACTGGGATTCGGCCACCGATCTGCTGGCTCTGATGGACCATCTGGGCATCGACCGAGCGGCATTGGTCGGGCATTCGCAGGGTGGGTTCGTGTCGCTGCGGGCCGCCCTGCTCGCTCCTGGCCGGGTCACGGCGCTGGTATTGATCGACACCGCGGCCGTGGCTTGGCCACCGGAGGCTTTGGCTCAGATGCGTGGCATCAGTGATGGATTCCGTACCGGTGGCCCGGACGCGGTCCCAGCGGGTTTTCTCGACATGCTGCTCGGCGACCCCGACCTTCACGACGATTGGCTTCGTTCGTGGCGTCAGCAGCCCAATGACCGACTGGCCGATGCGGTCAGCGTGCTGATGGGCGTCGACGACATCACTGCCCGGCTCGGCGAAATCACCCAACCGGCCTTGGTCGTGCATGGTGAAGCCGACCAGCCCGTGCCGTTGCAGTTCGGGCAACTGCTGCGAGACGCCCTACCTAACGCCGTTGACCTGGTCGTGGTGCCGGGTGCCGGACATACGCCGAGTCTGACGCACGCCGACGAGGTCAACCCGCCGCTGATCACGTTTCTGCGCGAATACCTCTGATCAGCAACGGATCTGCGTCAGTGGCGCAGCTTGTTGAGTCTTTCTTCCACCTGCAGTGCCTGCAGCGCACGTGCGGCCGCCTGGTAGCCCTGCACGACGCCCTCCAATCGGGCGGTGGAGCCATCGAAGCAAGCCCAGTCGAAGACGGCTTGGCAGACATGGTCAGCCAGGCTGCGCAGGATGCCGTCTCGAGGCGGGTTGTCGATGACCCGGATCGCGGCCGTGCACAGCGAGCCCTTGTCGATGTCATCGCTTCGCACAGCTCGGTGAGCCAGCGACATGAGTTCGCGGGCATGGTCACCCTCGAAGTCCATAAAACTCCTTGCCCGTCATCACTTCTCAACCTGTGCCGTCAGGTGTGCTGTCGATCAGCCGAGTGGTAAAGGTAGCCGAGCAACGGGCACGTCGCGGCCACGGTCAGGTCACAGAGCGACATCTTCGGTACTACCGCCCATTCTCCTGCAGTGTGGTGACGAGCTGGAACGGCACCGCGACAAACAGCGTGCCGCCGATCAGGTTGCCCACGGTGATGATCGCAATATTGGTGAGCAGTCCGTGCGCGCCCACGCCCCACGTCAGCGCCGTGTGCGGGGCTTCGGGATGAAATGCCGACAGCAGTAGGGGCAATCCGAGGAAACCGATGTTGGCGATCACGTGCTGGGTTGCGCCGATGACGAACGCGAAAGGGCCATAGAAGGCGAATCCCATTCGCGCGATGTCCGTTCGGGCTTTGAAGAACAGGCACATCGATGTCTGCAGGAACCAGGTGCACACCACGGCCAGCAGGATGGCGGTCGGTGTGGGCTGCGAGGTTTTCGCGGTCGCTACGATCGCGGCGCGTTGCGCGAACGCGCCCAGGTAAGGACCACCGGCCGCGGCGCACACGGCAACGAAAGTCAAAGCGCCGACGCAGTTTCCGATCAGGCCGATCAGTAGGAGCCGGAGATAGCCGAGGAGCGACATCCGGCGCTGGAGAATCGCGATGGCCCCGGCCGCCATATCGGCGGTGATCAACGACATGCCCGACACCAAGATCAGTGCGAACGACATCCCGAATGCCAGACCCATCAGCAGGCTCGCGATGCCTGGTGACGAAACCCCGGTGCTGACAACCAGGGAGAGCAACACCCCGAATGACACCATCGCCCCGCCGACCAGCGATCGGACCAGGAAACTCAAAGGGTGCGCGGCCTTTTCGACGGCGGTCTCGGCGACCCGGGTGGTCATCTCGCTGATCGTGAAGAGTTCGAGCGGATCGCGACTGGCTGACGAGTGGGCCGGAGCGGTCAGCGGTTCGGCGCCGTTGTCGGTGAGCGTTGGTACGGACACGATGGTCTCCCAGTGAAAGTCGGGTGTTCAGCGGCCGGTGCGCAGTTCCCAGCGGAGCTGGGCTTCCGACGGCGATTGCACCGGTATGAACGCGGCCTCCCGGAAACGGCGGCTTGCGTCGGTGCGGCGCGCGTAGCCCTTGCCGCCGGCGGTCCGGATTTCCAAAGCGGCTGCCGCGCTGACCGTGTCGGCGGCGGCCAGTCTCAGCGTCAGCAATTCATGCTTTGCCGGCGTCGTCGGACCGCCAACGGCGGCGGCGAACGCAGCCACCTGTGATTCGGTCGCGGCCAGTTCAGTTGTCAGCGAGTCGAATTCGACCGCAAATGC
The DNA here is from genome assembly GCA_032159915.1 of Mycobacterium sp. Lineage (GTDB taxonomy): Bacteria > Actinomycetota > Actinomycetes > Mycobacteriales > Mycobacteriaceae > Mycobacterium. The sequence goes on from JAVHWH010000179.1 coordinate 11,428, forward strand.
CGAGTTGACCCCGGCAAGACTGTGCCCCACCTCGTTCAGGCATCGGCGGGCCAGCCCGACGCACATCGCCGACTGCAGCACCAGAAACGTCGGACGAACGCCAGTCAGAAACGAGTCGATGTCGCGGCTGAGGATCTGCTCCTCGCTGAGGTAAACGTCATCGAGCGTCACCGAAGACGATGCGGTGCTACCCAGTGCGAGCAGGTCGAAGTGGCTACCGATCGTCACGCCGTCGGCGGCCAGCGGTAGCGCGACAACCATCTTTTCACCGGAGCTGGTCTGCGCAGCCGTCACCATGACCGAATCGGAATACAGATTGCTGGCCCATCGCAACGTGCCACTGACCCGATAGCCGCCATCGGTAGCGGTCGCCGCCAACTCGATGGAGCCGCAGCCGGCGGCGTCCTTGAAGGCCGAGGCCATCCCCGTTACACCTAACGCCCCGGTTGCGGTCAGCGTGGCGACGGTGTCCAGCGACCACGGTGTCGCGGCCGTGGTCAGATACTCGACGGTCATGCGATGCGCCCACATCGAGAACGCGGTCGACAGACAGTGACCCGCGACTTCGGCGATCACCGCTGCCATCCTCGGAAGCGCCTGGCCGTGATTGCCGGGCGCTCCCAACCCGAGCAGACCGCTACCTGCCAGCAGTCCCAGGTTTCCGCGTGTGTCACGGTCGCCTTGGTCCAGATCCGTTGCATTCTCGGCGATCTGCCGGACAACATCAGGCGTCAGGGTCGCGCCGTTAGTCCCGGTCACCGCGGGATGGAGTTCGGTGATCATCGTTGTCCTCGAGTCGGGTTATTCGACGGTCAAGGTGGAATCGACGGATGCCGGCCGGCGCAACGTGTTCACTACGGGAGACCAGTGGATGGCGTTGTCGTGGATTTCTTGCAGCACGGCGGCGTCGGCGTGGCCGGCCAGTACCACCTGACTGCGCACCGCGGTGAACCCGGGGACTTTGTCGTCGGGAGTGTCACCGACGCCCCAGACCGCCGAGATATCGATGTCGCCTTCCATGCTCACCTCGATCTTGGTCAGCGCGACACCCCGGTGTGTGGCGTTGGCCAGCAGGCCGACCGCGATGCATGAACCCAGCGCTGCCAGCACGGTTTCCGACGGGTTGGGCGCGGCGTCGTCGCCCAGAAGGGCCGGTGGCTCGCCGACCAGCATCGGCGCCAGGTCGCGCACATAGGTGAGGTTACGAAAGTTGGATTCGCACACCGTTTTTGCTGTGAGGGTCCTCTTGCCGGTAGCCGGGTCTGCCTTCGCGTTACACGAAAGCCTGTCCAATCCGGCGGCATCGATCGTGAGTGCGCGGCCAGAAAAGGTTGTCATGAATGCTGGCTCCTTGATGTTCGGGGACTGCACACACCGTGGCATAGACAGACCACTCTGTCTATGCCGCCGATTTTGGTCCGGTGACGCCTCAGTCGCGGGTGTCCCCGTAGGCCGTTCGTACCGGGAAGCCAGCACTATCCGCGGACAACCACGCTTTACCAGTGCATTCAGTGATCCCACAACGCCAGTCCGGGTGGGGTTTCGAACGCTTGACTCACCGGATCGCGCGAACGGTGAGCGTCGCGGGCCATCGAATCGCGGTGATTCGAACGAATCATTCGGCGTCAGGCGGACCGGGCTCTGACGATGGCGTCTTCGGCGAGGCCGCGCCCGAATCGAATCGGCTCCACCGACTGTTCGACTTTGGACGCCACCAACGCGCCGTCATACAGCAGCTGGATCTGGCGAGCCAATGACGCGGGTCGCCGCACGCCCGCCGTTTTGAGCAGACCGCTCAATGTGGCCCGGACCCACCGGCGGTGCTCGTCGATGGGTCCGAAACGCACGCCGGGGAATTCGGACGCGGCGCTGGAATAGAGGCACCCGGGATAGTCGTGTCGTAGGCCCTTGGAATGCGCCAGATCGAAAAACATCAGCACTCGTGCGACCGGATCGGTGACGCTCTCGATCGCCTGCGCGAATCGGTTCCGGTCGGCCACGTCCAGTTCGGTCAGGTACGCGATCACCAGTGCGTCTTTGGAGCCAAAGCAACTGTAGAGACTGGCCTTTGCGCAGTCCGCTTCACGCAGGATGCGGTCGATACCGACGGCTCGGATCCCATGCTTACCGAACAGGTCCGTTGCCGCGGCGAGCAGGCGATCGGCCGGTCGAGCGGATCCGGCCTCATCAGCGAGGGCAGTGGCTACCCTGTCTTTCCCGCTCGGCATGACAGCCAAAATAGCATGACTAGACAGAGTGGTCTGTCCGCGATCGTGCTATTCGGCGGCAACGATTTTGGCGATCTGCTCGGCGACCGCGGCGCGAATCTCGGTGTCATCGAGATCCTGCAGCCCGAACGCAACCCGCAGGGTTGATCCCAGCAGGCCCCACCCAACCTGAAGGGCCATGCCGTGCGCAGCCAGCAGTCGCGCCGTCCGATCATCGCTGTGATCGGTTCGTACCTGCTCCAGAAACGCCTCCATGCCCGGGAAGCGTTGCTGCAGTTCTTCTACCGGAAAGCCGTCGAGGGTCGAGCGAACCATGACGCGCGCCTGGAATTCGTAGGCCGTTTCCAGCTGCGACTGCGAAGCGCCGGATGCGCGAAGCGCGGCGGCGGTGTCAGCGAGATGCTGCAGTGTCGCCGCCAGGAGTTGGCGCTTGCTGCCGAAGTGACGATGAAGGAGTCCGTGGTTGACGCCGGCTCGGGCGGCAACCTCCCGGATCGACGTCGCGGCGGGGCCCTTCTCGGCAAACAACTGGCTGGCCGCTTGCAGGACGGCTGCCCTGACCTCGTCCTTGCCAATTGGCTTCGCCGTGGTCGAAACAGTTGCCTCCCGTGTAGCCATCTGTGTACAGTAACCGACAATGGCCGGTGTAGTCAGCCGCCTACACCGAATATGTCGACGAAGGAGCAGGGATGAGCAGTGACCTACGCGTGGTGCAGTTGGGTGAAAACATCGGGGCACGCGTCGACGGACTTCGTCTGGGTGCGGTCGATACCGAGACGGCGGCGGCAATCAATCAGGCGCTGGTCACTCACAAAGTGATCTTCTTCCGCGGGCAGGACCACCTCGACGACGACTCCCACTACGCCTTTGCCGAAAGCCTGGGCGTACCCACCACGCCGCATCCGACGCTGAAGTTCGAGGACAGCCGGGTGATGCGGCTGGAATCCATCGCCGGCGGCGGTGCCAACCAGTGGCACACCGATGTCACGTTCGTCGACCGGCCGCCGAAAGCGTCGATCCTGCGTGCGGTCGAGTTGCCGCCTTATGGCGGCACTACCACGTGGGCCTCCACTGTCGCGGCCTACCACCAGCTTCCCCAGCCCCTCAAGGAGCTCGCCGAAAACCTGTGGGCCGTGCACAACAATGCCTTCGACTATGCCCAGATCGATCCGGCCAAGCTGGCGGCGGCGGAAGCCGACCCCGAAGCGATGTTGAAGTACGCGTCTCAATTCCACTCGACGCACTACGAGACCCAGCATCCGGTAATCCGGGTGCACCCGGAGTCGGGCGAGAAGTCGTTGCTGCTCGGCTCGTTCGCCAAGTCCTTCGTCGGGCTCAACGGCGCCGAGTTCCAGTCGTTGTACCGGATCTTCCAGGATCGGATCACCTGGCTGGAGAACACCATTCGGTGGAACTGGGAACTCGGCGACGTCGCCATCTGGGACAACCGTGCGACCCAGCACTACGCCGTCTCCGATTTCGGCAATCAACGCCGCGCGGTACACCGCATCACGCTCGCCGGCGACATTCCGGTCAGTGTCCACGGAGAGCGCAGCCGCGTCATCTCCGGCGATGCCAGCGACTATTCGATTGTCGACACTCCAAAACCACTCGTCGCCTGACTTGGAGCGGAAGTAGAGCCGATGGGCTTACTCGAGGACAAGACCGCAGTCGTGACCGGGGCCAATTCCGGCATCGGATTGGCCACCGCTGAGCGGTTCATCGCCGAAGGTGCCGAACGGGTCTTCATTACCGGCCGAAGGCAAGCGGAACTGAGTTCTGCCGCCGCGCAATTGGGGCCTCGCGCAGTCCCGGTGCCCGGCGACGTAGGAAAACCCGCAGATCTCGACCGGCTCTACACCGAGGTCGCCGCGGCCGGTAGAGGCCTCGACGTCGTGGTGGCCAACGCCGGTTCGACGAGGGTGGCCCGACTCGGTGAGATCAGCGACGACGACCTCGACACATTGCTGACCACCAACATCAAAGGTGTGGTCTACACAGTGCAGAAAGCGTTGCCGTTGCTCAATAACGGCGCCTCCATCATCCTGCTCGGATCCACCACCGCCGACCGCGGACGCCCAGGGCTGAGTATCTATGCCGCTTCCAAAGCCGCCGTGCGATCGCTGGCGCGTGGCTGGGCCAACGAACTCGCCGACCGCGGCATTCGGGTCAACGTCCTGGTCGCCGGCTCGACCGCGACACCGGGAAGCGACAACCTGGCGACCCAAACCAACCCCAGCTCCTCGGTCGAAGAGTTCCGTGCCGCCCGCATCTCGACCATTCCCTTGGGGCGCTTCGCCGAGTCCGTCGAAATTGCCAATGCCGCAGTGTTTCTGGCCAGCGACCTATCCAGCTTCACCACCGGTTCGACCGTCACCGCCGACGGCGGGTTCAATCAGGTCTGACCGGGCCGGCTGGTCCGCCGCCAACCACCAGCAACGGGGTCACCGCCAGCGCAGCATGACGAGCTCGGAGCAGAAGCCGGGCCCCATCGCCAGCATGATGCCCGGACTGCCGGCCGGCGGCTGCTTGGCAATCGTGTCGCGGAAGACGTGCAGCACCGACGACGACGACAGGTTTCCGACCTCGCTCAATGAGCGCCACGTCAATTCCAGTGCGTCCTCGGCCAATTCGAGCGACGACACGATCGCCTCGATGACCTTCGGGCCGCCCGGATGACTCACCCATGCACCGATATCCGAGACGTTCACGCCGTAGGTGGCCAGCAACCCCGAGACGTCGTCGGCCAAATACTGTTCGACGACGTTGGCCACATTCGGGGACAGGATCAGCCCGAATCCGTGGGAGCCGATCTTCCAGCCCATGGTGTCCTGCGAGTCGGGGTAGAGGTGGCTGCGAGATCCAAGCACCTCCGGGCCGCGGGCGCCGATCTGCTCGGCTCGGCGTTCCCCGACTGCGACAACCGCGGCGGCGCCGTCACCGAACAGCGACGTGCCGACCAGGGAAGCCAACGAGGGCGTCATCGCCGGGAAGGTGAGCGAGCACAATTCGACGGACAACAGCACCGCGACGTCGTCGGGCGCACCGCGGAGATAGTCGTTGAGCCGACCGACCCCGGCCGCACCGGCGACGCAGCCGAGGCCGAACATCGGAATCCGTCGGACGTCGGGCCGAAGGCCCAGTCGCGTGGCGATGCGGGCCTCCAGCGAAGGCACCGCGAGCCCGGTCACCGTCGTCGACATCACCACGTCGACGTCCTCGGCGCGCAACCCGGCTTCATCGAGCGCGGAGGACATTGCGGCGCAACCAAGCGCGACGGCATTGTCAATCCAGATGTCGTTCGCCGTGCCGAAGTCAGTCAGCAAGGGGTACTGCTCGAGCGGCTGAACCAGGTAGCGGCTCTTGACTTTGGAACTCGCGTGGAACTTGCGCAGTAGCGAGACGTGATCTTGGAACGCGGGCAGCCCGGCGAGCATGTCAGTGATCTCGCTTTGCTCATAGCGATGCTGGGGCAGAGCACCCTGCACGCCTGCGATGACACTGCCGGCTTTATGGGTTCGGAATTCGTTGCCGTCCAGATGTGTGCTCATTTCTGCCCCTTCGTTAACGACGTGGCGTGTGGCAACGATGCCGTTTCTGATACTGGGAGCTTCCTCGGATTGCGCGCACGATAGCCGGATTTCACTCATTCCACATTGCTCGCGTAGCGGCCTCAACAACAGGGATGTCCAGAGTGATTCCGCGGCATCGTCCGAGGCCGCGGCTTAGTTTATTGCTCCGTGTCGCGACAGTCGGACCGCCCATCTCCGTCGATGTCAACGGCCGGTCGGCCCCGTCCCGGCCTGACTCGGCAAGCCCGAAGTAACGAGACTGCTAGTCTCGTTACTAGACAGCCTTTTGGGGGATCCGTCGGGCGTGAAGGACATTCATTTGGTCGAGGCATCGATCCACCCGCATCCAGGCGGCGACTTCGCGTTGGCCGACCTGTCGTCGCGCGCCCGCCTCTGGCTGCTCACCGTCGCGTGCTTCGGCGTGCTGCTGGTGATCTCCTCGATGGTGGCGCTGAACACCGCGTTGCCCGACATTGCCATCGCCACCTCGGCCACTCAGACGCAGCTTACCTGGATCGTGGACAGCTACACCCTGGTGCTGGCCTGCCTGCTGCTCCCGGCCGGTGCGCTTGGTGACCGCTACGGCCGGCGCGGCGCGATGCTGGTCGGCCTGGCCATCTTCGGCGCGGCGTCGCTGGTGGCGGCCGTGCTGTCCGACCCGATGATCGTGATCATCTCCCGCGGCGTTGCCGGTGCGGGCGCGGCGCTGATCATGCCCGCGACGCTGTCATTGATCACCGCGGCTTACCCGAAAGATCAGCGCAACAAGGCAGTCGGTATCTGGGCCGGGGTGGCCGGATCAGGCGCCGTCATCGGGATGCTCGGATCTGGTGCCCTGCTGAACTTCTGGTCCTGGCACTCGATCTTCTGGGCATTCGCAGGCGCGGCGCTGACCACCTTGATCCTCACCCTGAGTATCGCGAGTTCGCGCGAGGCTGACACGCACCCGCTGGATTGGCGCGGCGCAGTAGTCATCGGCGCCGCCGTGGCGACACTAGTTTTCGGAATCCTGGAGGCACCGGCGCGCGGGTGGACTCATCCACTGGTGCTGACCAGCATCGGAATCGGGCTGCTACTGGGGCTGGCTTTCGGCTTCGTCGAAGTCCGGCAGCATCATCCGTTGTTGGATGTGCGGCTGTTCGCGGTTCCGGCCTTTGCCACCGGCGCGGCCACCATCACGGTGTTCTTCCTGTCGATGTTCGGCTACCTGTTCCTGCTCATGCAGTACATGCAGCTGATCCTCGGCTACAGCCCGAACAAGACGGCGCTGGCGCTCAGCCCGATCATGGGCCCAATGCTGGTGCTGTCGGTGCTGTCGTCGTGGTACCTCCCGCGCCTCGGCCTGCGGACAGTGGTCGTCACCGGATTGCTGTTGATCGCCACCGGGGCGCTTTGTCTGCTCGGCATCAGACTGGGTTCGCCGTATTGGCGGGCAGCCTGGCCGATGCTGGTGATGAGCGTCGGTATCGGATTGTGTACCGCGCCGACGACGTCGGTGATCATGACGACCGCTCCTGACGACAAGCAGGGGGTCGCCTCGGCGGTCAACGACGCCAGCCGCGAAATCGGTGCGGCCCTCGGCATCGCGCTAGCCGGATCGATGCTGGCTGGGCGATACGCGAAAACGCTGGCGCCCAACCTGACCGGCTTCCCGAAACCGGTGGGCGACGCCGCGTCGACCTCGCTGGGCCAGGCGCTCGAGGTTGCGCGACGGCTGGGGCCGGCGGGTGCCCGACTGTCCGACGTCAGCAAGATGGCGTTCATCGAGGCCATGCACTCGTCGCTGTTGGTGCTCGGTGTCCTGGTCGCGGTCAGTGCCGTATTGATCGGGTTGTGGGCGCCGGGGCGTGACGACCAGCAGTTGCGGGCAGTGCGAAAGCTTGCGGAGCGGCGACGGTCCAGGTAGCTGGCCCCGCAGGCGGTTATAGCCTGCGCAAACGTGGCCGGTGATCAACGCGTGCCCGGCGTAAGACGTTTCGCTTTGGATCAGGCTGATTTACACAGCTGTCTTTCAGGGACGCGCTGGCTACGCTCCAAATCTCGTGGCTGGTGAGAACGATTAGCTCCCAAGGCGGTCCACAGCCTCTGACCGGACAATCCCCCACGAATCCGACACTAGGAGGCGGCAATGACGGAGCCCGCGCAGCCGCAAAAGCGCCGCAGAAAACTGCCGGTATCTCGGATCAATGTGCTCGGCGTCGCGGCAATCGTGGTCGCGGCGGGCCTGATCGGCGTCCACAATCTGCACCGCGACAATTCGCCGAACCAGATCCTCAACGTCTCCTATGACCCGACCCGGGAACTGTACCTGGCCCTCGACAAGAGCTTCGTCGAGAAGTTCCGGCGGCAGACCGGCGTCACCGTGGAGGTCAAGCAGTCGCATGGTGGTTCGGGACGGCAGGCGGCGGAGGTCATCAAAGGCCACGAAAAAGCCGACGTCGTTTCGCTGGCCTTGCCGAGTGACGTTGACGCACTGCGGAAGCGCGGACTGATAGCAGCGGACTGGCAGAAGCGTCTGCCGAATCATTCGGTGCCTTATACGTCGACGATTGTGTTCGTTGTCCAAAAAGACAATCCACTCGGAATCCACGACTGGCCTGATCTCGTCAAAGAGGGCGTAGAGATCGTGTCGCCCAATCCGCGCACCTCGGGTAACGGGAAACTGAGTGTGCTCGCGGCCTGGGGTGCAGTGACGACGCGCGGCGGCAGCGAACAAGAGGCGACGGACTATGTCAGAGCGCTGCTGAGCCACGTCAAAGTTGCCGACACCGGCGCGCGTGGCGCAGCGATCACGTTTGCGACTGAGAAAGTGGGTGACGTACACCTGACGTGGGAAAACGAAGCCCTGCGGGAAGTCGCAGAGAACAAAGACGAATTCCAGATCGTCTACCCACCAGTCAGCATCCTCGCCGAGCCCGCGGTCGCCTGGGTCGATGCGAACCTCAAGGACAAAAAGCTGGCGTCCTACGCCAAGTCTTACCTGGAGTACCTCTACACCGACGCGGCGCAAGAGACCGTCGCCCAGTACGGCTACCGCCCGCTGAAGCCGGAAATCTTGGCCAAGCATGTGGATCGGTTGCCGCCGATCAATCTGTTCCCCATCACTGCGATCGCCAAGAGCTGGTACGACGCGCAGGAGAAGTTCTTCGGCAGTAACGGCATTTACGACGTGGTCTCCTCGGCTCCGGCCAGAGTCGCGTCTGCACACCCGCGGCGAAAGACGAAGACACCATGAGCCGCGCCGACGACGATGATGCCGGCGTAGCCGGGATAGGAGGAGTGGCGCCATGAGCACTGCGTCCATTTCTGCACGCCTAAAAAGCGTGGACTACGACAGGGACAAAGCGCGTCGCGACGTGATAGCCGGCCTCACGGTAGCTGCGGTGTCGCTGCCGCAGGGCATCACCTACGCGTTGGTGGCCGGCGTCGACCCCAAATTCGGTGTCTACTCGGCGATCGTGGTGACCTTCGTCGCGTCGGTTTTCCAGTCGTCGTCGCATCTGGTCAATGGCCCGACGAGTGCCATATCGCTGCTGGTGTTCAGTTCGCTGGCGTTCATCGACCCGGAGAACCGGACGGTCCTGTTCGAGGCGCTATTCCTGCTCGGCGTTTTGGTTGGCACCTTCCAGATTTTGATTGCGGTGTTCAGGCTCGGTGATCTGACCCGGTACATCTCCGAATCCGTGATACTCGGCTTTCTGCTGTCCGCGGCCGTTCTGATCGCGCTGGGACAACTCGGTAATGCGCTGGGAGTGAAAGACCAAGGCAATGCCCGACAGTCGGTGATAAACCGTACTTACCTCACCCTGTTCCATGGCGAGGCCTTCAACTACCGCGCGTTGATCATCAGCGTTGCGACCATCGTCCTCGCCGTCGTGCTGCGGCGGCTGGTGAAGCGATTCGGCCTACCCCAACTCGATCTGCTGGCAACGCTGATCTTTGCGGCCCTGATCGCGTATCTGGCCGGATGGGCGACCGAGGACCACACCGGCAACACCGCGATCAAGCTGACCGCGAAGATCCCACAGAGCCTGCCGCACCCGCACATCCCGTCCGTGCAACTCAGCGAAGTGACCCAGTTGGCGCCGGGGGCATTGGCCATCGCGTTCATCGGACTGCTCGAGGCGCTGTCGATCGCCAAGGCGATCGCCTACCAGAGCGGACAGAAGATCGACTACAACCGGCAGATCATCGCCGAAGGTTTGGCGAACCTCACCGGTGGCTTCTTCCAGGCCGTGCCGGGCTCGGGTTCGGTGACGCGCTCGCCGATCAACTATCAGGCCGGCGCGGCGACCCGGTTCTCCGGCGTGATCGCTTCCATCGGCGTCGCGATCATCGTGCTGTTGTTCGCGCCGCTACTGCACTACATGCCCCGGGCCGCGCTGGCGGGACTGCTACTGATCACTGCCGCGCGACTGATCGACATCAAGCGGTTGAGCTACGCCATCAAGGCGTCCCGTTACGACGCGGGGCTGGTAATCCTCACCGCGCTCGTCGGCGTATTCGTCGACCTGGATACCGCGGTGCTGCTCGGCGTTGCGTTGTCGATCCTGCTGTTCGTGCCGCGGGCGGCCAAGCTCAAGGCCAGGGAACTGGTGGTCGCCCCCGAACGAGTGGTCCGCGAGCGGGTACCGGGTGACCCGTCCGATCCGTCGACGCTGATCTACGACTTCGAGGGTGAGCTGTTCTTCGGCGCCGCACCTGACCTCGAGCAGTATCTGGAACTGCTGGGTCAGCGAATCAACGACGACGACATCAAGTACCTCGTGTTGCGAGTCAAGCGGGTGCGTCACCCGGATGCCGTGGTGATACAGCGGATCGAGAAGTTCGTTCGGGAAGAAACCGACCGCGGCGTCACGGTCCTGCTCGCCGGTGTGCAGGACGACTTGTGGAAGCTGTTGACGAACGTCGGATTCGACAAATGGTTCCCGTCCGAGCGCGTCTTTCCCGAGGAAGAAGAGGAGTTCTCCGCGACGCTCAAGGCCGTCCGCTATGCCCACGCCCTGCGTGGCTTCGACGAATCCGGCGAAGCGGTGCCGGCCGTCGCCGCGGCCGGCGACGGGGAAGCCAAGCACTACTACTACCTGGTCTGAACGCAGCCCCGGGGGCGGACGTACTCTCGCCCAATGGCATTGGAATATCCGCGCGATGGCGGCCGCCGGTACGTCATCGTCGGTGCCGGCGCAATCGGTGGCACCGTCGGCGGTGTGCTGACCCGGGCCGGTGTTCCCACGGTGCTGGTGGCCCGGGGCCGCCACGCCGAAACACTGGCAGCTGCCGGCCTGATGCTGAGAACGCCCGACGGCATCTTCCATACGTCGGTCACCGCAATGTCAGCCGCGGAGCAGCTGCGGCTTACTCCCGACGACGTCTTGGTCTTCACCACCAAGACCCAGCAACTCGACGTGGCCCTGCAGCAGTGGGTGGATCAACCGGTGCACGGTCCCGACGGGGTTGTCGGCACCGCCGGCGACTTGTTGCCCGCACTGACCGCGCTCAATGGTGTTGCCGCAGAGGAGAAAGCGCTGCGTTACTTTCGGCGGGTCTTCGGGGTCTGTGTCTGGCTTCCTGCGGTGCACCTCGAAGCCGGCGAGGTGATCGTCCGGTCATGGCCGGTGGCTGGCCAGTTCCACGTCGGACGCTGGCCGGCCGGGCTGCGGACAACTGAGGACACCGAACTGCTCGGCGAATTGGACACCGCGTGGAGCGCCGCGGGGATCCGGGTCAACGTCGTCGACGATGTGGCTCCATGGAAATACAACAAGTTGCTGAGCAACCTCGGCAACGCGGCGGGCGCGCTTGCCACCGACGGGTCCGACGTCAGTGCTCTGGTGGCGCCGTTGCGCGCCGAGGCCGAAAGCGTATTGGATTACGCGGGAATTGAATTCGTCTCGTTTGACGTTTCCACGGCAGCGCGTGCCGATGGGCCGACACCGCGTCCGGTGCCAGGCGCCGACACCGGAGCCAGCAACTCCACCTGGCAGTCGCTGAGCCGCCACACCGGTGATGCGGAGACCGATTTCTTCAACGGTGAGATTGTGCGGATCGCCCATCGGCATGGGATCGATGCGCCTCTCAACGCCGCCTTGGCGCGCGCCGTGCGCGAAGGGGTGCGGGATCAGATTGGGCCAGGGCATTATTCGGTCGGTCAACTGGCCGAAGTGCTGGGATTACATGACTGACGGACCCGACCGGCAGGCACGCGACGAACTGCAGCGCCGACTCGGCACCGGCGACGCGGTCGTCATCGGGCTGGGTTCGATGATCGGGGCCGGGATCTTCGCCGCGCTGGCGCCCGCGGCGGCTGCTGCCGGAAGCAGCATGCTGATCGGTGTGGCGGCCGCAGCCCTCGTGGCCTACTTCAACGCGACGTCGACGGCTCGTTGCGCCGCACGCTACCCGGAATCCGGTGGCGCCTACGTGTACGGGCGCAGACAGCTCGGCGAATTCTGGGGCTATCTCGCCGGTTGGGGATTTGTCGTCGGTAAGACGGCGTCATGCGCCGCGATGGCGTTGGTAGTCGGCTCCTACGCCTGGCCGGCTCACGCCCACCTGGTGGCGGTAGGCGCAGTGCTCACGCTGACCGCTATCAATTACACCGGCATTCGCAAGTCGTTGTGGGTGACGCGGGTCATCGTCGCCGTGGTGCTGACAACGCTGGCCGGTGTCGCGGCCCTCGCGCTGAAGGCTCCGCAGTCCGACTTGGGGCGAATCGAGATCAGTTCGGGCGCAGGTATTCACGGAGTATTGCAGGCGACGGGGCTGCTGTTCTTCGCCTTCGCCGGCTACGCGCGTATTGCGACGTTGGGCGAGGAGGTGCGTGACCCGTCGCGCACCATCCGCCGTGCTATTCCCACCGCGTTGGGCATCGCCTTGGTTGTGTACGCCGTTGTCGCGATCGCGGTGCTCGCTGCGTTGGGCAGCTCACGGCTGGCGCGGTCCGTCGCGCCCATTGCCGATGCGGTAGGTGCCGCCGGCGCAGCCGGATGGGAGCCGGTCGTGCGCATCGTTGCGGTGCTGGCGGCACTGGGATCGTTACTGTCGTTGATCCTCGGCGTCTCGCGGACGACGTTCGCGATGGGGCGTGATCACTATCTGCCGCAACAGCTTTCCGCAGTGCATCCCACCTTCACGACGCCGTATCGCGCGGAGGTGGCCGTCGGTATCGCCGTGGCGGTACTGGCCGGCACCGCCGAGATCCGCGGCGCCATCGGGTTTTCGTCATTTGCGGTGCTGGTCTACTACGCGATCGCGAACGCCTCAGCATGGACGCTGGGTGCCAGGATCGTGCCGGCGCTCGGAGTCACCGGCTGCGTCGTCGTTGCCCTGGCTTTGCCGCTCATGTCGGTGGTGACGGGGCTGGCGGCATTGCTGGCCGGGGCAGCCGTCTATCAGTTGCGCCGCTGCCGATCAGCCGGACCCCCAAGGGCTTCTGGTCAGAAGAAGAATCCCGCATAGGGCGCGTCTTTCACCGCGAACAGCCAATCGGCCGCCGCGAGATGCCGTGGGTCATCGGCGTGGACCAGTCCTGCCGCAGCTAGACTGCGCCACGTCGCGCCCCCGAGCAAGACCGCGGCGAGTCCAGCGATGCCGACGTGCAGTTGCGGGCGCTGGTCGGTTCGCCCTGCACCGTCTCCGGTGATCGTCACGGTGATGGAGTTAATCGGCAGCAGCCGGTCGTCGACCGCAATGGTCACCGTCCCACCGCCCGCGTATTGCCTCGCAGCCAACGTCTTTTCGACATTGACGACGCGGAGCCAGGTTTCGTCGTGGGTGGCGGTCACTCGCGCTGCCCGCCGATCGAGCAACAACCAGGGCAGCGGGTCGTCGACGGGAAGCATCCAGAACACCACCCGGTCGATCAGGTCGAGCCCGAGCAGGAAACGCACCAAGCCGACATAGGAGTCGAGGTCAGGGGCGAAGAAATCTTCGACCACGATGGTGCGCTGATCGCTGACGAACCATCTGTCGGTGTCGATCGGGCGGTAGCGGACGAAGCCGGATTCCGATCCCGGCGCACCGTGAACTGCGACATACCATGGGCCAGAGCCGGATTCAGTGCGTAACCGCGCTCCGTACCACCAGACATCGGGGCGGTCGATGGTTCCAGGTCGCGACGGTCGGTGTTCGGCGTAGATGCGCGGCAACACATCCCACACGTCGGCGGGATCCAACAACCGCACCGAACCGCCAGCCGCAACGCCACGACGCAGCGCCGCGCGGGCAGTCAGCACCTCGACGGTCTGCGACGAACTCGCCACACCGTAGCCGTACCGCTCGTAGATGGTCGCTTCAGATGCGCGCAGTGTCGCGACCGCCTCGCCGCGCGCGGCGACGTCGCGCAATTGATGGCGAACGAGATCAGTCGCGACGCCGCGTCGGGTGAACGACGGGAGAACCCCGATGTGCGTCACGGCCGCATGACCGACCGTGGTTGCGCCCGGAAGGGTCAGTGTGCTGGACACGGCGTCGGCGGTGCCGACGAGCTGGTCGTCGACGAAGGCGCCGATTGTGCGGCCGGGTTCGAGTAATCGGGTGATCTGTCCCGGCGCCAGGTCCGCCAGCCCCGGAAATCCGATCATGGCAGCGCGGAATACATTGGCCGCAGCGACCAGGTCGCTCTCGCTGTCGAGCGTCCGGATGTCGGTGGTCATCCCGACATCATGTACCGCGAAGCTTAGCCGGGTCGCAGCGCGCTGAGCGCTCGCCGTTCGGCCGCGCGGTGGGCTTCGCCGAGCGCTGCGTCCTGCGCGGCCGGGTCGGCATGAAGGAAGCTGCCCGAACCGGGGGAGCCACCGGCGCCCAGCTTGTTCATCCTGCGCGGGACGGCGGTGCCCTGATACTCCAGCGGCAACGGTCCGAGTGGCTGGTGCACTTCGACATAGGCGCCGTGCGGAAGTCGTTTGACGATGCCGGTTTCGATGCCGTGCTCGAGGACCGCGCGATCGCTGCGCTGCAGTCCGAGGCACCATCGGTAGGTGACGAAGTAGACGATCGGCGGCAACACGACCATCGCGATGCGCCCGATCCAGGTGGTCGCATTGAGCGAGACGTGGAATTTCAACGCGATGATGTCGTTCATCGCTCCCAGCGTCAGCACCATGTAGAAGGCGATCGCCATTGCCCCGATCCCGGTGCGCACCGGCACATCACGAGGACGTTGCAGCAGGTTGTGGTAGGACCTGTGATCGGAATAGTCGCCGCTGAAACGCGTCTCCAGAAACGGGTAGACGGCCAGCGCGATGAACACGATGCCCATGATCACTGCGACGCCGAACGCCGCGGGCACCGTGTGGTGGCCGATGTAGATCTCCCAGGCCGGCCACAACCGCTGCAAGCCGTCCGGCCACATCATGTAGAAGTCCGGCTGCGATCCCGCCGAGACCTGCGAAGGCGAGTACGGGCCCAAGCTCCAGATGGGATTGATCTGTAGCAGTCCGCCCATCAGGCCCAGAACACCGGCGGTCAGCGCGAAGAAGGCGCCGGACTTGACGGCGAAGACCGGCATCACGCGCACACCGACGACATTGCCTTCGGTGCGACCGGCGCCGGGAAACTGGGTGTGCTTCTGAAACCACACCATCGCCAAGTGTGCGCCGACCAGGGCCAGCAGGATTGCCGGCAACACCAGCACGTGGAGCGCGTAGAGCCGGGGGATCAGCGTGGTGCCGGGAAAGTCGCCGCCGAACAGGGCCCAGTGCAACCAGGTGCCAATCAGCGGGAATCCCAACATGATCGACGAGAGCGCGGCGCGCAGCCCGATGCCGGACAACAGATCGTCGGGAAGCGAATAGCCGAAATACCCCTCGAACATGGCCAGAATCAGCAGCAGCGTGCCGATGACCCAGTTGGCTTCGCGCGGCCGCCGGAACGCGCCGGTGAAAAAGACGCGGGCCAAGTGCACCATGATCGACGCTGCGAAAAGCAGAGCCGCCCAATGGTGGAC
>JAVHWH010000193.1:0-9696 GCA_032159915.1 Mycobacterium sp.
CTACATACACCGTCGACGTCTTCTCCAGCCTTGACGGCTACGGCGGCGTCAACGGTGGCGACTGGGGTGGCTACTGGGGCAAGCAGGGCCCTGATCTGCTCGACCACCGCCTGGCCCTGTACAGCACGGAGCAGCGAATGGTGTTCGGAGCCAACACGTATCGAGCGTTCGTGCAGATGCTGGCCTCTGGCGCCGACGAGCCCGAGGTGCACGACCCATGGGTGACCCGGTTGCGGTACCTGCCCGCGACGGTCGTCTCGACCACGTTGGACGGACCACTCGACTGGCCGGACGCGACGGTAGTTCACGGTGACGCGGTCGATGTCGTCGCCCGGCTGAAGGAGGAATCCGAGGTGCCGTTGCGCTCGCACGGCAGTTTGTCGATGAACCGGGCGCTGCTGGCCGCCGGCCTGGTTGACCTCGTCCAGGTGACGATCTTTCCGGTTATCACCGGGCTGACCGGTGACGATCGAATCTTCGAAGGTGCGGCCGATTTCGACCTTCAGCTGGTGGAGAGCCGGACGCTCGACAGCCATATTCAGGAGCTCATCTACCAGCCCAGCTTGCATACCAGTGTCAGCGCATGAACCCGATCGCGGTGTAATCGAGGTCGGCCAACCCGGCCGCACCGAAGTTGGCCAGTGAGCTGTTGACCGCGACGTTGCCGGGCGACTGCACCAGCGGCAGGCTGAAGCCTTCAGCCCAGATCGCCTTATCCACCTCGTTGGCCAGCAGCCGCGCCTTGGCCGGGTCCAGCTCTTGGAGGGTCTGCTCGATTTTGGCGTCGATCTCGCGGCTGCCGATCTTGCCGAAGTTGCTCTCGCCGTCGGAGGCATAGATCTGGGTGAGCGCCGACAGCGGGAAAGCGTCGCCCTGCCAACCGAATTGGGCGATGTCGAAAGCGCCGACGTTGATGTAGTTGGTGAAGAACCCGCTGCCGGCCTTGGCCATCAGTTCGAGCTTCACGCCGATCTGGGCGAGGCTGTGCTGCGCGATCAGACCGAACTGCCGGCTGGTCTGCGCGTCGTAGAACAAGTCGCGGACAACCAGTTGCCGCCCGCCGCGTTCCCGGAACTGGCCGTTGAGTTTCCAGCCCAGCGCGTCGAGATCGCGCTGCGCCTTGCCCGGGTTATAGGCGACGACACCGCTGTTGTCGTGGTAGCCCTGCTGACCCTCGACGTAGATGTGATTGTTCAGTGCGGCCGGGTTGCTGTTGAGTCCGTGCTGGCTGACCGCGGCGATACTCTGCCGGTCGATCCCCTCGGCGATGGCGCGGCGCAACGCCGGGTCGGCCAGTATCGAGCCCTTTGCGCCGTTGAAGGTGAAGTGATACCAGCTCGGCGTCGGCGCTCGCCGGATGGAAATGCCTTTGGTGCGCCTGGCGATCGTCATTTGGTCCAGGCCGGCGACTCCGGTCGCGTCGATGGCCCTGTTCTGCAGCGCCGGCAGCCGTGCCGCGTCGTCGAGCACCAGGAAGGTGATCCGGTCCAGCCGTGGCCGCTCACCCCACCATTTCGGGTTGCGGGTCAACACGATTCGCTGCTTGGTCCGGTCCAGTGCGGAAACGGCGAACGGGCCGGCCGACGGGCCCGGGCCGGTCAGCTGGGCGGTGTTGAACGCTTGCGGGGTGGCGGTCGATTTCTTCGGCAGCAGCATGGTGTTGCCGGCGAACATCCCGCGCCATTCCGCGTAGGGCTTGGCGAACGTGATGACGGCCTGGCGGTCGTTGACGCCGCGGGTCACCGACTTGACCCGCTCACTGCCGTTGGTGCCGGCGATCGCGAAGTTCTTGTCGGCCCCACTGGTGGCATGCACTTGGCTGGCAATGTCCTCCCAGCTGAGCGGGGTGCCGTCGGACCAGGCCGCTTTCGGGTTGATCGTGTAGGTGACCACCTGCGGGTTGGTTCCGGTGAGCTCGACGCTGCTGAAGTAATCGGTGTCGACGGTGGTGGAACCGTCCGGTCCGATCACGAAGGCCCGCGGCATGGTGGCTTTGAGCATGCCGCCCACGTCGGCGGAGTTGCCGTCGATGTGCAACGTGTTGAAGTTGGACGGGAATTCGGTGAGCGCCAGTCGCAGATCGCCGCCCTCACGCAGCGTCGCCGGGTTCTGCGGGTTGATGTCGCTGGCTGCGCCGACCGCAGTGGCCGGCCCGGCGGGCAGGTCGTCGGCGCCTGACGAGCAGCCGGCCACCAGGGTGACGGCGAACGCCAGCGCCAGCAGTCGCTCAGGCCAACGGCCCGACTCCTTCCCGGGCCGTTTCACGGCCCGCATCGTCGTCGGGCTACCCATGGGCCGAATCCGGTTGCGGGACAGCGGCCAACAGGCGACGGGTGTACTCGTGCTGCGGCTGGCTGAAGATCTCGTCACTGTCGCCCTGCTCCACGATGGCGCCGCGCAGCATCACCACGACCTGGTGGGCGAGATGCTTGACGACCGAAAGATTATGCGACACAAACAGGTACGACAGGCCGAGCTCCTGCTGAAGATCGAGCAGCAGGTTGAGGATGCCGGCCTGGATCGAGACATCGAGCGCCGAGACCGGCTCGTCGAGCGCAAGAATCTTCGGCCGCAACGCCAGCGCCCGCGCGATCCCGATGCGCTGCTTCTGCCCGCCGGAGAACTCAGCCGGATAACGGCTGGCATCGGCGTGCCGCAGCCCGACTGTGTCGAGCAGGTCAGCGACCCGCTTGCTGGTGTCGGCTTCGCTGAACGCGTTGGCCCGCAACGGCTCAGCCAGTAAGTCGAAGACCGGCAGTCGCGGGTCCAGCGCGGCGGCCGGATCCTGAAAGACGACCTGGATGTCGCGGCGCAGTGCGCGCCGGCTCGCCGGCCTCAGCGTCGCGACATCAGTGCCGAGCACTTCGATCGAACCCGACTGCGGCGCCACCAGCTCGAGGACCTCGTGCAGCGTCGTCGACTTGCCCGAACCCGACTCGCCCACAATGGCCAGCGTGCGGCCCTGGCGCAACTCGAAGCTGATGCCGTCGACCGCCCGCACTTCACCGATGCTGCGGCGAAACAGCACACCCTTCGTCAACGGGTAGGTCTTGACCAGATCGCGGACCCGCACGACCACCGCTGGGTCACCCGCTTGCACGTCTTCGGCCTGGGTGCTGATTCCGTAGACGTCCGAGGCGCTGCGCCCGACCACATGCTCGGTGCGAATGCAGGCGGCGGCGTGGTCGGGGGCCACCGGCAACAGCGCGGGCTCCGCGGTACGGCACTGGTCGACGACCAGGGGGCACCGTGGCCCGAACGGGCAGCCCGGCGGCAGGGCGGTCAACGACGGGGGAGCACCCGGGATCGGCACCAGCCGGGTGCCCTGCGCGGCGTCCAACCGTGGTACCGAGCCCAAAAGCCCAACGGTATAAGGCATCCGGCGATCGCGGTAGACGTCGTTGACCGCGGCCGATTCGACGATCCGGCCGGCGTACATCACCAGCGCGCGGTCGGCGAACTCGCCCACGACGCCCAAATCGTGGGTGATCAGCAGCACCCCGGCGCCGGTGACATCGCGGGCGGTTTTGAGCACCTCGAGGATCTGCGCCTGCACGGTGACGTCGAGAGCAGTGGTCGGCTCGTCGCAGATCAACAAGTCGGGGTCGTTGGCAATCGCGATCGCGATCACCACTCGCTGACGTTCACCACCGGACAGCTCGTGCGGAAACGCCCGCGCGCGCCGCTCGGGCTGCGCGATGCCGACCAGCTCGAGCAACTCCACCGCGCGCTGACGGGCCGCCCGCTTTCCCGTGTGCGGCTGATGCACCTCGATGGCCTCGGCGATCTGATCGCCGACGGTGTAGACCGGCGTCAGTGCCGACATCGGGTCCTGAAACACCATGCCGACCGTGTTGCCGCGAAACCGCGACATGGCGTGGTCCGGAAGCCCGATCAGCTCGGTGCCCTGCAGCCGCACCGAACCGCGGACGTCGGCGTATTCCGGTAACAGCGACACCACCGCCATCGCCGCCGTCGACTTGCCCGAACCGGACTCGCCGACGATCGCCACCACCTCGCCGGCATCGACATGAAAGTCGATGCCGCGCACCGCCTTCAGCGGCGGCCCTTCGACGGGGAAGCTGACCGCCAAATTGGTGACGTCCAGCAGTCGACTCATCAGCGCCCACCCCGCGATGCCGGATCCAGCGCGTCGCGCAGGCCATCGCCGGTGACGTTGGCGCAGACCAGGATCAGCACCAGAACCCCGGCGGGGAACAGGAACACCCACGGGAACGTCGTCGCCGACTGGGTGCCGTCGGCGATGAGCGTCCCCAGCGAGACGTCCGGGGGCTGGATGCCGAACCCGAGGAAGCTCAGCCCGGTCTCGGCCAGGATCGCGACGGCGACGTTCAGCGCGGCGTCGATGATCAGGATCGACGCGACGTTCGGCACCACGTGGTGGGTGATGATCCGCCGGTTGGGCACGCCCATATACCGTGCGGCACGAATGAATTCGCGCTCACGCAGGCTCATCGTCATGCCGCGGACCATGCGCGAGCTGACCATCCAGCCGAATCCTGCCAGCAGCAATACCAGCACGATGGCGTTGCCGGAGCTTTTGGTGCGTGGTGTCAGGATCATGATGAGCAGGAACGCCGGAACCACCAGCATGAGGTCGACGAACCACATCAGCGCGCGGTCGCGCCAGCCGCCGAAGTATCCCGAGATCGAGCCCACGGTGGCAGCGATACCGGTCGAGATGACCGCCACGCACACGGCGATCAGCATCGACTTCTGCATGCCGCGCAGCGTCTGCGCCAGCAGGTCCTGGCCAAGTGCGTTGGTACCCAGCCAATGTCGGGCGCTCGGCGGCTGCAGCAGCGCGTCGAAGTCCAGGTCGCTGTAGGAGTAGGGCAGAAACGACGGCAACGCGTAACAGCCGACGAACAGGACCAACAGCACCAGCAGTGCCGCCACCGCCGAGCGACGACGCAGGAAGCGGCGCAGCACCAACGTCCGTCGGGAGGCGAACTCCGGAATGGCGACAGCCGGCGCGGTCACGACACCCGTACCCGGGGATCGAGTGCGGCGTAGATGAAGTCCGACAGCAGGCCCGCCAGCAGCACGACCGCGCCGGCGAACACCGTGATCGCGGCGACGATGTTGGCGTCCTGGGTGGCGACCCCCTGCACCATCCACTCGCCCATGCCGTGCCAGCCGAAGATCTTCTCGACGAACACCGCCCCGGTCACCAATCCGGCCACGCCGTAAGCAAACAACGTCGCCAGCGGGATCAAGGCGGTGCGCAGCCCGTGCTTGATCAGCGCGCGGCGGCGGGTCAGTCCTTTGGCCCGCGCGGTGCGGATGAAATCCTGGCCGAGCACATCCAGCATCGCGTTGCGCTGGTAGCGGCTGAACCCGGCCGCGCTGCCCAGCGTCAACGTCAGCGTCGGTAGAACCAAGTGCTGCAACCGATCCACGAACCGTGACCCTGCGCCGTCGATCAAGGCCGGCGACGTCTCACCGGTGTACTGGAACAGCTGCCATCCCAGCGCCCAGTTGACCCGCAAGGCCCCGAGGATCAGCAGGTTGGCGATCACGAACGTCGGGGCGGACAGCACCAGCAGCGAAAGCATCGTGATGACGCGGTCACTGACCCGGTACTGGCGGATGGCGCCCCACGCACCGAGCACCACGCCGATGACCGTGCCGGCCACCGAGCCGATCAGCAGCAGTCGCAGACTGACGCCGATGCGGCGCCATAGTTCACCCGATACCGGCTGGCCGGTGATCGTGGCACCGAAGTCGCCGCGCACCGCATGCGATGCCCAGTCCGCGTAACGCAACGGGATGGGTTTGTTCAAACCGAGTTGGACGGCCTTGGCGTCGATCACGGCCTGCGGCGGGCGGGGGCTGCGCTGCATCAGGCTTTCCAGCGGCGAGAACGCCACCGACGTCAGGCAGAACGTCAGAAACGACGCCAACGCCAACAGCACCACGTAGTTCAGCACGCGACGTGCCAGGAAGCGGGTCATGGTTACCGGCCTCGCCCCTGTCGCATTGGCCCAGACTAAAAGACGCTCGCCCGCTAAGCGCGAGCAACGTTGCGATCCGGTTGATTTGGACCAGTGACCTGACAGCCGTCAAATCGTAGAATCGCGCGATGACGGTCACCGACGACTACCTGGCCAACAACGCCGACTACGCGAAGTCCTTCCACGGCCCGCTGCCCCTGCCGCCGAGCAAGCACGTCGCGGTGTTGGCCTGCATGGATGCCCGGATCGACGTGTACCGAGTCCTCGGCCTCAACGAAGGTGAGGCGCACGTCATCCGTAATGCCGGGGGCGTCGTCACCGACGACGCGATCCGCTCCCTGGCCATCAGCCAGCGACTGCTGGGTACCACCGAGATCATCCTGATTCACCACACCGACTGCGGGATGCTGACCTTCACCGACGACGACTTCAAACGCTCGATCCAGGATGAGACGGGGGTCAAGCCACCCTGGTCGGCGGAGGCCTTCCCCGACCTCGCCGAGGACGTCCGCCAGTCGTTGCAGCGCATCGAGAACAGCCCATTCGTCACTAAGCACACGTCGGCACGCGGGTTCATCTTCGACGTCGCCACCGGCGTCCTCGACGAGGTCGCCGTCTGACTCTCGAGCTTTGCAGCCGCGTCGACTGTGTGGCTTAAGCAGGCGGACACGCCTCGTCAGCACTAACAAGCTGCACACTCGGCGGGCGCCACCAGCCGCGCCGCGCCACCCGCCGCGTGCCCGCCGAACTGCCCGAATTCGTTGACAGCCGCCGACCCGGCTGGTTTCATACTCGGTAATGTTCGTAATCTTGACCAAATCTACCAACTTTACCGTGGATTGAGGTGGCGATGACCAGCCAGGAAGTGACGGCCGGCCCGGCAGCCGGGGCGAACGACCATCGCCCCGTTCCCGGGCAGTACGAGTTGAGCCATTTACGCTCGCTGGAAGCCGAGGCCATCCACATCATCCGTGAGGTGGCGGCCGAGTTCGAGCGCCCAGTCCTGCTGTTTTCCGGTGGCAAGGACTCGATCGTCATGCTGCAGCTGGCCCTGAAGGCGTTCGCGCCCGGGCGCCTGCCGTTCCCGGTGATGCACGTCGACACCGGTCACAACTTCGACGAGGTGATCACCACCCGCGACGAGCTGGTCGCCGAGACCGGAGTGCGGCTGGTCGTCGCGAAGGTGCAAGACGACATCGACGCGGGCCGGGCCGTGGAGACCATTCCGTCGCGCAACCCGCTGCAAACCATCACGCTGCTGCGCGCGATCCGGGAGAACAACTTCGACGCCGCGTTCGGCGGCGCCCGCCGCGACGAGGAGAAGGCGCGCGCCAAGGAGCGGGTGTTCAGTTTCCGCGACGAATTCGGGCAGTGGGACCCCAAGGCGCAGCGCCCCGAGTTGTGGAACATCTACAACGGCCGGCACCACAAGGGCGAGCACATCCGGGTATTCCCGCTGTCCAACTGGACCGAGTTCGACATCTGGTCCTACATCGGCGCGGAGAAGATCAAGCTGCCGTCGATCTACTACGCCCACCGGCGGCAAGTCTTCAAGCGCGACGGCATGCTGCTGGCTGTCGACCGGCACCTGCAGCCCCGCCCCGACGAGGAAGTATTCGAGACGACGGTCCGGTTCCGCACCGTCGGCGACGTCACCTGCACCGGCTGTGTGGAATCGAAAGCAGCCACCGTCGCCGAAGTGGTTGCCGAGACGGCGGTCTCGCGGCTGACCGAGCGTGGCGCCACCCGAGCTGACGACCGGATCTCTGAAGCCGGCATGGAAGACCGTAAGCGGCAGGGATACTTCTGATGGCCACTTCAACCACATTGCTGCGCCTGGCAACTGCCGGTTCAGTCGACGACGGCAAGTCCACGCTGATCGGACGGCTGCTGTATGACTCCAAGGCCGTCATGGACGACCAGTGGGCCTCGGTCGAGCGCACCTCCAAGGACCGCGGCCACGAATACACCGACCTGTCGCTGGTCACCGACGGGCTGCGCGCCGAGCGGGAACAGGGCATCACGATCGACGTCGCCTATCGCTACTTCGCCACTCCCAAGCGTAAATTCATCATCGCGGACACCCCCGGCCACATCCAGTACACCCGAAACATGGTGACTGGGGCGTCGACCGCCCAGTTGGCCATCGTGCTCGTCGACGCCCGCCACGGTTTGCTGGAGCAGTCCCGCCGGCACACCTTTCTGGCATCGCTGCTCGGCATCGAGCACATCGTGCTCGCGGTCAACAAAATGGACCTGGTTGACTGGGACAAAGCAACTTTCGAGGCGATCCGCGACGAGTTCCACGCCTTCGCCACCCGCCTTGACGTCCAAGATGTGCTGACCCTGCCGATGTCGGCGCTGCACGGCGACAACGTGGTCACCAAATCCGAGCACACGCCGTGGTACGACGGGCCGGCGCTGCTGTCGCACCTCGAAAAGGTTTATGTCGCCGCTGATCGTAATCTCGTCGACGTCCGGTTCCCGGTGCAATACGTCATCCGCCCGCAGACCCGCGACCATCAAGACCACCGCAGCTATGCGGGCACGGTAGCCAGTGGCGTCATGCGCCCGGGCGACGAAGTCGTCGTGCTACCGACCGGCCGGCCGACCCGGATCACCGCGATCGAAGGCCCCAGTGGGTCTGTGGCAGAAGCATTTCCGCCGATGGCTGTCTCGGTGAGTCTCGCCGACGACATCGACATCTCTCGTGGCGACATGATCGCGCGACCCGCCAACGCGCCGCGGGTCACGAGCGAGTTCGACGCGACGGTCTGCTGGATGGCCGATGCGGACGCGTTGGAACCCGGACGCGATTACCTGATCAAGCACACCACCCGAACCACCCGGGTGAGGGTCACCGCGCTGGATTACCGGCTCGATGTCAACACCCTGCGCCGCGACAAGGACGCAAGGGCGTTGCACCTCAACGAGCTTGGCCGGATCTCGCTGCGTTCCCAGGTGCCGCTGCTGCTCGACGAGTACAGCCGAAACGCCAGCACCGGATCGTTCATCCTGATCGACCCCCACACCAACGGCACCGTCGCCGCGGGCATGGTGTTGCGGGAGGCCAGCACACTCTCGGCGAGCCCGAACACGGTTCGGCACGCCTCACTGGTGACCGCCAAGGACCGACTCACCCGCGGTCGCACGGTGTGGTTCACCGGGCTGTCGGCGTCGGGTAAGTCGTCGGTGGCGATGCTGGTCGAACGAAAGCTGCTCGAAAACGGCACTCCCGCTTTCGTTCTCGACGGCGACAACCTGCGGCACGGTTTGAACGCCGACCTGGGTTTCAGCATGGCGGACCGTGCCGAGAACCTGCGCCGCCTGGCACATGTGGCGGCACTGATCGCCGACTCCGGTCAGACGGTGCTGGTACCGGCGATCAGTCCCCTGGAGGAGCATCGCGCGCTGGCCCGCGCCGTGCACGCCGAAGCCGGCCTGGACTTCGTCGAGGTTTTCTGCGACACCCCGCTCCAGGACTGCGAGCGGCGAGACCCCAAGGGGCTCTACGCTAAGGCGCGGGCGGGTGAGCTCACGCACTTCACCGGGATCGACAGCCCATACCAGCGACCGAAGAATCCAGACCTGCGACTCATACCGGATCGCAGCGTGGACGAATTGGCGCAGCAAGTCGTCGACGTGATCGAGGGGCGGAATTGAGCGACCACGGCGACCACAGCGACCATGAGCTGGCGGCGCGCCTTGCCACCGAAGC
>JAVHWH010000220.1:0-2500 GCA_032159915.1 Mycobacterium sp.
CGGCGACGACCCGGGTTTGACCGCAGCAGCGCAGCGGCACGCCAACGACATGCTGCAGACCGGTGTGGGTGGCCACATCGGTTCGGACGGCTCTTCACCGCAGGCGCGTATCACCGATGCGGGCTACAGCAGGTCCGGCTACACGGGCGAGATCGTCTACTGGGGTACTGGATCCCTTGCTACTCCGGGCGCAGCGCTCGACGCGTGGATGGCAAGTCCGCCACACCGCGCGATCATCGTGAACTGCGCATTCACTGCGGGCGGTTTTGCCGTCGCCTCGGACGGCATCAAGATGACCGCCGTCGGCGACTTCGCGGCTCCTTAAAACTGAAGCCCGGCCGAGCTGGTTCGCATCACCATCGCCTTTGTTTGACAGGTGCCAAGGCTGTTCACTGGCGTCATTGATTAGTGCTCCGGATCTGGAATTTATCGACGCAATCGACCATCAGGGGCGCAAGCTGCATTCATGCAGCGATGGGCCGACGAAAGGACGTGGACTCCGTCCAGCTTTGGTATCCGCTCGCGGGCTGCTGACACGACACGAATCGACTAGGAGGTTGTGCAGGAATGGATTTCGCCTTGTTATCCCCAGAAATCAATTCCGGGAAGATGTATACCGGTCCCGGAGCAGAGCCGATGCTGGCCGCCGCGGCGGCCTGGGACGGGCTTGCTACCGAATTGCACTTGTTGGCAACGTCATACGGGTCGGCGATCTCCGAGCTGGGCGCGGGGCCCTGGCTTGGCGCCGCATCAGCGGCGATGACAGCCGCAGCCGCACCCTACGTCGCGTGGATGCGATCCACCGCCACCCAGGCCGAGCAGACAGCCGCCCAAGCCAAAGCGGCGGCGGCCGCCTATGAGGTGACGTTCGCGGCGATGGTGCCCCCGCCGGTGATCGCAGCCAACCGCGCCTTATTGCAGGCTCTGGTGACGACCAATCTATTCGGACAAAACACTCCGGCGATCGCTGCCACCGAGGCGCTCTACGCCGAGATGTGGGCACAAGATGCCACGGCGATGTACGGATACGCGGGCGCGTCGACGTCCGCGACGACGCTGCCTCCGTTCACTCCGGCACCGCAGACGACGAACGGGACATCGGCCGTAGCGGGCGCGCAGACAGCGGCGACTCAGCTGGCCTCCGCGACAGCGCAGGCTCTCACGTCGCCAGCGGCGGCTACTGACACTCTGGGCACGCTGGCGGACCTCATCGATATCGTGCTGTTCCTGCCGAATGTGGCTCAGGTTGGGCTGACGCCATTGAACACCACCGGCCTATTCACCGACTTATCGTTCGACGACGATGAACTCCGGGATGAGGCGTTGAAAGGTACCGAAGACCAAATCGCGGCCAAATTGGGAATTCCCGGTTACGTGTCCCAGCCGCTTGGAGACGCCGCCCCAGGCGCGACGCCAGGGCTGGCGACAGCGTTGCGTCCGGCGGCGTTCCCGTCGGTGACAGCGGGTCTGGGTAAGGCTCCAATGGTCGGAAGGCTGTCGGTACCACCACCCTGGACTGTGGCTGCCCCAGAGATCAGGCTCGCCGCGTTGACGATGCCGACCACCAGCCTGGGTGCCGTTCCAGAAGTCACGGCAGCCAGCCCCGGAACCCTGTTCAGTGAGATGACCCTGGCCAATATGGTCGGCCGCGCCATGAGCGGCGCTCCGACTCCGGGACGGCGCCAGGAGCGCATCGCGTCCGCCACGTGCGCTCGTCCCCTACCGACGACACCCTCGTCGTCGAGCGGACACACGAAAACAATGGCGGCTGACATCCACGAGTTTGCCGATGCGCTAATCAAACTCGGCGATCTCCGCGATTCCGGGCTCCTGACAGACGAGGAATTCGGCAAGGAAAAAGAACGCCTACTCGCCCGCTGAATCTTGGCGTCGGTGCTGGCCTTAGCAAGGTCCAGGTTTGCGCTTGCCGCGGCCGGGTATGTACGTCCCTAGATAGTGGACGCTTAAGCCCATTAGTCGTCCTTCCGCACGACGGGAGATTCGTTGACAATGCAAACCGCGATCCGTGAAGAGCCGTCTCAGCCACTGTCCTATGAGGACCTGCTGCACGAGTTCAAGGTTTCGCTCAGTCGGGTGTTATCGGGGTCGGTGCTCCCCCCGGGGACCTCAATCCCTGATGGTCCGTTAACTACCGCGCTCCTGAACATCGCTTATGCGGCACGCAATGGGCAACCGACTAATTACCTGGTCTCCCGGGCTTGTTTCCAATTCACCAAAGTCGCGGCAGCGCTAGAGCCCAAGCCGACGCGGCATCTCAAGGCGGTTCATTAGCCGTCGTCATCAGGGTGCTACGTAGCAGCACCCTGATGACATCGGCCGATCACCTGAACTGCGGGAGCACGTCGTTTTGCCAACATTGGAAGAACCCGTCCAGATCCGGGCCGATCTGCTGGACGTAAACCTCGTCGACACCGGCCTCGACGTACTGCCGAACTTGAGATATGTGTGTGTCGGCGTCGGGACCGCAGGCGACCGACTC
>JAVHWH010000320.1:0-14617 GCA_032159915.1 Mycobacterium sp.
TGATCGAGAAACGCCGCCAAACCGATCGCCGTCGCCGCGAACGGGTGCAACGAGCGTTTGACCCGCTTCTCGTCGAACGCGTTGCGCAGTGATCGGGCGATCAATGGAAAACTGCCGGCGCCGCCCACCACATAAATGCCCGCAAGCTCGGAAAAGTCGACGTCGGCGCCGACCCGATCGTGCAGAACCCGAGGGAGCGACGCAATGGTCTTGTCCACCAATGGTTTACAGGCCGCATAGAGCTCTTCGATCGGGCACGAGAACGGTTCCTGATCGACCGCAGTGAGATCGACCAGGAACCGGCGGGTGTTGGGGCCGACCGCCTCTTTACGCGACGCGCATTCCTCGAGCAGTTGGTCGCGGATGCCCGGGGGAAGTGCGTGCAGTGCGGCTCCCTTGCAGACGAGTTCGAGGATCGCCTCGTCGAAGTCGTCACCGCCGAGGCGCTGGATGCCCTCGCTGCGAACCACCTCATTGCGCCGGCCCGTCATCTTCAGCAGCGAGGCGTCGAATGTGCCGCCGCCGAGGTCGTAGATCAGCACGTACTCCCGCTTGGCGGTGATCGTCGAGCGGTATCGGTGGGCGTACTCGAAGCCCGCCGCGGAGGGCTCGTTGAGCAGGGCGATCGGCTCGAAGCCGGCCTGGGCGAAGGCGTCCAGTGTCAAGAACCGCTGTGAGCTCGAGGCGTTCGCCGGCACGCTGATCGCGGCCTCGACCCGCTCACCGGGGGACAACCCGGCATTGGAACCGCGCTGCAAATCACCTCTCAGCTCGGCGAGGAATCCGGCGAACAAGTCAGCCAGCCGGTGCGAGCGTCCCGCCAGGTCCACGGTCGTCGTCGGCCCGGCGTCATTGAGCAGCCGCTTGAACGAGCGCAGCACCGACCATTCCGGATCGTGTCGCACGGCCGCGGCCTTGGGTCCGTACAGCAGCTCGCCGGATTCGTTGCCCGCAATCAGTGACGGCCATGAGTCGACTCCGTCGAACGACGCCACGGGATAGTTGCCCCTGTCGACGATCGCAACAACGGTGTGCGTTGTGCCGAAGTCGATCCCCAGCCTCATCGGCTAAGCGTAGGGGCTGCAGCGCGTTTCGCGGCACTGTTTACCCATCGCTTACCAGCCGCGTTCGCGCCACTGGGTTTGTTGAGGATCGCTCACCCGGCTTACCAGCCGCGTTCGCGCCACTCGGCCAGGTGCGGCCGCTCCGCGCCGAGCGTGGTGTCGTCGCCGTGGCCGGGGTAGACCACTGTGTCATCACCGAACCGGTCGAACACCCGGGTGGTGACATCGGAGATCAGCTGCTCGAAGTCGCCGGGCTGCCAGGTTTTGCCGACGCCGCCGGGAAACAGGCAGTCGCCGGTGAACAGCTGGGTGACTCCGCCGGTCGCCGCGCCGTCGAGAGCCAGCGCGACCGACCCCGGGGTGTGCCCGCGCAGATGGATGACGTCGAAGGTCAGCTCGCCGATCTCAATGGTGTCGCCGCCGGCCAGCAGGCGGTCCGGTGTGACCGGTAGCGGCCCGGCGTCGACCTCGTGCGCGGCGGTCGGCGCACCGGTGGCCGCGGCGACGGCTTCGAGCGCTTGCCAATGATCGAAGTGCTGATGGCTGGTGATGATCAGTGAGACCTTCGGGGCGTGCGTGCGGACCAATTCGATGAGGGCGTCCGCGTCGTTGGCGGCGTCGATCAGCAGCGTCTCGCCGCTCGAGGAACATGTGACCAGGTAGGCGTTGTTGTCCATAGGGCCGACCGACGTCTTCACGATTGATACGCCCGGCAGGGTCCGTCGAGCGGCACCACCCGGTTCGACGTGGCCGGTGTAGGTGTCGTTCAGGTCGGTCATACCAGTCACGGTACTGGTCGCCCGTCTTCTGTCGGTGCGGACACATAGCATGGGAACGACGTGTTTAGTGAGCGCCCAGAAAGGAATTGCGTGGCTGATCGCCTGATCGTTAAGGGTGCGCGTGAGCACAATTTGCGCAATGTCGATCTTGATTTGCCGCGCGATGCATTGATCGTCTTCACCGGGCTGTCAGGCTCGGGAAAGTCTTCGCTGGCGTTCGACACCATCTTTGCCGAAGGGCAGCGACGCTACGTGGAATCGCTATCGGCCTACGCGCGTCAGTTCCTCGGGCAGATGGACAAGCCGGATGTCGACTTCATCGAGGGCCTGTCCCCGGCGGTGTCCATCGACCAGAAGTCGACCAACCGCAACCCCCGGTCGACGGTCGGGACCATCACCGAGGTCTACGACTACCTGCGTCTGCTGTACGCCCGGGCCGGCACACCGCACTGCCCGGTCTGCGGTGAGCGGATCGCCCGCCAGACGCCGCAGCAGATCGTCGACCAGGTCCTGGCGATGCCCGAGGGCACCCGCTTCCAGGTGCTGGCCCCGGTGGTGCGAACCCGTAAAGGCGAGTTCGCCGACCTCTTCGAGAAACTCAACGCGCAGGGCTATAGCCGGGTGCGGGTAGACGGCGTGGTGCATCCGCTGACCGATCCGCCGAAGCTGAAGAAGCAGGAAAAGCACGACATCGAGGTGGTGGTCGACCGCCTGACCGTCAAGGCCAGCGCCAAGCAGCGGCTGACCGATTCGGTCGAGACGGCGCTGAACCTGGCCGACGGCATCGTGGTGCTGGAGTTCGTCGACCACGACCACGACGCCCACAACCGCGAGCAGCGGTTCTCCGAGAAGCTGGCCTGCCCCAACGGGCACCCCCTGGCCGTCGACGACCTGGAGCCCCGGTCGTTCTCGTTCAACTCGCCCTACGGTGCCTGCCCGGAATGTGCCGGCCTGGGCATCCGCAAGGAAGTCGATCCAGAACTGGTGGTGCCGGACCCGGATCGCACCCTGGCGGAGGGCGCGGTAGCGCCCTGGTCGATGGGGCACACCGCGGAGTACTTCACCCGGATGCTGGCCAGCCTCGGCGAAGCGATGGGCTTCGACATCAACACACCGTGGCGAAAGCTGCCGGCCAAGGCCCGCAAGGCAATCCTGGAGGGTTGCGACGAGCAGGTCCATGTCCGGTACCGCAACCGCTACGGCCGCACCCGCTCCTACTACGCCGACTTCGAGGGCGTGCTGGCTTTCCTGGAGCGCAAGCTCGATCAGACCGAGTCCGAGCTGATGAAGGAGCGCTACGAAGGTTTCATGCGTGACGTTCCGTGCCCGGTGTGCGACGGCACGCGACTCAAGCCGGAGATCCTGGCGGTCACCATGACCGCGGGCAAGCACGGCGCCAAGTCGATCGCCGAGGTCTGTGAGCTGTCGATCTCCGACTGCGCGGACTTCCTCAACGCGCTCACGCTGGGCGCCCGCGAACAGGCGATCGCCGGCCAGGTGCTCAAAGAAATCCAGTCGCGGCTGGGCTTCCTGCTCGACGTGGGGCTGGAGTACCTGTCGTTGTCCCGTGCTGCGGGCACGCTGTCCGGCGGCGAGGCGCAGCGCATCAGGCTGGCCACCCAAATCGGCTCCGGGCTGGTCGGCGTGCTGTATGTACTCGACGAGCCGTCGATCGGTCTGCACCAGCGCGACAACCGCCGGCTCATCGAAACCCTCACTCGTTTGCGGAATCTCGGGAACACGCTGATCGTCGTCGAACACGACGAAGACACCATCGCGCACGCCGACTGGGTTGTCGACATCGGCCCGGGCGCCGGCGAGCACGGCGGCCACATCGTGCACAGCGGCACCTACGCCGACTTGCTGACGAACAAGCAATCGATCACCGGGGCGTTTTTGTCCGGCAGGGAAAGCATCGCGGCTCCGACGGTTCGGCGGCCGGTGGACACCAAACGACGCCTCACGGTCGTCGGCGCCAACGAACACAACCTGCGTGGCATCGACGTGGCGTTCCCGCTCGGTGTGCTGACCTCGGTGACCGGAGTGTCCGGGTCCGGCAAGTCGACGTTGGTCAACGACATCTTGGCTTCGGTGCTGGCCAACCGGCTCAACGGCGCCCGGCATGTCCCGGGCCGCCACACCCGCGTCACCGGTCTGGACCAGGTTGACAAGCTGGTCCGGGTCGACCAGTCGCCGATCGGGCGCACCCCGCGATCCAACCCGGCCACCTACACCGGCGTCTTCGACAAGATCCGGACCCTGTTCGCCGCCACCACCGAAGCCAAGGTGCGCGGCTATCAGCCGGGCCGATTCTCGTTCAACGTCAAGGGCGGTCGCTGCGAGGCGTGCACCGGCGACGGCACCATCAAGATCGAGATGAACTTCCTGCCGGACGTCTACGTGCCCTGCGAGGTGTGCAACGGCGCCCGCTACAACCGCGAGACGTTAGAGGTGCACTACAAGGGCAAGACCATTTCCGAAGTGCTCGACATGTCGATCGAGGAGGCTGCCGAGTTCTTCCAGCCGATCACCGGAATCCACCGTTATCTGCGCACCTTGGTCGACGTCGGGCTCGGATACGTGCGACTGGGCCAGCCGGCGCCGACGCTGTCCGGCGGTGAGGCGCAGCGGGTGAAGCTGGCGTCGGAGCTGCAGAAGCGCTCCACCGGGCGCACCGTCTACATCCTCGACGAGCCGACCACCGGCCTGCATTTCGAAGACATCCGCAAACTGCTCGACGTGGTCAATGGCCTTGTCGACAAGGGCAATACGGTGATCGTCATCGAACACAACCTGGACGTGATCAAGACGTCCGACTGGGTCATCGATATGGGCCCGGAAGGCGGGGCGGGCGGCGGAACCATCGTCGCCGAGGGCACGCCCGAAGATGTGGTGGCGGTTCCGGAGAGCTACACCGGCAAGTTCCTCGCGGAGGTACTCGCCGACACCAGCAAGCCGTCAGCGGGCAGGACGAGGCGAACGACCAAGCGCCGCAAGGTCAGCGCCTAACCTGACCGCCTCACGTCGCGCCAGTACTGCTTGACTTCGACAACGGCGACGGAAACCGCGGTTTGATACGGACACCGTCGAGCCAGGACGTGAGCTCGGCAGCGCGCCGCTTCAATGCTCGCCGCCCGTCACGGCCGGGATCTTCCAGGAGTTGCACCTGGACATGCGCCTGGTGGTCCTGATACCAACCGCCCACCACGCGTCCGTTCCACCAGGCCGTGGGCCCGGCGTTGCCGTTGCGGTCGTAGACCTGACCGCGGTGCACGCCCAGGTACCAGGCGCGGTCGAACCAACCCATCGTGGTCACATCGAGGCCCGGTAGCAGCATTGCCGACGGATCGACTTCGGGTTCGACCTCCAGATCGTCGGGAAGCGCATAACCCGGCCCGGAGTTCAGGTCGACCTGCACAGCCCCGATGTCACTCAAGAACTTGCGCGCGGCCGTCAGTGTGGTGCCGAACCACCACTTGACGTCGGCGGCGGTGGCGGGCCCGAAGGTGCGCAGCCAGCGCCGCAACAACTCGGCAGCGTCGTCGACCGGCGCGGACCGGCGCCCAAGCCAATCCGTGGTCGGCACCCACCGTGGCCTCGACGTGGTCCAGCTTCCGTCGTTGGGTCCGCGCACAATGTCACCCCGGGCCGAGAGCACCGTCAACACCCGGGGAGCCACCGGAACCATGCCGCCCCAAGGCTTCCCGGGCGCAGGGTCGTAGGTTCCGCTGATCTCCGGCAGCGCGGACCGCAGTTCCGTGCTGCTGAGCGGCCCATGCCGTCCGAGGTGGCCCAGCACTGCTGAGCATGCCGTCGCCAACCACTGTTCGCCATCGGCGGCCAGTCCGGCTTTTTCGAGGTCGGCGACGAGTCGGCGGCGTTCGTTGGCTGCTACCCGGTTGCCGGCGACGGACTGAATGATCGGCAGGTCATCGGCGCTCACGACCCACAGCGTCCGCCTCATCGCCAAATGTCTTACCAGAGAGCGGTTTCGATAGAGTTCGTCCTCCAGGTCGGCCGCAACGAAACCCGGGCATCGCGCCCACAACGACAAAAAGGGCGTGGCGGGATCGGTGGCATGCAGACCCACCAGGGTGGCGGTCGCATGGGTAATCGAGTCTGGGAGGGAGACGAACTGCCGGCTTATCAGCCTTCTTCGCCGCTCCTGGGCACTGAATACACGCACGGTGCACTGACCGCCGGCTCAGCGGGGGTCGTCGCGCATCGATTCACGGATTTGCGCCAGCCGGTCGGCGGCCGCGCGCTGACGGGCCTCGAACTGCTCGTCGACGTCGCGGCCCTCGGTCGTCTCGGCATCCAATTCGGCTGCGCCGATGGATGTTTCGTAACGAGACTCGATTTTCTCGCGGACTGAGTCGAACGTCGGCACCCCGGCGCTCGTGTAACCGCTGTCGGCATCGGGTTCGGCGCTGGAAGTTTCCGGCTGGTCGGGCATTGCTATCGACCGACCGGCCCGGCGTGCGGGGTTGGCACCAATGCGGGTGGCCAACTCGGTGGCGGCGGAATCTGCGGAACCGGAACCCCGGGTGTTCCCAGCCGACCCGCCAGCCAGGGCAACGCGGCGGCGAAAGCATTGCCGGCGAAGGGCCAGTCGTGCTTGCCCGGTTGGGCGACGATCGTGCAGTTGATTCCGTTGGCGCGGCCGAGTTCGCACAACGACTCGGCGGCCGCGGTTTGGTCACCCGACCTAACGGGCTCCCGGCCGGCCAGCGTCGTATCGGCGGCGCCGGTGACCGAGAGGCCGTGGTGCCGCCTCGACGGGCCGCTCGACGACACATCGAACCAGCCTGAAACACCGGTGTAGCGGCCGTGTTTGGCGATCACAGTGGCCGGATCGAAGGCGGCCCATGCGTCGGCGTTGCCGCCGAACAACCGGGCGATAGTCTGCGCCTTGGTTCCGGTCTCCGGGCCCAGGTCTCCGGCTATGTCGACGAACGAGCTGAACAACTCCGGATGCATAACGGTGAGGTCGAGCGCGCAGGTCCCGCCCATCGACCAGCCGACGATACCCCAGTTCGCCGCTTCGGAACTGACGCCGAACCGCGAAATCATGTAAGGCACAACATCTTTGGTGAGATGATCAGCCGCGTTGCCGCGGATGCCGTTGACGCATTCGGTGTCGTTGTTGAATGCTCCGCCGGAATCCACGAAGACGAACACCGGAGCATTACCTCCGTGACGGGCCGCCAGGTCGTCGATCGTCTTCGCGGCGTTGCCGGCCCGCAGCCAGTCGGCGGGCGTGTTGAACTCGCCGCCGATCATCATTACCGTCGGCAGCCGCGGCGGGGGACTGCTGGTGAACCAGGCCGGCGGCAGGTAGACGACTTCGCCGCGGTGCTTGAAATGCGACGCGTCGTCGGAGATCACCACCGGCACGACGCTGCCGTGGGCCGGCTGCAGGCCCGCAGCAGCGATCGCGGCAATGCCGGCGGCATCGGTCTGGTCGGGCAGCGGACCGGCGGTCAGCTGATCCCACGCGGTTTGCACGGTGGGGAAGTAGCCGACCCAGAGGTTGAGCGTCAGAGCCGCGCTGAGCAGGCACAGCGGCACAGACAGCAGCGCTGCGCCACGCCGCCACCAGCGCGCAGCGCGCCAACCACAGATCAATACGGCCGCGGCGGCACCCGTGCCGGCGACCCACCACCACAACAGCTGGGGGGCCGGGTCGTCGGCGAGACCGCGGTTTTCGATGTACCAGTGCGACATCGCGGCCAGCGCGGCGCCCACGGTCGCGGCCACCGGCAGCCACACCAGCCGCCACCGCAGTGATCGCCGCCCGACAGCCGCCAGCAGCAACGCTACCGAGACGGCCTGGACCACCGCGGGAACCCACCCGTGCATCAACGAAGTGTGGTTGTCGGCCAGCACCGAAATGGGGAGGTTCGCCATTGAACCTGTCACGCGGTCCATTGTCGTCCTTTTTGCCTGCTTTGAGCACGACTTCTGCGGATCAGGCGGCCCGCGTGTTGCGCGACGTCGAACGGGCTAGCGCGGTTTGGCCAACGGGAAGGGCAGCGTCTCACGGATGCTTCGGCCGGTGATCATCATGACGACCCGGTCGACGCCCATCCCCAGGCCACCGGTCGGCGGCATCGCGTACTCCATGGCCTGCAAGAAGTCTTCGTCGAGCTCCATGGCTTCGGGGTCTCCGCCGGCGGCCAGATAGGACTGCTCCTCGAGGCGACGGCGCTGCTCGACGGGGTCGGTGAGCTCGCTGTAGGCCGTTCCTAACTCGACGCCCCACGCCACCAGGTCCCAGCGCTCGGCGAGCCCGGGCTGGCTGCGGTGCGGTCGGGTCAGCGGCGACACCGACAACGGGAAGTCGATGTAGAAGGTGGGCTGTTCGGTGCGGGCCTCGACCAGGTGCTCGTAGAGCTCGAGCACGACTGCGCCGGCGTCCCAGCGGGCCAGGTACGGGATCTGCACCGCATCGGAGAGCCGACGTAGCGTGGCCAGGTCGGTGTTCGCGTCGATGTGCTCGCCGAGTGCCTCCGACACTGCCTCATGGACGGTCTTCACCGGCCAGCGGCCTGAGATGTCAACCTCGTGCAGCGTGTCGCCGGCACCGGGACGCATCACCACCTGCGCGCCGTTGGCAGCCTGCGCGGCGTTCTGGATCAGCTCCCGGCTGCCGTCGATCCAGTCTTTGTAGTCGGCGTGTGCCTGATAGGCCTCCAGCAGGGTGAACTCCGGGTTGTGGCTGAAGTCGACACCCTCGTTGCGGAACGCCCGGCCCAGTTCGAAGACCCGCTCGATCCCTCCGACGCACAACCGTTTCAGATACAGCTCAGGTGCAATCCGTAGATACAGGTCGAGGTCGTAGCTGTTGATGTGAGTGATGAACGGGCGGGCGGTCGCACCGCCGTGGATCTGTTGCAGAATCGGTGTCTCGACCTCCAGAAACCCCTTGTCGTTCAGAGTGTCGCGAATTGCTCGCAGCGCCCTGCTGCGCGCTGAGATCAGCTCGCGCGCCTCGGCGTTGACGGCCAGGTCGACGTAGCGGCTGCGCACCCGTGCCTCGGGGTCGGTCAGCCCCTTCCACTTGTTCGGCAACGGCCGCAGGCACTTACCGATCAGCCGCCAGCGGTGCACAATCAGCGACTGGGTCCCGGTCTTGCTGCTTCCCATCTGCCCGGTGACCTCGACCAGGTCCCCCAGGTCGATCGCCTTGGTGAAATCAGCGGTTCGGCCGTGCTCGAGAATCGAATTGTCCAGTAACAGCTGAACTTCGGCTGACCAGTCGCGCAGCTGGGCGAACAGCACGCCGCCGAAGTCCCGAATCCGCAGCACGCGCCCCGCCACCGACACGTTGGTCTGGTCGTCGGTCGCCAGCGCCTGGGCGACTGTGTGGCTGGGCGGTTGCCCGACCGGGTATGCGTCAATGCCGCTGTCCTGCAGGGCTTTCAGTTTCGACAGTCGGACGCGCATCTGCTCGGGCAGTCGGCGACCAGGCTCGTCGCCGTCACCGAAGTCGGCTTCCTGCAATGCCGCCACGTCCGGAGCCGAGCCGTCACCGTGCAGCAGCCCGGTCGCCAGCAGCGTCGGTGGAACCGACGGGTGGTGGCCGGTGTGCTGTTCGTCGCGTCGCATGAAGGGCAGCACCAGGAAGCCCTCCGCGATCGACGATGCGACGCCTACCCGCGGAATCATGCGGGCATCGTCGTAGCAGGCGAAGCGCGGTACCCACTCAGGCTGGTACTTCATGTTGGAGCGGTACAGCGTCTCCAGCTGCCACCAGCGCGAGAAGAACATCAGGAATCCGCGCCACAACCGGGCCACCGGGCCGGCGCCGAGTTGGGCGCCCTGTTCGAATGCGGACCGGAACATGGCGAAGTTCAGCGAGATTCGACTGATCCCGATGCGCTCGGCGTGCAGAGCCAGCTCGCTGACCATCAGCTCGATCGTGCCGTTGGGGGACTGCGGCGAGCGACGCATCAGGTCGAGTGAGACGCCGTTGCGCCCCCAGGGCACCAGCGACAGCATCGCGACCACGGCGTCCTTGGATCCGATGGCCTCGACCAGCAGGCAGTCACCGTCGGCCGGATCACCCAGCCGGCCCAGGGCCATCGAGAAGCCGCGCTCGGTGTCGGTGTCTCGCCATGCATCCGCCCGCGCGATCACCTGCGCCATTTCGGCGGGTTCGATGTCGTAGTGCCGACGAATCCGCACCGTGAGCCCGGCCCGACGTGCCCGCGTCACCGCCTGGCGTACCCCGCGCATATCCCGCCCGGAGAGCCTGAACTCAGCGGTATTCAGAATTGCTTCGTCACCGAGCTCCAGCGCGTTGAGGCCGGCCTCGCGAAAAGCCTTGGCCCCAGCCGAACTCGCACCCATGTTGCCCGGTGTCCAGCCGTAGCGCTGACAGAGCGCCAACCACGCGTCGATGGCCTGGGACCACGCCCGCGGATCGCCGATCGGGTCTCCACTGGCCAGGCAGACACCCAGCTCGACACGGTAGGTGATCGCCGCACGTCCGTTCGGCGCAAATACCACCGACTTGTCACGACGGGTGGCGAAGTATCCCAACGAGTCGTTCTTGCCCCAGATCTCGAGCAGTCCGCGAATCGCCGACTCGTCCTCACCGGTCAGCGCGTTGGCGGCGCGCTGTGACTGGAACAGCACGATCGCGGCGACGATCAACGCCATCGCGCTGAACAGTCCCATCAGCGCGTTGACGAACACCGGCGGCCGGCCGGTGAACTGCGCCGACTCGACGACAGCGAACCCGACGACCCGGTTGACCACGTAGAACAACCGGTCCTCGGGAGCAAGCGAGCGGGGGAAGGTCTCGATCAGAACCCAGGACAGCGCGATGCCGATCACCCACCCGGTGACCAGCACCCCGGCCGCCTTATACAACGCACCCTGGCGGACCTTGGCCCAGAATTCCCGGTAGGCCAAGGTCACCACCACCACGGCAGCAAGGTGCAGGCCCAGTCCGAGCGTCTCGCCGAAGGTCTTCGCCGGGCTGGGGTGATCTGCGACCAGTCCGGCCACGTTCAGTCCTGCGGCCAGCAACAGGTTGAACTGCAGCACCCACCATGCGATGCGTTTGCGCGCGGTCAGCGCGCCGGCCAGCAAGGCCAGCACGAATGACCAGGCGAAGCTGGTGTCGGGGAAGTTGAAGACGAAGTTGTTGATGAACTCCCGCGGAACCCGGATGGCCCACCGGATCGCCGGCGACACACTGGCGATCAGCGACAGGGTGGCGATCACACCTACGGTCCAGCCGGCAGCTGCCGGAACCCAGCGGAGCCGAGAAGTCGACTCGGTCCGTGGGCGGGACGCAGTGAGGGTCACAGACGGCGAGGATATTCGGTATTGCTAGGGAATGCCTATGATCCGGCTGGCAGGAAATCGTTCGTGTCGGCGGTACGCCACCGCTGACGACGGCCGGGTCGGCAGCGACGTGTCGGGCCAGGGCGTCGTGACTGGTAGACTCACCTGCGCGACCGTCTCCGGCTAAGTCCAGAGACAGCAAGTGGAGTCCCGCTCCCACCGTTGGCCACCAAGGCTCAACGGTCCGGTCACCGGCACACCAGATGTGCCAGTTCCGCCGTTGGCGGGCGGCCTCGTGGCCGCGATCGGTCGGCACGGGCCCTGCTTATGCAGGGCTTTTTTGCTGATGGCGTGGTATCCCAGCCGCTGACTCCGCACGGAGCAGGGTGACGGTGGCAATTGACGAGAAGATCAATTAGGGAGGCCCCATCAGCACTGAGACCCGCGTCAACGAACGCATCCGCGTACCTGAAGTCCGACTGATCGGTCCAGGAGGCGAGCAGGTAGGCATTGTGCGTATCGAAGATGCCCTTCGCGTCGCCGCGGATGCCGATCTCGACCTTGTCGAAGTTGCGCCGGACGCCAGACCACCGGTCTGCAAGATCATGGACTACGGCAAGTTCAAGTACGAGGCGGCGCAAAAGGCGCGTGAGTCTCGCAAGAACCAGCAGCAGACCGTCGTCAAAGAACAGAAGTTGCGACCCAAGATCGACGATCACGACTACGCGACCAAAAAGGGTCACGTGATCCGGTTCTTGGAGGCCGGTGCGAAAGTCAAGGTGACCATCATGTTCCGCGGACGCGAGCAGTCCCGGCCCGAGCTGGGTTACCGGCTGCTGCAGCGCCTGGGCGCCGACGTCGCCGACTATGGATTCGTCGAGACCTCGGCCAAGCAGGACGGCCGCAACATGACGATGGTGTTGGCACCGCACCGCGGCGCCAAGACCCGCGCCCGTGCCGCCGAAGATGCCAGTGCCCCCGCCCAGCAGGCCGCACCCAAAAGCAACCCCGAACCGTCGCCAAACTGACAACTAGCACAGAGGACGTAAGAAAGATGCCTAAGGCCAAGACCCACAGCGGAGCGTCGAAGCGGTTCCGGCGCACCGGAACCGGCAAGATCGTGCGTCAGAAAGCCAACCGCCGCCACTTGCTCGAGCACAAGCCGACCAAGCGGACGCGACGCCTGGAGGGACGCACCGTCGTGTCGGCGAACGACACCAAGCGGGTCAACAAGATGCTGAACGGCTGACCGGCAGCGCAGCGCCGGAACATTTACTTCCCCACGAGATAGGAACATTCCATGGCACGCGTGAAGCGGGCAGTCAACGCCCAGAAGAAGCGCCGCACCATCCTGAAGGCTTCCAAAGGCTATCGCGGCCAGCGGTCCCGCCTCTACCGCAAAGCCAAAGAGCAGCAGCTGCATTCGCTGACGTACGCCTACCGCGACCGTCGTGCGCGCAAAGGTGAGTTCCGCAAGCTGTGGATCTCCCGGATCAACGCTGCGGCCCGCGCCAACGACATCACCTACAACCGGCTGATCCAAGGCCTCAAGGCCGCCGGCGTCGAGGTAGACCGCAAGAACCTCGCCGAGATCGCGGTCAGCGATGCGGCGGCGTTCACTGCGCTGGTCGCTGTTGCGCGCAAGGCATTGCCCGACGACGTCAACGCTCCATCCGGCGAGGCCGCTTAAGCTCGCGGCCCGGCAATCGGATCTCAGTCGGACCCGGTGCTGACGGAACGATCGGCCCGGGTGGTCGCCGCTGTCAAACTTCACCGGCAGGTGGCTCGGCGCCGTAGCGATCGATTTCTGGTCGAGGGCGCCAACCTGGTGGAGGCAGCGTCGCGGCACGGGCTGATCCGCGAAATCTTTGCCACCGAAGCGGCGGCGCAGCGCTACGCCGCGCTACTGGCCGACCACCGCGCCGCCGTTCAACTCGTCACCGAACGCGCGGCGAAAGCTCTGTCGGACACCGTCACTCCTGCCGGAGTAGTAGCAGTGTGTGAACACCCAAGCGCCGTTTTAGCCGATGTGCTTGCGCAGGCGCCGCGACTTGTCGCCGTCGGCGTGGAGATCGGTGAGCCGGGGAACGCCGGCACATTGATCCGCATCGCCGACGCGATG
The DNA here is from genome assembly GCA_032159915.1 of Mycobacterium sp. Lineage (GTDB taxonomy): Bacteria > Actinomycetota > Actinomycetes > Mycobacteriales > Mycobacteriaceae > Mycobacterium. The sequence continues at coordinate 13,266 of JAVHWH010000320.1, forward strand.
GGCGCCGCCGCAGTGGTGTTCATCGGGCACAGCGTCGACCCTTACAACGGCAAGTGCCTGCGCGCGTCGGCGGGCAGCATTTTCGCCTTACCGGTTGTCGTCGCACCCGCCGTCGATGCGGCGATCACCGCGTTGCGGGCCGCCGGGCTTCGGGTAGTGGCCACCACTATCGACGGCGAATTGTCGCTCGATGACGCCGACTTCGCGCCGCCGACCGCATGGCTGTTCGGTTCCGAGGCCCACGGGTTGTCGGCGGACATCGCCGGGCAGGCCGACATTCGGGTGAGCATACCGATGTCCGGGAGCACTCAGAGTCTGAATGTCGCTGCGGCCGCGGCTATCTGCCTCTATCAGAGCGCGAAAGCGGAGCGGGCCTCCTCACCGGGCTAGGCAGCTTTGCCGCGACCACGCGCCGCACGCAGCCCGGCCAGCGAGAAGGTTGTGTGCAGCAGCGAACCCGCGCGCTCGATCATCGACTTGCGGGGCGGGAAGTAGTGCATCGGCAGTCCGCGGCGGTCCGGCGGCGGCGCCATGAAGCTCGGTGCCTGTACCAGCGGAGCACTATCGGGATTCGGGCGCTCGGCGCGGCGGTACGCGGCCAACGCCCGCGGATGCAGGCGGATCTCGTCGGGAACTGCCATGAAAGCCAGCTCGACCATCTTGCCGAAAAGTCGCAGCACGACTTCGTCGCTCGGTGTCCAACGCAGGCCGGCCTTTTCGCGCACTGATGGCTCGAACAGTCCGGCGGCGATCCAACGTTGGCCGGCGACAAGGGGTTTGAACAGCTGGTCCCACATCGGGGTGGGCATCAGCACGAATTTCGGCTTGGGGATCCGGATGTGGAAGATGTCCAGGGTGGCCTGATTGAGCTCCAGCTCGTCGCGGCAGACCCGCTGCCAGTACTCCTGGAAGTCCTCCCATGAATCGGGCACCGGCCGCATGCTCATGCCGTACATCCGGTACCACTGCACGTGTTCGGTGAACAGCTGGCGCTTCTCGGCTTCGGTCAGCCCGCCACAGAAGTATTCGGCCACCTTGATCACCAGCATGAAGAAAGTGGCGTGCGCCCAGTAAAAGGTCTCGGGATTCAGCGCATGGTAGCGGCGACCGCTGGCATCGACGCCCTTGATGGTGTGGTGGTACTGCTTGATCTGCTGGCCGGTTTGGGAGGCTCGACCCCCGTCGTACACCACGCCCATGATCGGGTACACCGAACGCGCCACGCGCTGCAGCGGCTCGCGCAACACGATCGAGTGCTCCTCGACAGCGGCGCCCAGCTCGGGATACATGTTCTGGATCGCGCCGATCCACACGCCCATCATCCCGGTGCGCAGGTCGCCGAAGTACTTCCA
>JAVHWH010000345.1:0-16726 GCA_032159915.1 Mycobacterium sp.
ATGATGTTCATCCGCAACCCCGGGCGCAGATCGTCGTACTTGCCGTCCAGGAAGCCACGGCCGCGATAGAACACGTTGTTCATGCCCATGATGGACGCCGCGCCCAGCGCTGCCTGGTAAGCCTCAGCGGATAGCTCGTCGGCGGCTTCGGCACCGATCTCGGCCAGCACCTGGGTGTTCCGCGTAGCCGCGGCGCTGGACAGCAGCGTGCCCCACAGCTGTTCGGTGTTGAGCACGGTGGTCCGGCTGATCGAGCCGAGGTTGAGCTTGAGGTCCTTCGCGTACTCAGGCAGCGCATCCTTCAGGTTTTCGATACTCATTGGAGGTCCTCCGATCAGGCCGAGGCCTTGAGCAGCTCGCCGGCGTCCAGCGTGGGGTCACCCTTGCGCCAGTTGCATGCGCACAGCTCATCGGATTGCAGGGCATCGAGCACGCGCAGTACCTCGTCGACGTTGCGACCCACCGAACCCGCGGTCACCGAGACGAACTGGATCTCGTTGTTGGGGTCGACGATGTAGGTGACGCGGTCGGCAACACCTTCGGCGTTGAGCGCACCGGTGGCCGTCACCAGTTCCCGCTTGATGTCCGAAAGCATCGGGAATGGCAGCTTTTTCAGGTCCTCGTGCTGGGCACGCCACTGAAAGTGCACGAACTCGCTGTCCACCGAGGCGCCGAGCACCTGGGTGTCGCGATCGATGAACTCGTCATTCAGCTTGCCGAAGGCGGCGATTTCGGTCGGGCAGACGAAGGTGAAGTCCTTCGGCCAGAAGAACACCACTCGCCACTTGCCTTCGAAGTCGTCGCTGGAGATGGTGGTGAAGTAGTCCTCGGGCTGTTGCGCGTCGACCTTGGACAGGTCTCCGCCGATCAACGCCGTCAGCCGGTAGGCCGGGAATTGGTCGCCAATGGTCAGCAATGCCATGTCGCTCCTCTTAGTCAGATTGGATTCAGTCAAGACTCCGCTGTGCTCCATTGTGCCGGAACCACACTTTGAATGAAAGGTGATTTTTCCCACTACACTGATAGGCATGACCGATAAGAGTTATCAGCCGACCATCGCCGGCCTCCGGGCGTTCGTCGCGGTGGCCGAAAAGCAACACTTCGGCAGTGCTGCAACAACACTCGGCGTCAGTCAGTCGACACTCTCGCAGGCCCTGTCGGCCCTGGAGGCCGGCCTCGGAGTACAGCTGGTCGAGCGTTCCACCCGCCGCGTTTTCCTCACCGCCGAAGGCAGCGCACTGCTGCCCCAGGCCCAAGCGGTGATCGAGGCGGCGACGACGTTCAGCGCCGCGGCCGCAGGGTCTGTCGATCCGCTGCAGGGTTCCATTCGGCTGGGCATGATTCCGACGGTCGCGCCCTACATCTTGCCGACGCTGCTCGCCGGGTTCGGCGACCGACTGCCCGGGCTGACCTTGCGGGTGATCGAGGACCAGACCGACCGGCTACTGACCGGGCTGCGCGACGGATCGGTCGACGCGGCCCTGATCGCGTTGCCGGCTGAGGCCAGTGGCATGACCGAGATCCCGATCTACGACGAAGACTTCGTGCTGGCGCTGCCACCGGGTCATCCGCTGGCCGGCAAGCGGCAGGTGCCACCGGCCGCGTTGGCCGAGCTTCCGCTGCTGCTGCTCGACGAGGGACATTGCCTGCGGGATCAGGCGCTTGACGTCTGCCGCAGGGCGGGGGTCCATGCCGAACTCGCCAACACCCGGGCGGCGTCGCTGGCTACCGCGGTGCAGTGCGTCGCCGGCGGGCTGGGCGTGACGCTGATTCCGCAGAGCGCGGTGTCGGCCGAAAGCGTGCGCAGCCGGCTGGCACTGGCCTACTTCGCCACGCCTCAACCCGGCCGCCGTATCGGATTGGTATTCCGATCCTCGAGTGGACGTGAAGGGCCGTATCGACAGCTTGCCGGTTTGATCGGCGAGCTGCTCGCCGACCACCAGCAGATACGGCCGGTGAAGTAACCACAGCCACCCCACCACGCCGGCCGAAGTGAACGTGTTCTAGTTTCGCCTCATGCTGGACTTCACCCTGGAGAACCTCAGCGCCGAAGAGGTCGAACGGCTACGGGCCGTCTACCAGCCGCTGGCCGAATCGGTCCGGGAGTTGATCGATGCAACGGTCAGGACCGAGGTGGACGCGGCTGCCGTCGCGGCAGCCAAGGCCCAGATTGATTCGGCCACAGCGTCTTTGCGGGAAAAGCAAACCGAGGGAAGCTTCGGCGTCCGCTACCTCAGCACTGGTGAGCGGATGGCTTGGGGCAACGCCGTCATCGGGCTCCGCAATCCGATCGCGCCGCCGCTGCAGATCCATCGCGACGCCGACGGTAAGTCGGTGTGTGACTTCAATCTGGGCGCCGCATACGAGGGCCCGCCGGGCCACGTCCACGGCGGCGTCGCCGCGCTGGTACTCGACCATCTGCTGGGCGACGCGGCCAGCGACGGCATCAACCCGCGCCTGACCGGCACGATCAGCTTCCGCTACGTCCGCGCCACCCGGCTCGGAGATCTGCATGCCGAGGCGGTGATCACCCGCACCGAGGGCGTCAAGACCTACGCTGCCGGCCACCTGGCCGATGCCGAGGGAGTCACCGTCGAGGCCGAGGGCGTTTTCATCCAACCGCGCTGGGCGCGGGATCGCTCGGAATAGATTCCGACTATGGAGAAGGTAGTTGCGGTCCTGCGGGCCGCCGACCACGACGGGGACTGGTGCGAGCGCCAGCGCGGGCCGGTCGCCGAGGCGCTGCTTGCGCTCGGAGTGGCGGGGCTGACCGTCAACGTCCGCGACGCGGTGGTCAGCACGTCGCTCATGACACTGACGACACTCGACCCACCTGCGGCCGCGATCGTGAGCATCTGGACCTCGCAGTGCTACGGGGAGCAGATCGTCCAGGCGCTGCGACTGCTGGGGGCCGAATGCGATCACGTCGCGGCTTACCTGGTCACCGAATCGACCCCGCTGCTCGCCCCGCTTCAGATAGGCAGTCGGACAGAAGGTTTGGCGAACATCGCGCTGCTGCGTCGACCGGCCGGGCTGGAATACACCGACTGGCTGCACCGCTGGCAGCACGATCACACACCGGTGGCGATCGAGACCCAGTCCACCTTCGGCTACACCCAGAACGCCGTCGTGCGGGCGCTGACGCCGGAAGCGCCGCAGCTGGCCGGCATCGTCGAGGAACTGTTCCCGATCGAGGCGATCGCCGACTTGAAGGCGTTCTTCGGTGCGGCCGACGACGCCGACCTGCAGCACCGGCTGAACCGAATGGTCGCCAGCACATCAGCTTTCGGCGCAAACGAGAATATCGACACCGTCCCGACCAGTCGCTACGTGCTCAAGACACCCTTCACTAGTTGAGGAGATACCGGTGATTCTTCAGATCGAGGACCGGAACCGGGTCCGCACACTCACCTTGAACCGGCCCGACGTGCTCAACGCATTCAACGAGGCGCTCTACCAAGCCACCGCCGAAGCGCTGACGCTGGCCGCCGACGACCCGGATGTCGCCGTCGTAGTGTTGACCGGCGCCGGACGCGCGTTCAGCGCCGGCAATGACCTCAATGAGATGCAGGCGCGCATCGCCGACCCCGAAATGGCGAATCAGGGCTCACATTTCACCACGATGATCAATGAGCTGACCCGGTTTCCCAAGCCGCTGATCTGCGCGGTGAACGGTGTGGGTGTCGGGATCGGCACCACCATCCTGGGCTACGCGGACCTGGTTTTCATGTCGTCGACGGCCCGGCTCAGGTGCCCGTTCACCAGCCTGGGCGTCGCGCCCGAGGCGGCATCGTCGTATCTGCTGCCGCAGTTGATCGGCCGTCAGAACGCAGCCTGGCTGTTGATGTCCTCGGAATGGGTGAGCGCGCAGGAGGCGCTGGCGATGGGGATGGTTTGGAAGGTGTGCGAACCCGACAATCTGCTCGAGGAGGCCCGCAAGCATGCCGAAATTCTGGCCAGCCGGTCAATCCCCAGCCTGATCGCGGTCAAGCAGTCCATCGCCGAGCCCAGTTGGCCGGACATCAGCGCCGCTACGGAACGCGAAAATGCACATTTCGCAAAGCTGTTGGGCGGTCAGGCGAATGCGGCGGCGCTAGCGGATTTCGCCGCTAAACGAGGTAACTGACCGCTTAAGAGCCGGTGGGCTGCAACTGTGCGGCCGCCTCGATGATCGCCCTGACGGTGCGCCGGCAGCGGCCGCAGTCGAGACCCGCTCCGCATCGCGCTGCGACCTCCTTGGACGTAGATGCCCCGCCGGCGACCGCGTCACACACGGTCTGGCTGGTGACCCCTTCACACAGGCACACGTACATCAGCGAACCCGTTCCATCCGAGTCTTCGATGAGCAAGCCGCGCGCATGTAGGCAAGTCTAACCTAACTCGATTCGCCAAGGCTATCCTTACTTAGGCTAGCCTCTGACCAGCACTTTTAGTGAAATTAGTTCCTTCACGCGCTACAAATCAGCGCGCCGACACCCGCTCGCTGCACTAGATTTAACTTCGGCACGCGGCGGCGTTCCAGCCCGACGTCACCGTGCCGCTACTCGAAACCGCGCCAGGAAGATGGGGAGCGATCATGCAAGGTGATCCTGATGTTTTGCGCCTTTTGAACGAACAATTGACGAGTGAACTCACCGCCATCAACCAGTATTTTCTGCACTCCAAGATGCAGGAGAACTGGGGCTTCACCGAGCTGGCGGGACACACCCGCGCTGAGTCATTCGACGAAATGCGCCATGCCGAGGCGATCACCGACCGCATCCTGCTGCTCGACGGCCTGCCGAACTACCAGCGGCTGTTCTCGCTACGCATCGGGCAGACCCTACGTGAGCAGTTCGAAGCCGACTTGGCGATCGAGTACGACGTGCTGAACCGGCTGAGGCCCGGCATCATCATGTGCCGCGAGAAGCAGGACTCCACCAGCGCCACGCTGCTGGAAGGCATTGTGGCCGACGAGGAAAATCACGTGGACTACCTGGAGACGCAGTTGCAGCTGATGGACAAGCTCGGTGAAGAGCTCTACTCGGCTCAATGTGTCGCACGTCCGCCGACGATCGGTCAGACCGGCTGAGCGGGTATAGCTGCCGCCTATGACACGAGCGCAGGCGACGACCACACCCGACCAGGAGAGCAGCGGCGCACTGGTCGGTCCGCAGCGGCGCAATTTCGTCTTCGTGGCGATCTTGCTGGGAATGCTGCTGGCGGCGCTGGACCAGACCATCGTCGCTACCGCGCTGCCCACGATCGTCGCCGATCTGGGCGGAGCCGGCCATCAGTCCTGGGTGGTGACCAGCTATCTGCTGGCCTCGACGATCATCACCGCGCTTGCCGGCAGGCTCGGCGACCTGTTCGGCCGCAAGCGAGTTTTCCAGGGCGCGGTGACGTTTTTCCTGGCCGGGTCGGTGTTGTGCGGGCTGTCGCAGTCGATGGCGATGCTGGTCGGCGCCCGGGCGCTGCAGGGCATCGGCGGCGGTGCCATCGCCGTCACCGCTACCGCGCTGATCGGTGAGGTCATCCCGCTGCGGGACCGCGGCCGCTACCAGGGCGCCTTAGGTGCGGTATTCGGCGTGACCACGGTGGTCGGCCCACTGCTGGGTGGTTATTTCACCGACCACCTGAGCTGGCGGTGGGCGTTCTGGATCAATGTGCCGGTCTCGATCGTCGTCTTTTTCGTTGCGGCCGCGGCGATCCCGTCGGTGGCCGCCCGCGTCAAGCCGGTGATCGACTACCCCGGCATTCTGTTCGTGGGCCTCGGAGCCACCGGTTTGACGCTGGCCACCAGTTGGGGTGGCACCACGTATCCGTGGAGTTCGGCGACGATCATCGGGTTGTTCGCCGCCTCAGCGGCGGCGCTGGGCATCTTCGTCTGGATCGAAAGCCGAGCGTCTGGACCGCAGTCCGCACCGATCCTGCCGACCCGCCTGTTCGCCGATCCGGTCTTCACGGTGTGCTGCGTGCTCTCGTTCGTGGTCGGGTTCGCCATGCTGGGTGCGCTCACTTTCCTTCCGACCTACATGCAGTTCGTCGACGGGGTGTCGGCGACCACGTCAGGTCTGCGCACGCTGCCAATGGTCGCGGGCATGCTCTCGACATCGATAGGCAGCGGTGTCCTCGTCGGCCGAACCGGCCGCTACAAAATCTTTCCGGTCGCCGGGACGGCGGTGATGGCGCTCGCCTTTCTGCTGATGTCCCGGATGGATCCGTCGACATCGGCACTGCTGCAATCGGTGTACCTGTTCATTCTCGGCACCGGCATTGGGTCCTGTATGCAGGTACTGGTCTTGATCGTGCAGAACACCTCGACGTTCGACGACCTCGGTGTCGCCACGTCGGGGGTCACCTTCTTCCGGACGATCGGCAGCTCGTTCGGGGCGGCCATCTTCGGCTCGCTGTTCACCAATTTCCTGCACAGCCGCATCGGCCCCGCTTTGGCGGCCTCGGGTGCGTCCCCGGCGGCGGCGAGTTCGCCGGAGGCGCTGCACCGGCTGCCGCACGCCCAGGCCGCACCGATCGTCGCCGCCTACGCCGCATCACTCACCCAGGTGTTTCTGTGGGCAACACCGGTGGCACTCGTCGGGTTCGTGCTGGCGTTGTTCCTGCGAGAGGTGCCGCTGCGCGATATGGGCAACCGGGCCGCCGACATGGGCGACGGCTTCGCCATGCCGAGCTCGCAGACGCCGGAGGAGATGCTGGAGACCGAGATCGCTCGCCTGATGCGGGGCGAACCCGGCATGCGGCTACGCAGCATCGCCATGCGGCCCGACTGTCGACTCGACGTCGCGGAGTTGTGGGCTCTGCTGCGGATCAACCGCTATCAGCGGGCATTGGGCATCGCCCGGATCACCGACATCGGCGAGCAATTGGGCATCCCTTACGAAGTCCTCGAGCCGACCTTCGATCGGCTGGTGCGGGGCGGCTACGCGCAACGCGACGTCGACCGGCTGTGGCTCACCCCGGCCGGCGCACGTGAGGTCAACTTCGTTTCGACCCTGCTGCAGGGCTGGATCATCGACAAGGTCACTCGCTCAACGGATTTCGAAGGCCGACTGGACCGGGCTCAGGTCGAGGCGGCGCTCAACCGGATCACCCACCGGATCGTCGCTCAACCCGACTGGGACGACCGCCGGCCCAAGCTCTCCGAGCTCGCCACCCAAAAAATTGCTCTCGGGCCATCGCGACGGTAGCCGAGCGTACGATCCAGCAATGAGCCGAATCGGTACCTTCGCAGATGACGACCTGGCAGGTTGGATTCACACGTCACCCGAGCTAGGCGGCGCAATCGCCTCATTCAGCGATGCGGTCTACAACCGCAGCCGATTACCGATGCGAACCCGGGAACTGGCCCGGATGGTCATCGCGCACAGCAACGAGTGCGAAGTGTGCGTCAACACCCGCGATGGCGACGGCCTCGCCAACGGTGTCGACGAAGATCTGTACGCCCACGCCGACCAGTGGCGCACCTGGCCCGGGTACAGCGACCAGGAGCGCATCGCCGGCGAATTCGCCTACCGGTTCGCCACCGGGCACACAGCGTTGCGCGACGACGAGGACTTCTGGACCCGCTGCAGCGAACACTTCTCCGAAGAGCTGCTCGCCGACCTGGCGCTGTCGTGCGCGCTGTGGGTGGGAATGGGACGTGTCCTGCGCACCCTGGACATCGCGCAGTCCTGCAAGCTCACCTTGCCGAGCCGGGTGTGACGCACCGAGTTCGGTAGCCCGCAGCCAACTCTCGCTTTCCGGCACATGACGACGACACCCCTGGCCGCCGCGGCTATCGCCCAACTCGAGGCCGAAGGGGTCGACGCCGTCATCGGCACCGTCATCAACCCTGCGGGTCTCACCCAGGCCAAGACCGTGCCGATCCGCCGCACGAATGCCTTCGCCGATCCCGGGCTGGGTGCCAGCCCGGTGTGGCACGCCTTCGCGATCGACCAATCCGGTATCGCGTTCTCCGATCACATCGGTGTCATCGGCGATCAGCGGGTCCGGATCGACCTGTCGGGGTTGCGGATTCTCGGTGATGGACTGGCGTGGGCCCCGGGTTCGTTTTTCGAGCAGGACGGCACCCCGGTGCCGGAGTGCAGCCGCGGAACACTGCTCCGAATCGAGACCGCGCTCGCCGAGGCCGGCGTAGAGGCGATGGTCGGCCACGAAATCGAGTTCCTGCTCATCCAGCCGAACGGGCACCGGTTGCCGTCGACGGTATGGGCGCAGTATGGGCTGGCCGGAGTGCTCGAACACGAAGACTTCGTCCGCGATGTCATCGCTGCAGCTTCGTTGTCCGGCGTCGCGATCGAACAATTGCACCCCGAATACGGGACTAATCAGTTCGAGATATCCCTGGCGCCGCAATCGCCGGTCGCTTCCGTCGACCAACTGATCGTCACCAAAATCATCGTCAGCAGGGTCGCCCGGCGCTACGGCATGCGGATCAGTTTCTCGCCGGCGCCGTTTGTCGGTGATGTCGGTTGCGGTGCCCATCAACACTTTTCGCTGACCAACGCGGCCGGACCACTGTTCTCCGACGGCGCGGGCACCCAGGGTATGACGAGCAAGGGCGAAAGCGCGGTCGCGGGACTGCTGCGCGGACTGCCCGAAGCCCAGGGGATGCTGTGCGGCTCGATCGTGTCCGGGCTGCGATTGCATCCCGGCAATTGGGCGGGAACCTACGTCTGCTGGGGCACCGAGAACAGGGAAGCGGCACTGCGGTTCGTGGTCGGCGGCCCAGGTAACCCGTACGGCGGAAATGTTGAGGTCAAGGCCGTCGATCCGTCAGCCAACCCGTACTTCGCCACGGCCGCCATCCTGGGGCTGGCGTTGGACGGCATCGCGGACAGCGCGGTGCTCCCCGCCGAGGTCAAGGTCGACCCGGCGACGTTGAGCGACGCCGATCGCCGCCGGGCCGGCATCGCGTCGCTGTCGACGTCACAAGCGCCGACCATTGCGACGCTCGACAATTCAGCGAGAATCCGCCGCATACTCGGCGATCCCGCGGTCGACGCCACGGTTGCCGTCCGCCGCTTCGAACACGAGCACTACGCTCACCTCAACCGCGAACAGCTGGCCGACAAGTTCCGCACGGCATGGAGCGTGTGACGGAGTCGGCGCTGGCGGAGCACATCGCCGGCGTTGCGCTGATCGATCAGCACGTGCACGGCTGCTGGCTGGCGGCGGGGGACCGGCGTCGGTTCGAGGACGCGCTCAACGAGGCCAACACCGAGCCGCTGGCGGATTTCGAGTCAGGATTCGACACCCAACTCGGCTTCGCGGTCCGCGCGCACTGCGCGCCACTGCTCGGGCTGCCCAAGCATGCGGAAGCGCAGGAGTATTGGCATCAACGCTGTCAGCGCACGGAAACCGAGCTGGCGCAGATCTTCCTCGGCGCGGCGAATGTCAGCGACTGGCTGGTCGACACCGGTTATGCCGAAGGTGTTGCCGGCGTCGCGGAGGTTGCCGAGTTGTCCGGCACCCGGGCCCACGAAGTTGTCCGGCTCGAACACGTGGCCGAACAGGCCGCAGCTTCACCAGGTGATTACGCGTCGGCCTTCGAACAAATGCTGAGACAACGGGCGGCCACCGCGGTCGGCACGAAATCCATCCTGGCCTACCGCGGCGGCTTCGGTGGTGACCTGAGCGAGCCGTCGACCGCCGAGGTCGCGGCCGCGGCCGCACAGTGGCGCGACAACGGCGGCACCCGGCTCACCGATCGGGTGTTACTGCGCTTCGGGCTGCATCAGGCGCTGCAGGTCGGCAAGCCGCTGCAGTTCCATGTCGGGCTCGGCGACCGGGACTGCGACCTGCGGACCGCCAACCCGCTGTACCTCCGCGACTTCCTCCAGCGATCCGGCACGACGCCGATCGTGTTGCTGCACTGCTATCCCTACGAGCGCGAAGCCGGCTATCTGGCCCAGGCGTTCAACAACGTCTACCTCGACGGTGGGCTGAGCATCAACCACCTGGGCGCACGTGCGCCGGGGTTCATCGCGCGACTGCTGGAGCTGGCGCCGTTCCGCAAAATCGTCTACTCCTCCGACGGCTTCGGCCCGGCTGAGCTGCACTACCTCGGCACGGCGTTGTGGCGCCGCGGCCTTCGCCGAGTGCTCAGCGACTTCGTCGACGACGGCGACTGGAGTATTTCCGATGCCATCCGGGTGGTCGACCTGATCGCTCACGACACCTCCGCCCGCATTTACCGGCTGAGCGATCCCAGAGAGGCATAAACGCCGTTCCCCGCGGGTATAGGGCGGCTATGGCGATGCTCGGCGACCTCAAGAATTGGGTGCGAGAGCAGGTTGTATCCCGCGTTCCCAAGGCTGATCTCGATCAACGGGACCCCGATTACATCCGCGACCAGCTGCCCGGAACGTGGCTACTGGCCTCGCTGTATTTCCGCGCCGACGTTCAGCACCTGGACCGGATTCCATCGGAGGGGCCGGTCCTGCTCGTCGGTAACCACAGCGGTGGCAACGTGCCACCCGACACCTTCGTCTTCACCTTGGCGTTCTGCTCCTACTTCGGCGTCGAGCGGCCGTTCTATCAGTTGGCCCACAACCTGGTGGTGTCGGCGCCTCCGCTGGGCTGGCTGCGCAAGTTCGGTACCGTCGCCGCCAACCACGACAACGCGCGGCTGGCACTGGAGTCGGGAGCGGCGCTGCTGGTCTATCCCGGCGGCGACTACGAGGTCTTCCGGCCGTCGTGGGAACGGCACAAGGTCGACTTCGGTGGCCGGATGGGCTACGTGCGGCTGGCCCGCGAAGCCGGCGTCCAGATCGTGCCGGTGGCAAGCGTGGGCGGCCAGGAAGCGGCGTTGTTCCTTTCCCGCGGACAGTGGCTGGCCAAGCTGCTGATGGCGGACAAGCTTCTGCGGCTCAAGAGTGTTCCGATTTCGCTGGCGTTTCCGTGGGGCCTCAACATCAGCGATCTGGCCGGGCACATCCCGCTGCCCACCAAGATCTCGATAGAAGTCCAACATCCCATCGATGTCGATGGTGACGACCAGGCCGTGCACGACAAGGTGATGGCGAGCCTGCAGAGTGGGGTCGACCGTCTCGCTGCGCGACGCCGATTCCCGGTGATCGGCTAATGCGCGTCGAACGCCGCTGCGTCATCGACGCCGATCGCGACGCAGTGTGGAAGATCGTCTCTGACCCAGACACGTACCCGTCCTTTATGGCCAACCTGGAGCGGTGGGAGAGCGCCGACGATCACCCGCCGGGTGTCGGCGCCCGATACCGGGTGCACTGGAAAATCGGCTCGGTGCCGGTGGGCGGCCTGATCGAAGTGGTGGAGTTCGACGACCTCCGCGATTTCGCCTGGGTTGGCATCACCGGCGTCAACATGCGCGGTCGAATCCGGTTGCGCGAGGGACGCAATGGCCAGACCAAAGTGACCTTCCGGCTGTCCTATCAAGCTCCGGGCGGGTTCTTGGGCTACGTTGCCGACCGGGTTGCGGTCGGTCAGGTGGGTCGGACCACGGCTGCCACCCTCAAGCGACTAAAGCAACTCGTCGAACAAGGGCACTGATCAAGCCGGCGCGACGAACGGCTTCGGAATCGACCAGGTGTCCCTTGTGTTGCAGCTCATGGCCGTCATCGATTGTCGGTGCATTCATTTCACCGAGCGACTCATAGTCGAAGGAAAACGATGACCCAACAGGTTGTTCTCATCACCGGTGCCCTCACCGGAATCGGCCGCGCCACCGCCGTGGCATTCGCCCGCAAAGGCGCCAACGTCGTCGTGTCCGGCCGCCACCATGACAAAGGCGAAGAACTCGTCAAGGAACTGCGAGCGCTCGGCACCGAGGCAGAGTTCGTAAAGGCCGATGTCACGAAGGAAGACGAGGTCAGCAACCTCGTCGACACAGCGGTCGCAAAGTTCGGTCGGCTTGACGTTGCCGTGAACAACGCCGGCTTCGAAGGCAAGCTCAGCCCCATCCAGGACGCCACCGCCGAGAACTTCAAGGCCGTTCACGACACGAACGTCCTCGGGGTGTTCCTGAGCATGAAGCACGAAGTACGCGCGATGGCGGGCCAAGACAGTGGCAGCATTGTGAACATCTCCTCGACTTACGGACATAAGGCGGCGGCTGGTGGAAGTGCTTATGTCAGCAGCAAATTCGCAGTGGAGGGCATGACCAAAACCGTCGCGCTCGAACAGGGGAATTCAGGCATCCGGGTGAACGCCGTTGCCCCGGGTCTGACCGACACCGATATGGCCGATCGCTTCACGGGCTCGGCGGAAGTCAATGATGCGCTGGTATCCACCATCCCGTTTCTTCGACGAGGAAGCACGGACGAACTGGCCAACGCGATCGTGTTCATCTCGTCCCCGGAAGCGTCCTACATCTCCGGCACGGTGTTCGATGTGGACGGGGGCATGTCGGCGACCTGAGACCGGAATCGAGTCTTCCGCTCGGTTCAGCTACGGATGGCAGTGCGGAACCTGTCTCGGTAGGCCTTCGGCGACACCCCGAGGTGCTCCACGAAAGCCCGCCGGAGGGTTTCGGTGCTGCCGAAACCGGCGAGGTGCGCGGTGTCGGTGACAGTGCGCCCGGCGTCGAGGGCCGCACGGGCGGCGTCGATTCGGACCATTTCGACATAGTCGGCCGGCGTCGTTCCGAGCTCGGACCGGAACAGTCGGGTTAGTTGACGGGTGCTGAGGGAGGCGCGCGCGGCGAGTGTCCTGACACTGTGGTCGGCGGCGGGGTCGGCTGCGATCGCCTGGGTGACCACGCGCAGCGCGGACTGGGGCGGGGGATCGGCCTCGACCAGCGTCGAAAACTGGGATTGGCCGCCCGCCCGTTTGAGATAGACCACCAACCACCTCGCCACGTCGCGGACCAGTTCGGAGCCGTGGTCCATCTCGACCAGCGCTAAGGCCAGATCGATGCCTGACGACACCCCGGCCGAGGTGAAGATCTCACCGTCACGGACGAAGATCGCGTCCGATTCGACCGTGACATCCGGGAACGCCCTGGCGAATAACCGGGCGTCATGCCAGTGGGTGGTGGCGCGCCGGCCGTTGAGCAGGCCGGCTTGAGCCAGGACGAACGAGCCCGTGCAAATCGAGGCCAGCCGCCTGGTTCGGCAGGCTACTGACTTCACCGCCTCGACAAGGGCAGGATCGATCGGCCGCCGCGGCAGATCGTCGCTACCGGCGACCATGACGATGTCGGCATGCTCGATTGACGACAGCGCGTCGGTGACCCCCAACCGGGTCCCGATCGAGGTTGTCACGTCTCGCCCGTCCACCGAGGCGATTTTCAGCCGGTAATCGGCACCGAAGCGGTTAGCCTCGGCGAAGACCTCGCCGGGCCCGGCGACGTCCAGCATCGTCACGTCGTCGAAGACGACGATGACCACCACTCGCGAGTGGGAAGCTGCAGTCACGGACTCATTGTGTCGCACATTGTGGGAAACATGGCGCCTCAGACCTTGTTGGCCGCCTGACAGCTCCCGATTGCGTCGCTTTCTGTGGAGAGGACGGCTCAACGGTGACGGCACACCGAGCTCGAGCGCTCGGATACTCACTACAGCCCACCAGATTAGGAGCTCATCATGGTCACTCACCCGATCGAAAGCATCCCCGACATCGAGGTTCCGGATACTCCGCTTGCGCGAGAGATCACCGAGCTGATCCGCGACGCCGAAGACGATCTGCTCTTCGACCATTCCCGACGGGTCTTCATGTTCGGCGTGCTGCAGGGCCGCCGCCGAGGGCTGCAGCCCGACCCGGAGCTGCTCTACGCTGGCGCGATGTTCCACGACCTCGGTCTCACTGAGCGCTATCGCACGTCCACCCTGCGCTTTGAAGTGGACAGCGCGAACGCGGCGCGGGCCTTCCTGTTGCAACATGGGGTAGACGAGGCCGACGCCGCCAAGGTCTGGTTGAGCATCGCGCTGCACACCACGCCGGGCATACCCGAGTTCCTCGAGCCCGAAATAGCCTTGGTCACAGCGGGTGTCGAGACTGACGTACTCGGCATCGACCGCGACGAGCTGTCGCCGGAGGCCCTTGCCGCGGTGACGGCCGCCCATCCACGGCCGGATTTCAAGCGGCGCATTCTGGCCGCGTTCAACGACGGTATGAAGCACCGCCCGCACAGCACCTTCGGCACGGTGAACGCCGACGTGCTCGAGCATTTCGACCCTGGGTTCCACCGCGACAACTTCGTCGACATCATCCTGGGCAACACCTGGCCGGAATAGCCGCGGCCGTCCGGCTTGACCGGTGATGTCGCGAATTGTGGGATAGCGGTCTGACATCGCACCGGTGCCCGAGCGGGCGCTACAACAGACTCGGCAGTGACCGCGAAAAGCGCTGCAGCCCAACGGGACCGCAGGCGTTTCATTCAGCGACGGTCCGTCCGCGCGGCGCGTGTCGGATTCCGTGGGAAGGACGGCCGCATCCCGGTGGTGGCGTGACCTGCACCGTCGCAGACTGAAACCAAGGTATTCAAGGAGGCGCGATCATGGCGATGAAGTCGATGGAAACCATTGCCGGCATCGTCATCCCCGACACCGCACTTGTGCGGGACGCGACCGAGTTCATTCGCAGCGCCGAGGACGACGTGCTGTTCCACCATTCCCGGCGGGCGTACCTCTTCGGCGCGCTGCATGGACGCCGCCTGGGTCTGGAGCCAGACCTGGAACTGCTGTACGTGGCCGCGATGTTCCACGACCTAGGGCTCACGGCGGGCTACGCCACCTCGACCGAGCGTTTCGAAATCGACGGCGCGGACGCGGCGCGCGACTTTTTGGAGGACCACGGCGTCGACCGATCTGCGGCCGACACGGTGTGGCTGAGCATCGCCTTGCACACAACGCCGGCGATTCCGGCCCGCCTCGACCCCCACATCCGTTTGCTCGTCGCCGGTGTCGCGACCGACGTGGTCGGTGCCGGTCGAGATGACCTCACAGCGGACGTCGTCGATGCGGTGACCGCGGCCCACCCGCGACCCGACTTCAAGAACCGCATCCTGGTGGCGTTCAACGACGGGATGAAGCACCGCCCGGAGACCACGTTCGGGACCATGAACGCCGACGTGCTGCGCCACTTCGATCCGAACTTCGCGCCGCGCAACATGGTCGACGCCATTTACAACAGTCCTTGGCCGGAGTAAGGAAAGGAACACCGAGATGGATATTCACGAGGCGTTGTACACCACCAGGATGATGCGCCGGCTGCGGCCAGATCCCATTCCGCTGGAGACGCAGGCCCGCATCCTCGATGCCGCCGTCCGTGCCCCCAACGGGGGCAACACCCAACGCTGGCACTTCGTCGCCGTCGACGATCGCGAACTCATTCGCGAGTTCGCCCAACTGTTCAGGCAGGCCCGAGCAATCGAATACGAAAAGTTCAGCACCGGAACCGGACCGATGGTAGCGCCGGCGCCCGGTGCGGACCCGGCCGCTCACGCCGAGACCATGGCCCGAATGAAAGGCTCCGGCAACTACCTCGCTGACCACTTCGAGGAAGTCCCGCTGTTGCTCTTCGTGTTCTCGATCGACGATCTCGGCGGCGCCAATATCTACCCGGCGATCTGGAGCATATTGCTCGCCGCCCGGGCCGAGGGTGTCGGCGGCGTCATGACGATGGTGCTCCGCAATTTCGAGGATCGGGTGAACGAGTTGCTGGGCGTGCCTGTAGAAGAAGGGTGGAAGATGTCAGCCATGCTGACCCTCGGCTACCCGAAGGGCAAGTGGGGCGTGGCCGCCAATCGTCATCCTGTGCAGGACGTTTCGTCGCGCAACCGCTGGGAAATGCCGTTCGGCGTAGAAGTACCCGAGCCGCTGTGGCCGCCCAAGGAGGGCGAGGGGACCGGGCTGCGGGCGGTCGGATGACGATGGAGCAATTGCGTCAACGACTGTCGGAGGTGTAGTCGACCGTGCATTCCGTTGGGACCACGTCGCCGTCCTCGATGCAAGCCATCGTCGCGGTCGACCGCGCTGCCGGCATCCGTGGGCTTTCGCTGACCGAGATGCCCTACCCGCTTGCCGCCGAGAACGACGTCATCGTCGAAGTCCATGCCGCCGGCTTCACTCCGGGCGAGCTCGACTGGCCGACAACCTGGACTGACCGGGCCGGGCGCGATCGGACGCCTAGTATTCCCGGGCACGAAGTTTCTGGGGTAGTTGCCGAGTTGGGTTACGGGACAACCGGTTTGACTGTCGGACAACGGGTCTTCGGGATCACCGACTGGGCCCGCAACGGAACGCTCGCCGAATACGTCGCCGTCGAGGCCCGGAATATGGCACCGCTGTCCGCGGATGTCGACCACACCGTGGCTGCCGCACTCCCGATCTCTGGGCTGACAGCGTGGCAGGGGTTGTTCACCCACGCGCACCTTGTCACGGGACAGACTGTGCTGATTCACGGCGCTGCCGGCGCCGTCGGTTCGATAGCGGTGCAACTCGCTCGCGAGGTGGGAGCTCGCGTCATCGGCAGTGGTCGCACTGAGCACCGGGACACCGTTCTGGCTCTGGGCGCAGACACCTTTGTGGATCTGCAACGCGACGGGCTGGCCGGCCTCGACCCGGTCGACGTGGTTTTCGATGTGATCGGCGGCGAAATACTGGTGCAGTCAACGAAACTGGTGCACTCGGGAGGTGCGTTGGTCACCATCGCGGAACCACCGCCGGTTCAACCCGAGGGGGGACGAGCAGTCTTCTTCGTCGTCGAACCCGACCGGGCAGATTTGATGTCGTTGGAGCGTAGGTTGCGCGAC
>JAVHWH010000347.1:0-11526 GCA_032159915.1 Mycobacterium sp.
TTCATGGCGCTCGGATGGAAGATCCTCATCCCGGTGTCACTGGTCTGGGCGCTGATCGCTGCCGGCATCCGCACGCTGCGTGACCAGGGCTACGCGCACTGGACGACCGTGCTGGTCAGTGCCAGCATCGTCGTCACCGGCGTACTGCTGTATCTGCTGCAAAGACCGTTCAGCAACAGCCAGCTGCGCAGAAAACGTCGTCGCACGGAGTCGGAGGCACGATCGGCGCAAACGGCGTCTTTCGAACCGGCATTCCCCACTCCGCCGATGCCCGGCAAGCCGCTGGCACCGGTGACAAAGGAGACAGCCAATGGCTAAATCTGACCGGCCGACTCCGGATCGTCGTCGGCCTAGATTCCTCAGTTCCCTCGCCGGGTTCGGTGTCACGTTCAGCGCGATGTTCAAGCGCCCGATCACCGAGAGCTACCCGGAAAACCCCGGTCCGGTGAAGCCGCGCTACCACGGCCGCCACCAGCTCAACCGTTACGCCGACGGCCTGGAGAAGTGCATCGGCTGCGAGTTGTGCGCGTGGTCGTGTCCCGCCGACGCGATCTACGTCGAAGGCGCCGACAACACCGACGAGGCGCGGTTCTCCCCGGGTGAGCGGTACGGCCGCGTCTACCAGATCAACTACCTGCGCTGCATCGGATGCGGGCTGTGCGTCGAGGCCTGCCCGACCCGGGCGCTGACAATGACCAACCACTACGAGATGGCCGACGACAACCGGGCCGACCTGATCTACGAGAAGCAGAACCTGCTGGCGCCGTTGCTGGAGGGCATGACGCCGGCGCCGCACCCCAGGGCTGACGGCGCCACCGATGCCGACTACTACCGGGGCAACATCACCGCACAAGGCCTGCGCAACCTACCGATCACGGACGTCTCGAAGTGACCAGTGATCTGGCCGCCGACGTCATCACCCGGACGTCCACCGGCGAAGCGGTGACCTTCTGGCTGCTGGGCACACTGGCGCTGGTCGGGGCGCTGGGTGTGGTGATGGCAGCCAATGCGGTGTACTGCGCGATGTCGCTGGCGATGACGATGATCATCCTGGCCGTGTTCTACATGATCGAAGACGCCTTGTTCCTGGGTGTTGTGCAGATCGTGGTCTACACCGGCGCGGTGATGATGCTGTTTCTATTTGTGCTGATGCTGATCGGCGTGGACTCAGCGGAATCGCTGGTCGAAACGTTGCGGGGGCAGCGAGTGGCCGCAGTGGTGGCCGGGTTGTCATTCGGCATCGTGCTGATCGCCGGCATCGGCAACGTCGCCACCCACGGCTTCGCCGGACTCACGCAGGCAAACGCCGGCGGCAACGTCCAAGGACTGGCGGCGCTGATCTTCTCGAAATACCTCTGGGCGTTCGAGTTGACCAGTGCGCTGCTGATCACCGCCGCGATCGGCGCGATGATTCTGGCGCACCGCGAGCGATTCGAGCGTCGCAAGACGCAGCGCGAACTGTCGATCGAGCGGTTCGCCCCCGGCGGGCACCCCACCCCGCTGCCCGGCCCGGGCGTCTTCGCTCGCCACAACGCCGTCGACACTCCCGCGCGGCTACCGGACGGCTCGCCCTCCCGGTTGTCGGTGCCCGCGGTCCTGGAGCTGCGACCGGTCAAAGACCAGGACCTGCCAGTCGCCAACGCTTCCAGAGGTTCCAACGGATCGAATGGTTCCAACGGTTCTGACGTCAGAGGGGGTGGGCGATGAACCCGCAGAACTACCTGTACCTCTCCGCATTGCTGTTCACCATCGGCGCTGCCGGTGTGCTGTTGCGGCGCAACGCGATCGTCATGTTCATGTGCGTCGAGCTGATGCTCAACGCGGTAAACCTCGCGTTCGTCACCTTCGCCCGGCTGCACGGTCACCTCGACGGTCAGATGGTTGCCTTCTTCACGATGGTCGTCGCCGCGTGCGAGGTGGTGGTCGGGCTGGCCATCATCATGACGATTTTCCGTGCCCGCAAATCGGCTTCGGTCGACGACGCCAACCTGCTCAAGGGCTGAGGGAATGACACATTTGACTTGGCTGCTCGTCGCGTTACCCGCGGCCGGCGCCGTGATCCTGCTGGTCGGCGGCAGGCGCACCGATCGGTGGGGACCCTGGCTGGGCTGTCTGACCGCGCTGGCGTCGTTCGGGGTCGGTGTGTCGCTGCTGGCCGAGATGCTCGGTCGCCACGGCGATGCGCGGACCATCAGCCAGAGCCTGTTCACCTGGATTCCGGTCAACGGTCTGCAGGTCGACTTCGGAATGCAGATCGACCAGTTGTCGATCTGTTTCGTGCTGCTGATCACCGGGGTCGGATCTTTGATCCACATCTACTCGGTGGCCTACATGGCCGAAGATCCCGACCGCCGAAGGTTTTTCGCCTATCTGAACTTGTTCCTGGCGGCGATGCTGCTGCTGGTGGTGGCCGACAACTTCGTGGGTCTCTACGCCGGCTGGGAAGGCGTGGGTCTGGCGTCTTACCTGCTGATCGGGTTCTGGTACCAGAAGCCGACCGCGGCGACCGCCGCCAAGAAGGCCTTCGTGATGAACCGCGTCGGCGACGCCGGGCTGGCACTGGCGATCTTCGTGATCTTCGCCAACTTCGGCACACTGTCCTACGCGCAAGTGTTCGGTCAGGCGGCCGGCGCCAGCCAGAGCGCGTTGACCTGGATCGGTCTGCTACTGCTGTTGGGCGCGTGCGCCAAATCCGCGCAAGTTCCGCTGCAGGCCTGGCTCGGTGACGCGATGGAAGGCCCCACTCCGGTGTCCGCGCTCATCCACGCTGCCACCATGGTGACCGCCGGCGTGTACCTGATCGTGCGATGCAACCCGCTCTACAGCCTGTCCCCCGACGCGCGGCTCGCCGTCATCATCGTCGGGGCCGTCACGTTGATGTTCGGGGCGATCATCGGTTGCGCCAAGGACGACATCAAGCGCGCGCTGGCCGCTTCCACGATGAGCCAGATCGGCTACATGGTGCTGGCCGCGGGTCTGGGGCCGGCGGGCTACGCGTTCGCGATCCTGCACCTGCTGACCCACGGCTTCTTCAAAGCCGGCCTGTTCCTCGGCTCCGGTTCGATCATCCACGCGATGCACGAAGAGCAGGACATGCGCCACTACGGCGGCCTGCGCAGCGCGCTACCGATCACCTTCGCCACCTTCGGGCTGGGCTACCTGGCGATCATCGGCGTGCCACCGTTCGCCGGATTCTTCTCCAAAGACGCCATCATCGAAGCCGCACTGGGAGCAGGCGGAGCGGGCGGATGGATCATGGGCGGCGCGGCCCTGCTCGGCGCCGGAATCACCGCGTTCTACATGACCCGGGTGATGCTGATGACGTTCTTCGGCGAAAAGCGTTGGGCTGACGACACGCATCCCCACGAAGCGCCTGCGCTGATGGCCTGGCCGATGATCCTGCTCGCGGTCGGGTCGGTGTTCTCCGGCGGACTGCTGGGCTGGGGCGGCACGCTGCAGCACTGGCTGGAGCCGGTGACCACATTCGAAGAGAGCAGACCCGTGGTGCCGGGCTGGGTGATCAGCGCCGTGGCCGTCGGCGTCGTCGCCGTCGGCTTCCTGATCGCGCTGTGGCGCTACCTCGGCCGCGCCGTGCCGGCGACCGCACCCGCCGACGTGTCGGTCCTGACCGTCGCTGCCCGCAGAGACCTCTACGGCGATGCCTTCAACGAGGACGCGTTCATGCGACCAGGGGCGCAGCTCACCCACGCGCTGGTCGAATTCGACGACCAGGGTGTCGACGGCTCGGTCAATGCGCTGGCCAACGTGGTGGGTCGCACGTCGGAGTGGCTGCGCGGCTTCCAGACTGGGTTCGCCCGTAACTATGCGTTGTCGATGTTGACCGGAGCGGCGCTCGTCGCCGCCGCAATCCTGGCGGTGCAACTGTGGTGACCCTCCCGTGGCTTTCCGTCCTGTGGCTTCTCCCACTGGTCGGCGCCGTCGTGATCATCCTGATTCCAGCCGGCGGCCGGCAGTTCGCGAAGTGGCTGGGCGTAGCCGTGTCGGTGGCAGTGCTGGCGCTGTCGATCGCACTGGCGGTGGCCTTCAAGGCCGGCGGGCCGACGTTCCAGTTCACCGAATCTCATTCGTGGATACCGGCTTTCGGCGCGGGTTACACCCTCGGGGTCGACGGCATCGCGCTGATGCTGGTGTTGGTGACCACAATTCTCGTGCCGTTCCTGTTGGTGGCCGGCTGGAACGACGTCGCCGATGCTGACGACCCGCTGCACCTGGCTGCGCCGCGCTTGCGGTCGTCAGGTGGCGATCGGTCCCGGGGCACCCAGGCCTACGTGGCACTGACGCTGACCATCGAGTCGATGGTGCTCATCTCGGTGGTCTCGCTGGATGTGCTGCTGTTCTACGTGTTCTTCGAGGCGATGCTGATCCCGATGTACTTCCTCATCGGCGGTTTCGGTGGCGGTGCGCACCGCTCACGCGCCGCGGTGAAGTTTCTGCTGTACAACCTGTTCGGCGGCCTGATCATGCTCGCCGCGGTGATCGGTCTGTATGTGGTGACCGCCAAACATGGTGCCGGCACCTTCGATTTCCGTCAGATCGTCGCCGCCGTCCGAACGGGTTCGCTGGGCGCCTCCTCCGGTGTGATGAAGGCACTGTTCCTGGGATTCATGTTCGCGTTCGCCATCAAGGCGCCGCTGTGGCCGTTCCACCGTTGGCTGCCCGACGCCGCAGTGGAGTCGACACCGGCGACCGCGGTGTTGATCACCGCCGTGATGGACAAGGTCGGCACCTTCGGCATGCTGCGTTACTGCCTGCAGTTATTTCCTGACGCGTCAACGTATTTCCGGCCCGCCGTCGTCACCCTCGCGGTGATCGGCGTCATCTACGGCGCAATCGTGGCGATCGGCCAGACCGACATCATGCGACTGATCGCGTACACGTCCATTTCACACTTCGGCTTCATCATCCTGGGCATCTTCGTGATGACGAGCCAGGGCCAGAGCGGTGCGACGCTGTACATGCTCAACCACGGCATCTCCACCGCCGCGGTCTTCCTGATCGCCGGCTTCCTGATCTCGCGCCGCGGCACCCGCTCGATCGCCGGCTACGGCGGCGTCCAGAAGGTCGCGCCGGTCCTGGCCGGGACCTTCCTGATCGCCGGACTCGCCACAGTGTCGCTGCCGGGGCTGGCACCGTTCGTCAGCGAATTCCTGGTGCTGCTGGGGGCGTACAACCGCTACTGGCTCGCGGCGACCGTCGGTGTCGTCGCGCTGGTGCTCTCCTCGATCTACATTTTGTGGCTGTACCAACGGGTGATGACCGGACCCGTCGCCCAGGGCAACGAGCGGATCCGCGACCTGGTGCCACGCGAAATCCTGGTCGTCGCACCACTGATCGTCCTGCTGCTGGTGCTGGGTATCTACCCGAAGCCGGTGCTCACCATCATCAACCCCGCGGTCGGAAACACCATGGCGACCATCGGTGCGCACGATCCTGCACCGATCGTGCGGCCCGGCACGGCGCATGCACCTGGAATGGCGGAAGGACCGCGCCGATGACGTCTCTTCCGATGCCCACTCCCAGCGTGGAATACGGTCTGCTCTCACCGATATTCATTGTGTTCGGTGTCGCCGTAGTCGGCGTCCTGGTCGAGGCGTTTCTGCCGCGTCGGGCCCGCTACGGCGCCCAGGTGCTACTCGCGCTGGGCGGCTTGATCGCGGCGATCGCCGCGGTCATCGTGGTCGCCCGCCATCTGGATCTCCCGGGCCGCTATGCGGTACTGCAGGCGCTGGCCGTCGACGGACCGACCCTGCTGCTGCAGGCGGCCATCCTGCTGGTGGCGTTGCTGGCCGTGTTCTTCTTCGCCGAGCGCCATAAGGGCGACAACGAGTCGGCCGGACCGGGTGCGGCCACGGCAACCGCTCATGCGCCGGCCGGGTTGCCCCGCGGATTGGAAGCCTTTACGCCGCAGGCGTCGGCGGTTCCGGACAGTGCAGCCGAACACGAGGCGCAACGGGCCGGCGCCAGCCAGACCGAGGTGTTCCCGCTGACCATGCTGGCGGTCGGCGGCATGCTGGTGTTCCCGGCCGCGAACGACTTGCTGACGATGTTCGTGGCGCTCGAGGTCCTGTCGCTGCCGCTGTATCTGCTCTGTGGGCTGGCGCGGCACCGCCGCCTGCTGTCTCAGGAAGCGTCGGTCAAATACTTTCTGCTGGGTGCCTTTTCGTCGGCATTCTTCCTCTACGGCGTAGCACTGCTCTATGGCGCCACCGACACCCTTTCGCTGCCCGGCATCGCGAAGGCCCTGGCCGCTGACCACAGCCACTCGATGGCGCTGACCGGTGTCGCGCTGTTGTCGGTCGGGCTGTTGTTCAAAGTCGGTGCTGTTCCGTTCCACTCGTGGATCCCCGACGTCTATCAAGGTGCTCCGACCCCGATCACCGGGTTCATGGCCGCCGCCACCAAGGTCGCGGCGTTCGGCGCGCTGCTGCGCGTGGTGTACGTGGCGCTACCGCCGCTACATGACCAGTGGCGGCCGGTGCTGTGGGCCATCGCAATTCTGACCATCGCGGTCGGCACGGTAACCGCGGTGACGCAGACCGACGTGAAGCGGATGCTGGCATATTCGTCCATCGCGCACGTCGGGTTCTTGCTCACCGGCGTGATCGCCGACAACCCGGCAGGCCTGGCGGCGACGATGTTCTACCTGATCGCCTACAGCTTCAGCACGGTCGGCGCATTCGCGGTGGTCAGTCTGATCCGCAACGCGCACGGCGAAGAGGACGCCACCACGGCGCATTGGGCGGGCCTGGGTCAGCGCTATCCCGTTGTCGGTCTGCTTTTTTCGATGTTCCTGCTGGCCTTCGCCGGTATCCCGCTGACCAGTGGATTCATCAGCAAGCTTGCGGTGTTTTCCGCGGCAGCTCAGGGCGGCGCGGTGCCGTTGGTCATCGTCGGTGTCATCGGCAGCGCGGTCGCCGCGTACTTCTACGTCCGGGTCATCGTGCTGATGTTTTTCACCGAGCCGCACGCTGAGCAGGTCCACGTGGTGATGCCCAGCTTCTGGAGCAAGGCCGCCATCGCCGTGTGCGCCGCGATCACGATCGGCCTGGGCGTCTTCCCGCAACCCCTGCTCGATCTGGCCCGACAGGCCGCGCAGTTCCTGACATGACGTCGACGCTGGTTCTCAGCGACGACTCCGGCGCCGTCAGGGTGCTGACCATGAACCGGCCCGCAGCGCGGAATGCCTTGAGCCCCGGCCTGATCGGGGCGCTGTACGCCGAGCTGCGCGAAGCTGATGACGACCCGTCGGTGCGGGCGGTGGTTCTCACCGGCGCGGATCCGGCGTTCTGCGCCGGCGTCGATCTCAAAGAAGCTCAGCGGCGGGGCGCTTCCTACTTCGAGCAGTTCCAGACCCAGAACTGCATCCGCCAGACCGGGGAGATGCGCACGCCCATCGTCGGCGCCATCAATGGTGCGGTGTTCACCGGCGGACTCGAAATGGCTTTGGGTTGCGACTTTCTCATCGCCTCTGAGCGCGCGGTGTTCGCCGACACCCACGCCCGGGTGGGAATACTGCCCGGCGGCGGTATGACGGCGCGGCTTCCGCAGGTGGTGGGCGCCGCCATGGCGCGACGGCTGTCGATGACCGGTGAAGTGGTCGACGCCGCGCGGGCCCAGCGAATCGGCCTGGTCACCGAGGTCGTGCCGCATGATCAGTTGTTGTCCAGGGCAATCGAGTTGGCCGGTCAGATCGCCGAAGTGCCCGGCCCGACCATGGCCGGCCTCAAAGAAATTTACGTCAGCGGCGCCGCCGCGATCACCGAACCAGCTCTCGCTGCCGAACAGGCCATCGCGGGTGCGCAAATCCTGGATCGCGACAGCCTCAACGATCGCTACACCGAAATCAGCGAGCGCAATCGCCGCCAGATCCGATCTCAGCCGGAGGCGAGCAGCGGACTGTAGTCCGTCGGCGGATCAACCAGATTCATTGAGCGGTAGAGTTTTTCGCTGAGCGCCGGACTGCTCTCAGCCGCGGACAGCACCGCCTCCCGGAAGTCCAGCAACTCCTTGGACGCCTGTTCCGCCTGGCCACTGTCCATGTAAAGGTCGTTGAACTGGTTGGATGCCCACATCGGTCCGATCTGCTCGGCGGCGGCCGCGAAGAATCGTTGCGCGATGTCACCGTTGGCTTCGGCCAGACACGCTTGCAACGCCGTCGCTTCCAGGGCGGCCACCGTCATGCCTTGGCCGTAAATGGGATTGGTACTGCAGATCGCATCCCCGAACACCAGGAGCCCAGACGGAAACCGGTCCATCTTGTCGTAGCGCCGCCAGACGGCGCCCGGGTAGCGGAACATCGAAATCTCACTGATCGGCTCGCCCCGCTTGAGCGCCCGCAACAATGCGGGTGGCGCGAATTGGGTGGCCATCCGGATCATTCCAGTGAGGCTGTCCGGCGGCTCGTTGTCCGCCACCCGCGTCAGCGTGAAAATCCAGGTGTCGTGGTCGTACACCGAAAACGCGCCGCCGGTAGCCTTATTGGGCTCGGGAACGACGAACGTCATCCGCTCTTTGATGATCCCGTCCGGGATCCGCATCAGCAGACTGGTGTAGTTCGCCGTGGTCGTCGAGCGTTCCGCGACTGGTCGTCCGTAGCCCAGGTCGTCCAGAAAAGCCGGCGTGCGGGCACCGCGTCCCATCGCGTCGACCACCAGGTCGGCGTCCAGGGTTCGTTGCGCTTCAGTATCGCGGTCAACGATCTTGGCCCCGGTGACACGTTGCGGGGTGGGCGCGACCGGTTCGACGAAATCGTGGCCATCGAGGATTTCCACATTCTCGATGGCGTTGACCCGTTGCCGTACATGCGATTCCAGCAATGGGCGGCTCAGTAGGTGCAGCTTGACGGCCGACGGGTCGCTGAATTTTCCTTCGCGGCTCAACTCATGGCCCGCGACCCGGATCGACACCCGGGACAGATCACCGTCATCGCAGACGGCGGCGCCGGCGGCGACCAGGTCGTCGTGGATGCCGGGGAACAGTTCGGCCAGCTCGTGGGCGCCGCGACTCCACAGCACGTGGAAGTGGCGGCCCTGCGGGACACCTCGTCGCTGATCGGCCGCGTCGGGCAGCTTGTCCCGTTCAACCACAGTCACGGTGCCGTAGAAGTCGCTGAGCACCCGGGCGGCGAGTAGGCCGCCCATTCCTGCACCACAGACGACCGCCCGCTCCCCCAGTTTCGCCACCAATTGCTCCCTCTGCCACAGCGCGTCTGCCGGCTTACGCTACAGAGATAGTTAACAGATGAGACTGAAATCATCGAGGCTGAAGCCGGCGATCCGGGCCCGTGCAGGTGGCTTCGGAAGCCTAAACCGCGGCTGTCGTCATGTCGTCGAGCGCGACCGCCGCCAGGTCCGGCCGCAAGACGCTCAACTCCTCGAGTTCCTCGTCTGCGCGCCGCTGCACCAGCAACGGAATGAACCCCCGGACCCGGCTGCTCTGGAACTGCGCATACGCGTGCCGCACGACGGCGCCCACCTGGTCTACCGGAAGAAACTTGTACTTCTCGGCGAGTCGACGCTCAACGTCGTCGATCAACGCCCGCTCTTCTGGAGGCATCCCGACATTGTTGCCCCCAGACTGACCACCGGTCAAGATTTCCTGCACCGGTGAACATTCGCCGGCCAGGACCCGGGCGCTAATCGTCCTCGTCGTGCAGAAAGGGCCTGGTGGCCAGCAGGTAGATCGCGAATACGGCCAACGGCGCCAGCAACGGCAACCACGGCAGTTGCAACGGAAACGCGGTCGCGACCAGGCCTGCAAGCGTGAAGCCCAGCGCGGAAGCCAGCGTCGCCACGCTCACCGAGTCGAGGCCGATACCGCTCGCGGCCCCGTGCCTGAGCACCAGGTAGACGGCCGCCGACAGACCCGCCACCGCCGCCACGATGGCGGCCGGCCCGGTCAATGCGATCACCGCCACGGTGAGCAGCACAGCAATGGTGGCAACCGGGCGAACCAAGACCGCGGCCACCACCGCGATCAGTGCAGACACCGCAACGACCCGGGCTGTGCCATGCGTCCCGGTCCCGGCCGCGGCCACCATCAGCAGTCCGCACGCCGTCGACAACAGGTGCGCAGCCAGACGCGTGCCGGGGCTCATGACCGCCGTCCGGCCAGTCGTCGACGGTGATCGGGCACCGCCTGCAAGGACCGATCCAGGGTCCGGTCGGGCTGCCAGGCCACCACGTCCACACCGACGGTCCCCATGTCGCGGTACATGGCCGAGCGCTGCAGCGCCCACATCCGCGCAACCAGCGGATCTTGGGTGGAACGAAACGGGGCGCCCTGCAACACGTCGACCGCCACCACGACGTGACCACGCCGCCGTAAATCGATCAGCGCCAGCGCGAATTCGGTGTCGAGCAACGTCGAGAAGCCCACCACGAGCGCACCGGCGGGAACCGCCGCGCGCGGTGCCAAAGTCCCTGTTGTGTATTCGAATTCGTCACCTGCGTCGAGCACGGCGTCCAGTACCCGGTAGAACTGGCGCTGCCCGATATCAGCACCAAGCCAGCGGGGCCTGCGCCCGCCGAGCGCGACGAGGCCGGCCCGGTCACCATTGCGCAGCGCGGTCTGGACCACCTGGGCGGCGCCACGAACGATGCGTTCGGTGGCGTCGGTGGCGGGGCCGACCGGCTGCGCATAGCCGTCGACCAGCACGACCACGTCCGCGGAGCGATCGGTCAGCCGCTGGGTGACGTGCAGCCGGCCGCGGCGGGCACTGACCGGCCAGTTGACCGTGCGCAGCTGATCGCCCGGAACATAGGCGCGGATGTCGGCGTACTCGACGCCGCGTCCGATGTGCCGAGTCAGGTGGGTGCCCAGCCGGTCGAGCAGCTCAGTCGGCGGAAGCGTCGTCGGTTGCGGAGGCGTCGTCGGGAAGACGGTCACCTCCGCCGCGTCGACGGTGCCTGCACCGACCAACAATCCGCCATGCGCGACAACCTCGACCGAGGCGCGGACGGGATACCGTCCCCAGCGCTCGGCACTGGTGGTCACCGTCTGCCGCGAACCAGATGCTCGCTGCACGACGTCGAGTTGCATTCCGGCGATCACTGATATCACGAGTTCGGTTGCGATACCGAATGATTCGGAGCTCGGCCACAGAGTCAGCTCGATCTGCTCTGATTCGAAGCATCGCTGCGATCCGGGCTCGGCATGGACGCTGACTTTTGGTAACGGCCGCTGCCAATTGAGGGAACACAACACACCAAGCAACGGAGCCGCGAAGGCGACGAGTTGCCAGCACGACCCGATCACGCCGGCCGCCAGCGCCAGCGCGGCGCAGGTTGCGATTGCTCGCGTCAACGGCGATGCGCGCCAATGGAGTTGAACATCTCGGACCTCAGCCACCACGACCTACTGTGGGCCGCCGTGCGTTCGTGGGACCGGTAACCGCCGCAACAGCTCCTCGATGATGTCCGAGCCTTGGATCTTTCGGACCCACATCTCCGGGCGCAACGTGATCCGGTGCGCCGCCGCGGGCGCCGCCAGCGCCTTGATGTCTTC
>JAVHWH010000221.1:0-6683 GCA_032159915.1 Mycobacterium sp.
GACAGGAAAGGCGGGCTGACCATGATCGGACCGTTCGGCAAATCGCCCAAGGTCAGCCACCACGCGCGCGCGGTGGTGACCGGCGCAGGCAGCGGGATCGGCGCGGCGTTCGCCGTCGAATTGGCCAACCGCGGCAGCCGCATCGTCTGCAGCGACATCGACGAAGTCGCGGCCAAGCGCACAGTCACCGCGATCACCGACCGCGGCGGCGACGCCGTCGCAATCGTCTGCGACGTAACACAACTCGATGATGTGGTCGAGCTCGCCGCGCAGTCGCAATCATGGTTCGGCGCCACCCCCACGTTGGTGATCAACAACGCCGGCGTCGGCTCCGGCGGCGCTCCGATCGGTGAACTGCCCATCGAGGACTGGCAGTGGGTACTCGGCATCAACCTGTGGGGACCCATTCACGGCTGCCATGTCTTCGCGCCGATCCTGCGGACAGCCGATCCTTCGGTGCCGCGCGGGATCATCAACGTCGCCTCGGCTGCAGCGTTCGGTGCCGCACCCAGCATGGCGGCCTACAACGTCAGCAAAGCGGGCGCGCTGTCGCTCTCGGAGACACTGGCCGCCGAATTATCCGGCAGCGGAGTCAAAGTCACTGCACTGTGTCCCACCTTCGTCAAGACCAACATCCTCGAATCCGGTCGCATCTCGAGTGAGACGAATCAGTTCGCCCACAAGATCATGCGCTGGACTGGAGTCTCAGCGGAGAAAGTGGCGCGAACCTGCCTGGATGCCCACGACCGCGGCGACCTGTATTGCATGCCGCAACTGGAAGCCAAGATCGGCTGGGGCCTCAAACGATTCATCCCCGGCACCTACACCCGCGCCGTCGGCCTGGTGTCGCGGGTCGCCCCGCTTTAGAAGAACCGCATCCAAGGGAGGATTCGATGAGTATCGACATGGACGCCATGCTGGCCAAGATCAAAGACCGCCAATGGGCGCTGGCCGACATCGATTGGGACGCGCCGGGCGCCGAGATGATCAGCGACCAGCAGCGGCCAAAGCTAAAGGCATTCATGGCCGACCTGTGCTGGATCGAGAACATCGGCGCCCGGGGTTTCGCGGCTCTGGCCAAAAAGGCGCCCACACCGACCATCGGTGAGATCTACCGCTACTTCCACGCCGAGGAACAGCGCCACGCCAATGCCGAACTGGCACTGATGAATCGCTGGGGCATGCTCGAGGAAGGCGAGGTTCCCGAGCCGAACGTGAACATCCGGCTGGCCATCGACTGGCTGGACCGGTGGGCCGACGACATGCCGCTGTCTCTGCTCGGCACGGTCATCCCGATGCTGGAAGTCGCGCTGGACGGCGCTTTGTTGAAATTTCTCCTCGACGAGGTGCACGACCCCGTCTGCCACCAGGTGTTCGAGAAGATCAACAACGACGAATCACGCCATCTCGTCGTCGATTTCGAAGTGCTCGACATGATCGGGCACGCGAAGATCCGGCGGTTGCTGATCGACTTCGTCGGTCACAATGCGACTCCAGGTCTCATCATCGGCGCGGTCATGGGCGCGCCGCTGATCAACCGGATCCGCAACGAGATCATCGGCATGGGCATGGAGCCCGAACGGCTGTACCGGGCCGTGAAACGATTCAAGGAACTCGGTGACCGCGGCCAACACACCGGTCGGGTACCGACTTACCGGTTCCTGAGACGCTACGCCGGCGTGGTCACCAATCCACGCCACCCGTACCACCTGCTGGCGAATTCGATGGTGTGGCTTTCAGACCGGTACCCACGGCCCCTGCTGCCGTCGGTGCCGACCTGGGTTCGAGAAGTCACTCACGAGCCGGCGGCGTGATCATGGCGAAGACACACACCTATGCGACGCTGATCGTCGGAGCCGGCTTCAGCGGCCTCGGCGCGGCGATCAAGCTCGCCGAGGCCGGCGTCGACGACGTCGTGATCCTGGAGCGCAGCGACCGCGTCGGCGGAACCTGGCGGGACACCCGCTATCCGGGCGCCAGCTGCGACATCCCGTCGCTGCTCTACTCGTTCTCGTTCGTCAAAAACCCGACCTGGTCGCGGACCTATTCACCGGCAGAGGAGATCCGCAGCCACATCGAGGACATGGCCGACCGGTTCGACATCCGTCGCCGCATTCAGTTCGGTCAGGAAGTCACCGGCCTGTCCTTCGACTCCGACGCCGGCGCCTGGACCGCAACTACCGGCGGCGGCAAACGATTCCGCGCCCGTGCGGTGATCCTGGCATCCGGGCCGCTACCGGACTCCAGCTTCCCCGGCATCCGCGGTATCGACACCTACGACGGGCACAAGATCCACAGTGCCCGGTGGGACAACGAATACGACTTCGCCGGAAAACGGGTCGGCGTCATCGGCACCGGCGCCAGCGCTGTCCAGATCATCCCCGAATTGGTCAAGCAGGCCGAATTCGTCAAAGTCTTCCAGCGCACCCCAGGCTGGGTACTCCCCCGCCTCGATGTCGCGACGCCGCCCGCCGTCCAGAACGTCTTCGCCAAAGCTCCACTGGTGCAACACCTTGCACGCCAAGCGCTGTATTGGGGACACGAGGCCAGCGCCACCGCGCTGGTGTGGAACACTCCGTTGACGTCGGTGGTGGCCCGGCTCGGCCGGCTGCACCTGAACCGTCAGGTCAAAGACCCGTGGCTGCGCCGCCAGCTGACGCCGGACTTCACCCCCGGCTGCAAGCGGATGCTGGTATCCAGCGACTACTACCCCGCGCTGCAGCGCGACAACTGCAAATTGATCGACTGGCCCATTGCGACGCTGAGCCCCGTGGGTATTCGCACCAGCGACGGCATCGAGCACCATCTGGACTGCATCGTGTTCGCCACCGGCTACGACGTGCACCTGACCGGCCCACCGTTCCCGGTCACCGGACTGGGCGGACGCTCACTGAGCGCCGAGTGGGCCGAGGGTGCACAGGCCTACAAGAGCGCCAGCGCGCACGGTTATCCCAACCTGTTCTTCATGACCGGCCCGAACTCAGGGCCGGGCCACAACTCGCTGCTGGTCTACATCGAAGGTCAAATCGACTACGCTGTGCGCGGCATCACCACCATTCTGGACAACGAACTGCGCTACCTCGATGTCCGTCAGGACGTGCAGCAGCGCCACAACGAACGCATCCAGAAGCGGCTCACCAAAACGACCTGGATGTCGGGTTGCAGCAGTTGGTATTTGACGAAGGACGGCCACAACGTGTCGATGTACCCCGGGTTCGCCACGCAGTATCTTCGACAGATGCGGGATTTCCAGTACGCCGACTACGAGGCGGTCGAACATACCGCCGTACGCGTGAGCTCGTCCGCCTGACACGATGGCGCCCGACCGATCGCCCCGCGCTGAAACCGGCACCATCGCCGGCGTCCTGGCAAACCTGCGGCGCGCTCCCAAACGCGTCCGGCGCCAATCGCGCGAGGTCATCGAGAACGCGGTTTCGCAATTGTTCGACGCCGCGATTCGTTATCCCCTCGGGGCGCCGGGCTCCGGGGAATACCGCATCGAAGACTTGGCCCGGCTGGCCGGCACCACCACCCGCAACATCCGGGTCTACCGCGACCGGGGGCTGCTGCCGCCCCCGCTGCGGGTGGGCCGCATCGCGTTGTTCAACGACACCCATCTGACCCGGTTGCGGCTGATCACCTCGATGCTCGACCGCGGATACAACATCGCGCACGTTCGGGAAATGCTCAGCGCCTGGGAGGAAGGCAAGAATCTCGGCGACGTACTGGGCCTGGAAACGGCCATCGTCGGTACCTGGACCAGCGAGAAATCCCAAACCATGCCGGTGGCCGAAGCGCAGCGACTTATCAACGACGTCAAAGCTTTCGACCGATTGGTCAGCCTGCAGGTGATCCACGTCGACGATGGGCAGGCCACCATCACCCGCCCGAAACTTGTGGAGGCGTTCAACGAGATCCGCGGCTACGGCATGAAGATGGACAAACTGATCGACCTGCACGAGCACATCGTTCCGCTGGTCGACCAGATCAGCGAGATGCTGGTGCGCGCCGGAGCCGAACACGTCGCCGACCGGATCAAACCTCGCGAAGCTCTGCCGGCCGACACCGAAATCGCTGAGCTGATCACCATGCTGGTCCGATTCCGCACTCAGGCGGTGGCGTCGGTGACCGCCACGTTGGCGTCCTCGATCGAAACGACGATCGAGTCCCTGGTCAGCCAGATTCTGGCGGAATACCTGGAGCGCTCGCCCGAAGCCGACGCCGGCTAGAGGTTTTCGCGGCGCGCAACGAGATACGGCGCCAGCGTGGTCAGCTTCTCGCAGGTCTCTTCGAACTCCCGCTCCGGATCGGATGCGGCGATGATGCCCGCGCCCGCACGCAGCCAGGTGCAGCCGTCGCGCTCGTAGACGGTCCGAAGGGTCAACGCCGCATCAAGCCCTCCGCCAGCCGAAAACCTCACCACCGCACCGGAATACAACTCCCGCGGACTTTCGTCGAGACGCATGATGGCGTCTACACTCGCCGCCTTGGGTATGCCCGAAGCGGTGACCGCGGGAAACAGCGTCTCCAGCGCGTCCATCCGGTCCTTGGACGCGTGCAGCCGTCCGGTGACCGTCGAGCCGAGGTGCTGCACGCTTCCGCGCTCACGGACGGTCATGAAATCCACTACCGCGGAGCTGCCGGGTTCGGCGACCTCGTCGATCTCCTGCAACGAGCTGCGCACCGACATCGCATGCTCGACAATCTCTTTGCTGTTGGATTCCAGATCTTCGCGCGCCTGACGATCGCGCGCGGCGCCGCGGCCCAGTGCCCGGGTGCCGGCCAGCGGTTCGGTCAGGACCAGCCCGTCGTCGTGCACGGCGGCCACCAGTTCGGGGCTGTAACCCAGAGCCCGGAAACCGCCGAGATGCAACAGGAATGAACGTGCCGGAGTGTTATGCCGGCGCCCCACCCGATACGTAGACGGAAAGTCCAGTGCGAAAGGCACATTGACGCAGCGGGACAAGATCACTTTGTGGTATCGGCCGGCCGTGATTTCCTCGATCGCGTCACCCACTCGGGCACGGTAGTCCGAGGCGTCAGCGGATACGTCGACGGCCGAAGGCACTGGCAAAGGCGGCACACCCGCGTCGAGTAGCCGGCTCACGATTTCCACGTGGCGGTCTTCGGCGCCGAACAACGCGACGGCATCCGCGGAAACAACGATCCGGGTGCGCGGCCAGAAGACCCGAGCCAGCGGAGTCTGGGGCGCCAGACGCTCCTGCAGGCCAAACCGGTACGCCCCAAACTCGAAGGCGATCCAGCCGAAAGCCTCGTCGGTTTCCAGCAGCAGGCGATCGACGGCCTCACCGAGCACCGGCCCCGGCCGACCGCACCAGGTCTGCCGCTGGGTGACACCGTCGCGGATGATGCGCAGTTCGTCGCAGTCCAACTCGATGATCGCCAGGACGCCGATGGCCAGCACCCATTCGTCATCGCGCTCGTAGAGCAGATATTGGTCGCCGTCAGCCTCTGCCGACCTGGCCACCAACTCGGCCGCCAGATCTGCCGGATGCATGTCGAACGGCAAGGGAAAAGATGACGAAGCGGCGCCCGCCGGACTGGATTCGACACCAACTTCGGTCACGCTGAGTAAATGTAGCCTAACCTATGTTCGCCTGGGCAACTCCGGTCACCGGACGCCCGCGTCGACCTTGGGCAACCGGTTGTCATGCACCGTTTCCGCACCGTTCACACCTCCGCCTCACAATGAAGCAGGCCCTGCGGCGGGCCTGTTGACCATGGCGCCGCGCCGCCGCTCGATCGAGAGGACAGCACCGTGTTTGTTATCCGACTGCTTGACGGAGAAGAGATCCGCTTCGCCGAGAACGACAAGCTGACCGTCAACGAAAACACCGGCGTCCTGAGCGTGCACCGGGTCGACGGCTTCGAGGAAGTCACCACGCACTACTCCCCGTCGGCGTGGGCATCGGTGACGCACCGGGTGAAGGAGCCCGTCGTGCGCCGACCGCTGGCCGGCGCCAACAACAAGTAGGCGCCTTCAGCCAGACTTCTTGTCGGTGGCATGGTCTAGTGTCGAATGTATGTTCGAATTAGCACCGACGCAGGACCTCGCCGACGACGAATCAGCCCTGGTGGAGCGCATCGCCGAGCTGGAGCGGCTGAAATCGGCGGCAGCGGCGGGTCAAGCGCGCGCGGCGGCCGCCCTCGATGCCGCTCGCAGAGCTGCGGAGGCCGCGGCGGGTATGCCGGCCGAACGGCGCGGACGCGGGGTCG
This sequence comes from Mycobacterium sp., assembly GCA_032159915.1. Taxonomy (GTDB): domain Bacteria; phylum Actinomycetota; class Actinomycetes; order Mycobacteriales; family Mycobacteriaceae; genus Mycobacterium. Next base: position 6,238 of record JAVHWH010000221.1, read on the forward strand.
CCAGCGAGATCGCGCTGGCCCGACGCGACTCACCGGCTCGTGGCGGCCGCCATCTCGGCTTCGCCAAAGCGCTGGTGCACGAGATGCCATACACCCTGGCCGCGTTGGAATCCGGCGTTTTATCCGAGTGGCGGGCCACCCTGATCGTGCGGGAAAGCGCGTGCCTGGACGTCGACGACCGGCGAGTCCTGGACAGCGAACTGTGCGGCGAGCCCACCTCGTTAGACGGGATGGGTGATGCCCGAGTGGCCGCGGCGGCCAAGACGATCGCCTACCGGCTCGACCCGCAGGCGGTCGTCGACCGAGCAGCTAAAGCCCACACCGAGCGCACGGTGACGATCCGGCCCGCCCCGGACACGATGACCTATCTGACCGCGCTGTTGCCTGTGGCTCAAGGTGTCTCGGTGTATGCGGCATTGCGTCGCTCGGCGGACACCACGTTCGAC
>JAVHWH010000019.1:0-3303 GCA_032159915.1 Mycobacterium sp.
TAGTAGTCCCGGCCGACGAAGCCGCCGATCCCGCCCTTGTCCAGAATCGGCGTCTCGACCGCGCCGGGGCAGACCGCGAGCACTCCCACGCCACGCGGGATGGCCTCAGAGCGTAGCGCCAGCGACAGCCCGACGATCGCGTGCTTGGTCATCACGTAGCTGGTGATCTGGCCGGCTGCGGTCAGCCCCGCCATCGACGCCGTGTTGACGATGTGCCCGCGGCCTTGGCGCAACATCACAGGGTAGGCAGCCGTCACGCCATGCACGACGCCGCGGATGTTGACGTCGATGATGGCGTTCCACTGCTCCAGCGTCAGGAGTTCGGTGTCGCCGCCCCAAGCGATTCCGGCATTGTTGAACATCAAGTCGAGTCGTCCGGCGCGGGCGACCACATCGTCGACGGCCGCCTTGACCGCGACCGGATCGGTGACGTCGAGGATGGCCGACGTCGCCGTGCCCGGACCGTGCAGGCTCTCCGCGGTCCGGGCCGCGGCGGCGCCGTCGACATCGGTGCAGACGATGTCCGAGCCTGCCGCAACCAATGCCCGGCACAGCGCAGCGCCGATGCCCGAGCCGGCTCCGGTCACGATCGCCTGCTTGCCGGTGAAGTGCTCAGATCTGAAAGTCATTGCGCCGCAAACCATGCCGTCGACGTGTGGCATTCGCGCATCAGTTGCCCTCCATCTTTAGCAGCAGTCACCTACTCGAATTACGTAGTCGAGTACTGAGGCGCTCACCTCTGCCGCAGCCGAGACTGTTGTCGTAGTGGTCAATCACTATTTCAGACGGGAGCACTGACATGGATAGCATTCATGGCATACGCCGGTGGACTGGTGGTGTCGGCATGGCGGTCACTGCCGCTTTCGCGGCCGCGGTGATCGGCCTGACCAGCGCTCCCACAGCCACAGCCGACACGGAACTCGGCCCGCTCGAGCAGCTTTTCGGCGATAGCGGAATCAACACCTGGACGGCTTCGGCTGACAGCTTTCTGCTCAGCAGTGATCCAACCCTGGCCGCCTCCCTCGAGACGAGCGTCGATAATTTCCTGTCCGCCGAACTCTTTAGTCCCGCCTTTCCTGACGGTGACATGCCGTTCACTTTCCTCCTCTGGAGCGTCGACCCGGGCGCGTTCACCCTCGGTGATGTTGGTTACCTGCCCTTCGATGGTGGTGGCTTCCCGGACAACGCCATTGCTGACTTCGCTGTAGGCCTGGATTACACGCTGTTTGCGACTGGCCTCGGCGGCGACGAGGTGGCCATCTCAGATCTGCTGAGCACCGTTGAGAGCATCCCCGCTTACATCGGAGGATGGACTTTTCTTCTCGAGCTGTTATTCGCCGAAGTTTGAGACGAGACGGTTTGGCGCCGTGGCACTTTGGAGGGCGACTTTCTCCGTCACTCTGCGACGGCAGGCGCGACCACGGCGACCGGAGCGGGGCTGGCGGCGGCTTTCATCTGGTCGAACAGCTCGGTGTAGTAAGGCAGGCACTCGGTCATCGCCTGTTCGGTGGTGAACAGCGGCCGGTAGCCGAGATCGCGGGTGGCCTTGGCGACCGAGAAGTAGTTGTCCAGGTACAGCCGCTCGACGGCCAGCGGTTCCAGTGGTGGCTGAGGGAGTCCAAACCGGAAGTGCAGCTGCTGCCAACCCAGCATCGCCGCGCGCACCGCGGCGCCGGAGATACGCAGCCGCGGCAGCCGTTCTCCGCATGCGGTGATCACCGGTCGGGTGAATTCGAACATGTTGACCGGGTCAGCGTCGTTGATGAAGTACGCCTGACCCGGCGCGGTTCCGCCCGGCACCAGATGCTCGGCGGCCAGGATGAAGCCATGAATCAGGTTGTGCACGTACGAGTTGTCCAGCCGGGCGGCCTTGCGACCGACCAGCACCTTGACATGCCCGGCGAGCACGCTTTCGAACACCTTGCGAAACATCGTCTGGTCGCCGCGACCCCAGATCCCGCTCGGGCGAATCGCACACGTCAACAGCCCGTCAACACCGTTCTGGGACAGCACAAATCGTTCAGCGACGACCTTCGTCTCGGTGTAGAGGTCGTTGAACCGGGTGGTGTAGGGCAATGTCTCGTCGCCGTTGGAAATGGGCTTGCCGCCCATCACCACGCTGTTAGACGAGGTGTAGACGAACCGCCGGACGCCGGCGGCCTGCGCGGCGTGCACCAGGTTCTTCGTTCCCTCGACGTTGACGGCGAAGCTGCGCTGCCGGTATTCGTCGGTGACCGATGCCCCGCCCATCAGCTCGATGAGTGCGGCGGTGTGAAAGATGGTGTCCACCCCCGCCACCGCTGCGGCGACGATGTCGCGGTCGCAGATGTCGCCCTCCAGCACCTCGAGGCCGGGCAGGCCTGGCAGCGGCGACTGTGCCCGGTCGAAGGAGCGCACCTGATGACCCCGGTTCAGCAGGGTGGTCACCAGATTGGCGCCGACGAATCCGGACCCGCCGGTGACCAGCACCCGGCCCAGCTTCGCGGTCGACGGCGTTGCAGAGTTCCCTGACGAGTCGGTCATGCGAAAGAGGATAACTGAAACGTGTTCCAGTTTCGACCAGCACTCAGATAATTGCTTGCATCATCAAGAATCGTCAGACTCCCCGGCGGCCAGTGCATCGGCCACCCGCTTACGTGCGCCAGCTAAGTGCTCCTCGCAGCGTTTGGCCAGCTGCTCGCCTCTTTCCCACAGCTTCAGCGATGCATCGAGGTCCAAGCCGCCCTGCTCGAGTAGCCGTACCACCTCGATCAGCTCGTCGCGGCATTTTTCATACCCGAGCTGACTAATAGGCGTCACTTCATCACTGGCCATCGGCTGGTCCTTCACTCGTCGCCGCGATCGCGCCGTCGCCGACCCGTATCCGCAACCTGCTGCCCGCTGGGGCATCGACGACGGATCGCAGTACCGCCGCCGAACCGTCGGCGCCGACCGTCTGCACTACCGCGTAGCCCCGCGCCAGGGTGGCTGCCGGCCCCAGCGTCGCCAACCGGGCCGACAAGTGCCCGACACGTTCGGCTTGCACGTCGATCAGCCGGGTGATGTCCCGGCGAACCGCGTTGCGGGCCCGGTGGATCTCGTCGGCGCGCACCCGGATTCCCGCCAGCGGTTCGGCCAGCACCGGCCGGCTGCGCAACTGCGCGAGCGAGCGTTGTTCACGGGCCACCCAGTTGCGTAGCGCCTGCGCGCTGCGACGGCGCAGGTCGTCGAGCAAGTGCTGCTCGGCCGCGGTATCGGGGACGATCTTCTTCGCGGCGTCGGTGGGGGTCGCGGCGCGCACGTCGGCGACCAGATCACACAGCG
>JAVHWH010000225.1:0-6304 GCA_032159915.1 Mycobacterium sp.
GTGGCCAGGGACGCTCGCACGCGCGGATGCTCGCCGCCGAAGGCGCCGACATCATCGCAATCGACTTGTGCGAGGACATCGAGACCAACAAGTACCCGCTGGCCCGGCCGGAAGACCTCGACGAAACTGCTCGTCTCGTCGAGAAGGAGGGTCAGCGCGTCGTCACCGAAATAGCTGACGTCCGCGACCGGGCGGCGTTGGCCGCCGCGGTCGACCGGGGCGTCACCGAACTCGGCCACCTCGACATCGTGGTGGCCAACGCGGGAATCTGCCCGTTGACGGCGGGCCTGCCGGCGCAGGCGTTCGCCGATGCGGTGGATGTAGACCTCGGCGGGGTGCTCAATCTGGTGCATGCCAGCCTCAAGCATCTGGAGGCCGGGGCGTCGATCATCGTGATCGGGTCGAATGCCGCCTTCATGTCGTCGATGAACACCAGCGGCATCGACGGCGGGCCCGGTGGAGCCGGGTACGCCTTCGCGAAAATCGCGGCCGCGCATTACGTCAACGACTTCGCCCGTGCACTGGCACCGTTCTCCATCCGGATGAACGCGGTGCACCCCACCAACGTCAACACCGACATGTTGCACAGCGAACCGATGTACCGGGCTTTTCGGCCGGACCTGCCGAACCCGACCCGCGAGGACGCCGAGCCGGTGTTCCCGCTGGTGCAAGCCATGCCGATTCCCTACGTCGAACCCGAGGACATCAGCGAGGCAGTGCTGTTCCTGTCCTCCGACGCAGCGCGTTACATCACCGGCCAGCAGTTGCGGGTCGACGGTGGCGGCTTCCTGAAGGTGAAGCCGTGGTCGGGCTCGTGAGATCCGGCCAATCACGCATGACAGCAAGCGAATTGGAGCGAGATGGCTAGGGGCATCATCTACCTGGAGACCATGCCGGTGACGGCGGACCGCGAAGCGGAGTACCACGAGTGGTACAACGACACGCATCTGGCGGAGATCTGCTCGGTGGACGGGATCGTCTCGGCCCGGCGTTTCGCGCCGTCCGACGGCACCGGCCCGTTCATCGCGATCTACGAACTCGAATGCGACGACCTCGACGGCGTGGTCCAGAAGCTCGGTGAACTCGGTGCCAGCGGCAAGATGTCATCGCTGGAGTTGCTCAACATGGAGACACCGCCGATTCCCAAGATCTACCGGGAGATTGGTTCCTACCCGAAGTGACTGCGGCCGCGGAAGTCTCTACCGACGTCCACCAGCGTCTGTATGCGTTGATGGTGCTGATGAAAGCGGCCGACGACCGGCTGTCCAAAGGCATCGGCACCGGCGAGTTCATGTGTGTGTACTGGCCGTCCCGGGGCCAGGAGGCCATCGCTGCCGCGATGGGTGTGTCGCTGCGGGCGGACGACCAGCTGGTCACGACATACCGCGGACTGCACGACCTGATCGGCAAAGGCGTACCGCTGGAAGAGATCTACGGCGAGATGATGGGGCGCACCGTCGGGGCAAGCCGCGGCAAGGGCGGCACCATGCACATCGCCAAACCTGAGCGCGGCGTCATGCTGTCGACCGGGATCGTGGGAGCCGGGCCGCCGGTGGCTGTCGGTCTGGCCATGTCGGGCAGGCGCAAAGGGCTGGACCGCGTCACGGCGGTCAGCTTCGGCGACGGTGCCACCAACACCGGCTCGTTTCACGAGGCGGCCAATATGGCTGCCTTATGGGATCTTCCGCTGGTCTTCGTGTGCCAGAACAATCTTTACGCCGAGATGACGCCGACCGGCGACACCATGAAGATCGAGCACGTCGCCGACCGGGCGGCCGGCTACGGCATGCCGGGCGTGCGTGTCGACGGCAACGACCCGCTGGCGGTGAAAGCGGTTCTCGACGAGGCGATTCATCGTGCTCGCAGTGGAGGGGGGCCGACCTTCATCGAGTGCGTGACGTTCCGCTTCCGCGGCCACTACTTCGGCGACCGGATGCCCTACATCCCCAAGGAACAGCTGGCCGCGGCAATGGATGCCGATCCGGTGCCGAAGTTTCGCGCCCACCTCGCCGATGCCGGCATCTGCACCGAGGCCGAGCTCGACAGTATCGACAACGAGGCGCTGGCGACCGTCGAAGCAGCGCTGAAGACGGTGATGGCCGCGCAGCCTCCCTCGGCAGACGAGCTCGACCGCGACGTGTATGCGTCCCCGATCAAGTTCCCGGTGTAAAGACATGGACGACAAAGAGATGACGATGCGCGAGGCGCTGAACCTTGCGCTGGATCAGGCGCTGCAGGCCGATGACCGAGTGTTCCTGCTCGGTGAGGACATCGCCGACCCTGGGGCGTCCGGGCCGACGGCAGGTTTGTCGACGAAGTACGGACATGACCGGGTCCTGGACACCCCGATCTCGGAAGCCGCGATCGTCGGCGCGGCCATCGGTGCTGCGATCGACGGAATGTTGCCGGTGGCCGAGATCATGATCATGGACTTCATCGGTATTGCCGCCGATCAGCTGATCAACAATGCCGCCAAGCTGCGGTTCATGACGGCCGGACGGACCACCGCGCCGATCACCATCCGCACTCAGGTCTATGCGGGACTGGCCACCGGCGCAACGCATTCGCAGAGCCTGGAGGCCTGGTTCATGCATATCCCGGGCATGAAGGTGATCGTGCCCTCCACCCCGCGGGACGGCAAAGGGCTACTGGCTTCGGCGATTTTCGATGAAGACCCGTGCCTGTTCGTCGAAACTATTCGGCTGCAGGGCAAGAAGGGGCCGGTTCCCGTCGACCCGGGTTTCAGGATTCCGCTGGGCCAGGCCGACATCAAGCGGCCCGGCAAGGACGTGACGCTGATCAGCTACGGGCGCGCCGTCCACGATGCGCTGGCCGCAGCGGAAATCCTGGCCGGCCAAGACGTCAGCGCCGAGGTCGTCGACTTGCGGACCTTGGTCCCGCTCGATGTCGAGACCATCGTCGAATCGGTGCGCCGAACCCGCCGGGCGGTAATCGTCCACGACGCAGTGCAATTCGCCGGTCCGGGAGCAGAGGTTGCCGCGATCCTGCAGGCCGAATTGTTCGGCGAACTCGCGGCACCTGTCGAGCGGGTGGCCGCCAGGTTCGTTCCCAATCCCGCGGCGGCTGCGCTCGAGGCGCAGGTGTACCCGTCCCCTCAACGGGTCGTCGCCGCCGCTCAGCGCACTCTGGAAAGGGCGGGGGCGCGTGGCTGAGTTCACCATTCGCATTCCGCGGGTATCGGTCGCCGTTTCCGAAGCCGAGCTGACCGAACTGCTGGTGCCGGCCGGGGAGCACGTCGAGGAAGGTTCACCGATTTTCGTGATCGCCACCGAGAAGGTGGAACAAGAGATCGAAGCCGGTGCATCGGGCACCGTGCAATGGACCGGCGAGGTCGGCACTACGTACGACATCGGCGCAGAAATCGGCGTTATCACCTCACACGGCAACAGTTGATAGGGGAAAGGCTAAAACATATGGACCTCAACGAAACTCGCGAGCGGATCATCTACCAGAAGGATGGTGCGATCGCGAAGATCACCCTCAACTGGCCTGAGAAGGCCAACGCGCAGGATCAGAAGCTGGCCGAAGAGGTCGACGCCGCACTACTCGATGCCGACCGTGACTACGACATCAAAGTTCTGGTGCTCAAAGCCAATGGCAAGGGATTCTGCTCCGGGCACGCGATCGGTAACAACGCGGTCGACTATCCGGCGTTCGTGGAGAACGCCATGGTCACTGGCCACCCCTGGAAGGCCCAGTCGGATCTCTTCGTCAAGCCAACCCTGAACTTGTGGGAGTTCTCCAAGCCCACCATCGCCCAGGTCCACGGCTACTGTGTGGGCGGCGGTACGCATATGGGCCTGACCACCGACATCGTCATCGCCTCCGAGGACGCCTACTTCTCCTACCCGCCGCTGCAGGGGTTCGGCATGCCATCAGGTGAATGTTCCATCGAGCCATGGGTATTCATGAACTGGCGCCGCGCCGCCTACTACTTGTTCACCGCCGAGGTGATCGATGCCAAGAAGGCGCTGGAGGTGGGCCTGGTCAACGAGGTGGTCAAGCGAGAGGACCTGGATGACCGGGTGGACGCGATCGCCCGCCACATTGCCCAGGCGCCGTTGACCACCTTGATGCTCACCAAGGCCAACTTGAAGCGAGCCTGGGAGCTGATGGGCATGCGGGTGCACTGGCAGAGCTCCAACGACCTGGTGGCGCTCGCGTCGATCAGCAAGGACGTGCAGCAGCTGATCCAGACCGTATTCAAGGACAAGGTGCTGCCGTCCGAGCACGCCCGGCGTCAGGCCGCTGCCGCCGCATCGAGCGACGGCGCCGCAACCCCATAGGTACGGCAATGAACATCGCCGATCACGCGATCAGCGCCGGCCAGTCACCGGCGTTGATCATGTCCGACGGTGATGCAATGTCGTTCGGCGAGTTGTACGCCAGAAGCCGACGGGTCGCCGCGGCGCTGCACGATGCCGGGCTGCGCCCCGGCGACGGGGTGGCCCTGGTGCTGCCGAACCGGCCGGAGTTCTTCGAGATCACCTGGGGCTGCCAGCTTTCCGGTCTTTACTACACCGCGGTGAACACCCACTTCACACCCGAGGAAGTGGCCTACGTCGTCGACGACTCCGACGCTAAGGCGGTCTTCGTCGACGCGTCGATGGGTGATCTGGCCAGGCATCTGCGTGGCCTCAGCGCCGGCGTCGACGTGCACATCGCGGTCGGTGGCGAGTTGGTGAACTGGCAGTCCTACGAACAGGCGCTGGCTGAAGCGGGCGAGGCGCCGGCACTGTCAGACGGCTCGGAGATGTTGTACTCCTCGGGCACCACCGGTCGGCCGAAAGCCGTTCGCCGACCGCTGCCGACCGACGGCAACGGGTCGTGGGCCCAGTCGGTGCTGGAGTTGGCGTTGATCCACAAATACGGCATGAGCGCGGACAGCGTGTACCTGTCGCCCGCGCCGATGTATCACGCCGCCGGGGTGAACTACACGATGGCGGTCAGTCGGGTGGGCGCCGCCGCCGTCATCATGCGCCGGTTCGACGCCGAAGACGTGCTACGCCTGATCGAGACACACCGGGTCACCCACGCCCAGTTCGTGCCCACGATGTTCGTCCGGATGCTGAAGTTGCCCGACGCGGTGCGGCGACAGTACGACGTTTCGAGTCTGCAGTGCGTCATTCACGCGGCCGCCCCGTGCCCCGTGGACGTCAAGCAGCAGATGATGGACTGGTTCGGCCCGATCATCCACGAATACTACGGTGGCACTGAGGGATTCGCCGGCACCACGATCGGCCCCCTGGAGTGGCTGGCCCATCCGGGGTCGGTGGGTATCCCGATGTCACCGGTGCACGTGGTCGGCGATGATGGTCAGGAGGTGCCGGTCGGCCAGACCGGTGAACTCTTCTTCGAGGGCGGGCCGAAGTTCGAGTACTTCAAGGACCCGGCCAAAACGGCGTCTGTTTCCAACGACCGCGGCTGGCGTTCGCTGGGAGACATGGGCTACGTCGACGACGACGGCTACCTGTACCTCACCGACCGGTCGACGTTCATGATCGTCTCGGGCGGGGTGAACATCTACCCGCAGGAAGCAGAGAACCTGCTCGTCATGCACCCCAAGTTGCTGGACGCCGCGGTCTTCGGCGTACCTAACGACGAGTTCGGAGAAGAGGTGAAGGCCGTGGTGGAGCCGGCGGATGGCGCGATAACCGGGCCGGAGCTAGAAGCCGAGCTCATCGAATACTGCCGAACACACCTCGCTGGCTACAAATGCCCGCGCACAATTGAATTCGACGTTCTGCCACGCGACCCGAACGGGAAGCTCTACAAGCGTCGCATCCGCGAACGGTACTGGCAGGGGCGGGCGTCCCGGATCGTATGAGCTGACAAGGACATCAGATGAACACGCGAACTGAGCTGAACTGGACACCGCTGGCAGTGCCGTTGGCGGTCGAGGATCCGAGCCGGATTCCCAAGCAGCGCTACTACGATCCCGACTTCTACGCGTTGGAGGCCGAGCTGTTCTGGCCGCGGGTGTGGCAGATGGCGTGTCGGCTGGAGGAGATCCCGAAGGCGGGTGACTTCGTCGAATACGAGATCCTGGACCAGTCGATCATCGTCGTGCGTGTCGATGCCGACACCGTGCGGGCCTATCACAACGCCTGCCGCCACCGCGGGGTGAAGCTGGTGGAAGGCAACGGCTCTCTTCCTGGGGCCCGGCGGACATTCGTCTGCCCATTTCACGGTTGGTGCTGGGGCCTCGACGGGCGCAACACCTTTGCGTTGCGGCCCGAAGCCTTCGCCGCCGAAAACATGGCGCCCGACGACTTGCAGCTGG
>JAVHWH010000076.1:0-13928 GCA_032159915.1 Mycobacterium sp.
CTCCAGGGCGTTGACCATCGTGGTCATGATGCGAGCACCGCTGGCACCCAACGGGTGCCCGATGGCGATCGCGCCGCCGTGGACATTGGTCTTGGCCAGGTCAGCACCGGTGTCTTTAGCCCAGGCCAGCACCACCGGCGCGAAAGCCTCGTTTACCTCGAACAGGTCGATGTCGGACAGCTTCAGTCCGGCTCGGTGCAGCGCGTTCTCGGTGGCCGGGATGACGCCGGTCAGCATGTACAGCGGGTCCGAGCCCACCACGGTCGTGGTGTGGATGCGGGCCAGCGGACGCAAACCGAGCCTCTTGGCGGCCGCCCCGCTGGTGATCAACACCGCGGCGCTGCCGTCTGACAGCGGCGACGAGTTGCCGGGCGTGATCTCCCAGTTGATCTGCGGGAATCGCTCTGCGACCGCCGCGTCGTAGAACGCCGGCTTGAGACCGGCCAGTGTCTCGACCGTGGTACCGGGCCGGATGATCTCATCGGTGCTCAACCCAGCGATCGGAGCCAGCTCGTTGTCGAAGAGCCCTTCTTTGGTGGACCGGGCCGCCTTCTCGTGGCTGGCCGCGGAGAACTCGTCGAGATCAGCGCGCGAGAAACCCCATCGCGAGGCGATCAGCTCAGCGCTGATTCCCTGCGGCACAAGGCCGTCGGGATAGCGGTCCGACATGGCGTCACCGAACGGGTTGCTACCCGGCAGCACCGAAGTGCCCATCGGGACACGGCTCATCGATTCGACACCTGCGGCCACGACGATGTCGTAAGCGCCGGCAAGCACGCCCTGGGCGGCGAAGCTGATCGCCTGCTGGCTGCTGCCACACTGGCGGTCGATGGTCGTGCCCGGAACCGACTCCGGAAAACCGGCTCCCAGCAACGCGTTACGCGCGATGTTGACCGCCTGGTCGCCGACCTGGGTCACCGCACCGGCGATGACGTCGTCGATCTGGGCCGGGTCGATTCCCGTCCGTTGGACGAGTTCACGCAAACTATGGGCCAACAGGTCAGCAGGCAGCACGTCATGCAGTGCGCCACTGGCTTTGCCCTTCCCAACCGGCGTGCGTACCGCAGCGACAATGACGGCGTCTCGGTCCTGATATGCCACGACTCCTCCTTGAGTCCAAGCTAAGTATTACTTCCTATACCCAGATGTAACACCTAGGTATACTGTGATCAACCCAGAAGTGAGGTGATGTATGACACTCCTGCAAGGCGTGCTGGCCGACCGCGACGCCTGGACGGCCGTTGGCCAGTGCTCGATCGAGAAGACCATGTCGGCGCTCGGCACCAAGTCGGCGATGCTGATTATGCGCGAGGCCTACTACGGCACCACTCGATTCGATGACTTCGCCCAGCGCGTGGGAATCACCAAGGCCGCTGCCGCTGCGCGGCTGGCCGAGTTGGTCGACCTCGGGCTGCTGACGCGGCAGCCCTACCGTGAACCCGGTCAGCGAACCCGCGATGAATATGTCCTGACCGAGGCCGGTACCGACTTCATGCCGGTGGTCTGGGCGATGTTCGAGTGGGGGCAACGGCACCTGCCGGGCCGACATCGGTTACGGCTCACGCACCTCGAATGCGGCGCCGACGCGACCGTGGAAGTACGCTGCGCTCAAGGGCATCGGGTACCGCCGGACGAACTCGGCGTGGAACTGACCAGGCGCAGTCGCCGCCGCAATTCCTGAGCGAGCCTAGGAAATCTTCTTCGGCGCCGACGCCCTCAGCGGCTTTCGCGGGCGGCGACAAGTTCACCGATATGCCTGGCGCTTGCGGCCGGATCGCCGCCGGCCAGTGTCCAGCCACGGGCGCGCACCAGGTATGCGGTCGCCGCGGCTTCCGCCGAGACCCCGAGACCACCCTGCACATGCACCGCCATGGTTGCCGCCTTCGACGCTTCTTCAGCGATGAAGACGAACGCCGCGGCGGCCAACTCAGGCCGCTCGTCGGGTTCGTTGTCCAGGAACCATGCGGCACGCCGCGCGAGATTGCGCCCGCCCTGCACGGTGATCGCGATGTTCGCCAGCGGATGGGAGATGCCCTGCAGCGTCGAGATCGGCACCCCCAAGGTGTAGCGGGTCTTGGCGAACTCTGCCGCGATAGTCATCGTCTCTTCCACCAGTCCGGTCAGTGCCGCAGCCATCAGCACCCGCCACTCGTCCAGCGCGCGTTGATAATGCACCAATCCCACGGGTCCGCTCGCCAGCACGACGCGGCTGCCGGCGTCAGCCGGATCGACCCAGGCCATCGGCAGCCGGCCGATGTTGTCGACCTTGGTCGGCCGGGTGTCGAAGCCGAGCCGGACGACATCCTCCCCGTCGCGAACGATGACGTGGTCGGCGATTGAACCGGTCGAAATCAGCCGTGGCCCAGGTACGTTGTCGTGCTGGGCATCGAACGCCACGAGCTGTCGGCCGCTGACGACATCGGGTTCTACCGAACCCAGCCTGGCCAACAGCCGCGCCGAGCACACATGGTCGATCCACGGGACGGGCGCCAACGAACGCCCGATCTCCTCGGCAACCAACGTGAGGTCAACCAACGTCGCACCGTCGCCGCCGACGGAATCGGGCAACGCCATCGTGGTGGCCCCCATCCCGCAAAGTCGCTCCCACAGGCTCTTGTCGAAGCCTGTTTCCTCTGCTGCGCGGACGGTTTCGATCGAGCAATGGGTCTTGAAGAAGTTTCGGTATGCGGCCTGCAGCGCTTGATGATCGTCGGTCAAGCTGTAGTCGAGCCTGCGGAGTTCGTAACGATCCACGGTCACTGCCCCTCTTGGCGCTCGAACAAGGATGTACTTTATGCATACTGTATACGTATCGGTACAGCCTTCTGCAACGATCGGCGTTGCCCGTCCGACAGCCTGCGGGCAGCCGATTCGAGACCTCCGCGGGAGTTACGTGAGCTTTGCGCCAGCGATGCTGCCGTCGGCCGCTGCGGCCATCCGTTAAATGCCCTGCCGCCAAAACCGCTGTCGCTGAGATCATTTAGCCCAACGCGTCCGTTCGAGCCGGCATATAAGGCATCCTCGGCATACCGCCATGCCTATCAAAAAGCCTACGATAGGTATTACAGTAACGAGCTGGGACGATGACACGGCTGGCGTGGCCGGCGATCAACCCGGCGCAGCGTCGAACGCGAGGAAGGTACCCGGCAGTGGCCAAGCAAGCAACCGCCGAAAGACGGCAGCGGCGCGAACGCGGGTCCATCAATCCCGACGACATCATCAGCGGCGCGTTCGATCTCGCGGAGCAGGTTTCGATCGACAATCTGAGCATGCCGATGCTCGGCAAGCACCTGGGTGTCGGCGTGACGAGCATCTATTGGTACTTCCGCAAGAAAGACGACTTGCTCAACGCGATGACGGACCGCGCACTGCGCAAATACGTGTTCGCCACTCCCTACGTGGAGGCCAAAGACTGGCGCGAGACGCTGCGCAATCACGCCCGTTCGATGCGCGAAACCTTCATGGGCAACCCGATTCTGTGCGATCTGATCCTGATCAGGTCTGCGCTGAGCCCGAGGGCCGCCCGGCTAGGCGTTCAAGAGATGGAGAAGGCGGTCGCCGGACTGGTCGAGGCGGGCCTGTCGCGGGAAGAGGCTTTCGACACGTACTCCGCCGTGTCGGTGCATGTACGGGGATCGGTCGTGCTGCACCGACTCCAAGAAAAGAACCAGACGACCGAAAACGGCGGGCGGACCATCGACGATGCGATGGTCGTCGACCCCGAGATCACGCCGCTGCTCGCCGAGATGACCGCCAGGGGTTATCACATCGGGGCGCCGGATGACAACAACTTCGAGTACGGCCTGGACTGCATTCTCGACAATGCCAGTCGGCTGATCGAGCAGGGCCAGAATCAGGTTGCAGGCCAACGTAAGTCGGCGCAGTCACGGGCACCCAAGTCGACCTCGGCCGGCAACGCCAAGGGCCTGCGCACCTGAAATTTTCTGTCGCTATCTCAACCGTTTTCGACCACACCGTGTTCGGCGAGGTGGTCGATCAGCGGAGCAGCCCCCGCGGCCAAATGTTCCGACATGGCGGTGCGGGCAGACTCGCTGTCGCGCCTGGCCAACGCAGCCACCACCCGCCGGTGGTCTTTGATCGACTGGGCAGGCCAACCCGCGATGGTGGGAAATACGTATTCGGGAGCGTAGCGGGTTATCTGCGACATCATCTGCGCGAGCTTCGGCGACTCGGCCGCCACGTTGATGGCCCGATGGAATTCGTGATTCAGGCGCACCGTTCGCTCAATGTCGTTGCCGGCGTAGGCCTCTTCCAGCTGTGACTGGATTTCCTCGAGTCCACGCAATTGGTCGTCATCGATGTTGGCTGCGGCGCGGGCGGCCAGCTCGCCACCCACGTGTGCCTGCAGATTGGCGACGTCGGCAAGATCGCGTTCGGTGACCGGCAACACCACGAAGCCGCGGCGCGGCTGCTGAGCTAGAAGACCCTCGGACCGCAGCTCGAAGAGAGCCTCCCGCACGGGGGTGACGCTGATTCCGAGTTCAGCGGCGAGCTGATCCAGGCGAACGTACTCACCCGCTGAGTAGGTGCCGTCGAAGATCCGCTTACGCACGTAGCGCGCAACGTCTTCGGAGAGCTGAGGCCGCGCGGCAAAATCCGGGACGCTCACGGTCAAATCCTGTACTCGGCAAGCAGCCGCTTGCTGATGATCGACTTCTGGATCTCGCTGGTCCCCTCACCGATGAGCAGGAATGGCGCGTCGCGCATCAGCCGCTCGATTTCGTACTCTTTGGAGTAGCCGTAGCCGCCGTGAATGCGAAAGCTCTGCTGGGTGACCTCGGCGCAGAACTCGCTGGCCAGATACTTCGCCATTCCGGCGGCGACGTCGTTGCGCTCGCCGGAGTCCTTCAGCCGGGCCGCGTTGACCATCATCAGGTGGGCGGCCTCGACTTTGGTTGCCATCTCTGCGATTTGGAACGCGATCGCCTGATGTTCGGCGATCGGCTTGCCGAAGGTGTGCCTTTGTTGGGCGTACCGTGCGGCGAGCTCGAACGCCCGGATGGCCACCCCGACAGCTCTGGCCGACACATTGACGCGGCCGACTTCGATTCCGTCCATCATCTGGTAGAAGCCCAGCCCCGGGGTTCCGCCCAGAATGTCCTCGGCGCTCGCGGCATATCCATCGAAGATCAGTTCGGTCGTGTCGATCCCCTTGTATCCGAGCTTGTCAATCTTTCCCGGGATCAGCAGGCCGGGTTTCGTCTCGCCGAAGCCGGTTGGCTTCTCGATGAGGAACGCCGTCAAATTGCGATGCGGCGCTTCGGCACCCTCGTCGGTACGAACCAGCACAGCAACCAAACTCGAGCTGGCCCCGTTGGTCAGCCACATCTTCTGGCCGTTGATGGTGTAGTCGCCGTCGCTGCCCCGGGTGGCCCGGGTGCGGATGGCGGCGACGTCGGATCCCAACTCCGGCTCCGACATCGAGAACGATCCGCGAATCTCACCGGTCGCCATGCGCGGCAGGAAACGTTGCTTCTGCTCATCGGTGCCGTGCTGGCGCAGCATGTAGGCGACGATGAAGTGGGTGTTGAGCACCCCGGAGATGCTCATCCAGCCGCGAGCCAGCTCTTCGATGCATAAGGCATAGGTCAACAGCGACTCGCCTAGACCGCCGTAGTCCTGCGGGATCATCAAGCCAAACAGGCCCATCTCCCGCATTTGTTCGACGATCGCCTGCGGGTAGGTGTCGTTGCGCTCCAGTTCGGGCGCGTTCGGGATGACTTCCTTGTCGACGAATTGCCGGACGGTAGAGATGATCTCGTACTGGATGTCGGTCAGGCCGATCGTCTGGGCGAGTTTGGTCATCAGGGGCCTTGTCTCTTTGTCACAGGGCAATCGTTGTCGCGTCGGTGAGGCGGGTGACGTCGGCAGCGCTCAACCCCAATCGTCCGGTGAGCACGTCCGCGGTGTCACCGCCGAGCCGGGGCGCCGGTTCGGCCGCGAAATGGCCACCGTCGAAAGCGGTCGGGAGTCCGGGAGCCAGATACTCACCCAGCCCGTCCTGATGTAGCACGGAGAACAACGGATTCGCGGTAACTCGCTCGTCGGCGGCGGTTTCGGCAAAGCTTCGGTAGCGCTCGAACAGCACGCTGGTCGACGACAGCGCCCGGGTGATCTCGTCGGCGGACTGATCGGCGAACCACGTGGCAAACAAACCGCTGAGCACCCCGCGGTAGCGGTAGCGTACTCCCTCGTCGCCGAAGTCCGCGCCCAGCGAATCGGCAAGCGCGGAAACAGCTGCGCCGCAACCGGTTACCTCGACCAGATCATGGAAGTGACGCTTGGTCAACGTCACCACCATGAACGCGACGCCGTCACCGCTGATGAAGTCTTGGCCGTATTGCCCATAGATCGAGTTACCGAGGCGTTCGCGTTGGGTGCCGTTGATCTGCGGCTCGGTCAGCATCCCTAGGTTGCCGGCGGTCGCCAGCGCGACGTCTTCCAGTGGGAGACTGATCTGGGCGCCGAGGCCGGTCTGGTCACGCCGCCGCACCGCGGCAACGACGGCGAGCGCGGCGTACAGGCCGCAGCAGACATCCCAAGCCGGCAGCACATGGTTGATCGGGCCGGCGTGATTTGCGGGGCCGGTGACCAATGGAAATCCGGTTGCCGCGTTGACCGTGTAGTCGACTGCGGTGGAGCGGTCGTGGCGGCCCAGCACTTGAAGGTGGATCAGGTCGGGACGTTTGGCGACGAGCGTGTCATAGGACAGCCACGACGGGCCCGCGGCGTTGGTCACCACGATGCCACCGCTTTCGACGATCAACCGCTGAACCAGTTCCTGCCCGTCGACGGAGCGTAGATCGACAGTGGCGGAACGCTTTCCCTTGTTGAGGCCGGTCCAGTAGATCGATGTGCCGTCCGCGGTGACCGGCCAGCGGTGGATGTCCGACGCCCCGCCGATCGGGTCGACGCGAATCACCTCTGCGCCCAGTTGGCTCAACGTCATTCCGCACAGTGGCGCCGCGACGAAGCTGGACACCTCCACCACGGTGAGATCAGCCAACGGCGTGCTCACTGCGGTGGGACCCGTTCGAAGATCGCGGCGAGGCCCTGTCCCCCGCCGATGCACATGGTCTCCAGCCCATAGCGCGCCTCGCGCCGGTGAAGTTCGCGGGCCAGCGTGGCCAACATCCTGCCGCCGGTGGCGCCAACCGCGTGGCCCAGCGAAATCCCTGAACCGTGCACGTTGGTCCGCTCCTGGTCGGCGGGGCCGAAGCCCCACTCCCGCATCACCGCAAGCGCTTGCGCGGCGAATGCCTCATTCAGTTCGATGAGGTCCATGTCGCTCAGTTGCAGTCCAGCCTTCGCGAGGGCGCTGCGAGTGGCCGGCACGGGGCCGATTCCCATCGCGTTGGGCGCCACCCCGGCGGTGGCCCACGACACCAATCGCACGAGCGGCCTGAGGCCGAGTTCCGCGGCCCGCTCCGCGGTGGTCACAAAGCACATGGACGCCGCGTCGTTCTGGCCGCTGGCATTGCCGGCCGTCACCGTCGCATCCGGGTCATCCTTGAGTAGCACGGGTTTGAGCTTGCTCAGCGATTCGACCGTGGTGTCCGCGCGCGGATGCTCGTCGATGTCGATCACATCCTCGCCACGACGGCTCCGCACGGTGACCGGGATGATCTCCTCAGCGAAAGTGCCGTCCTTTTGCGCGGCCACCGCACGTTGGTGGGACCGCACCGCGAGTTCGTCCTGTTCCAGACGTGAGATCCCGTATTGGCGGCGTAGGTTCTCCGCGGTCTCGAGCATTCCGCCGGGCACCGGATAGTGGCGACCACCGGCAGTGGTCCGACCCCGCGCCAGTGCATCGTGGAGGTGCACGCCGTTGCGTGCAGGACCCCAGCGGATGTCGGTGGAATAGAACGCGACGTTGCTCATACTCTCCGCGCCGCCCGCCACCACGAGATCGTTATCGCCGGACTGAATTTGCAGGCACGCCTGGATGACTGACTGCAGACCCGATCCGCAGCGACGGTCAACCTGCATCCCGGGCACCGTGACCGGCAGTCCCGAGTCAAGCCCGACGACGCGGCCGATCGCGGGGGCCTCGCTGTTGGGGTAGCAGTGGCCGAGAATGACGTCTTCTACCGCGTCCGGCGGGACGCCAGTGCGGTCGAGCAGCCCGGTGAGCGCGGCGACACCGAGGTCGACGGCGCTCTGCGAGCGGAAGACGCCACCGTAGCGCCCGATCGGAGTCCGAACCGGCTCGCAGATCACCGCTTCGCGGGTGCTCACAGGTGCCTTCCGCCGGTCACCTCGAGAACAGTTCCGGTCATGTACGAGGAGAGGTCCGAAGCCAAGAACAATGCGACGCTGGCGACCTCGCTGGGTTCACCGGCCCGGCCCATCGGCACCTCGCCGACTTTCGCGTCCCAGATCCGTTGCGGCATGGCCTCGGTCATCGCCGACCTGATCAGCCCGGGCTGGATCGCGTTGACCCGCACACCGAGGTGGGCGAGCTCCTTGGCAGCCGCCTTGGTCATCCCCACGATGCCGGCCTTGGCCGCCGAATAGTTCGTTTGGCCGATCATGCCGACCTTCCCGGAAATCGACGACATGTTCACGATCGCGCCACTCTTGTTCTCCCGCATCACCGCAGCGGCCTTACGCAGCCCGTTCCAGGTTCCTTTCAGATGAACGGCAATCACCTGGTCGAACTGCTCTTCGGTCATCTTTCGCATCGTCGCGTCGCGAGTGATACCGGCGTTGTTGACCATGATGTCCAGCGCGCCGAATCCGTCCACCGACGCCCCGATCAGCGCGTCGACATCGTCTGCGGACGTCACGTCGCAGCGCACCGCCAGGGCCACCTGGTCGCCACCAAGCTTGGCGGCCGCTTCCTGCGTCGCGTCGAGATTCAGGTCACCGAGCACCACCCGCGCGCCCTCATCGACGAAACGCTGTGCAATGGCCAAGCCCAGACCCTGGGCCCCACCCGTGACGACTGCGGTCTTACCGCTCAATAACGACACACGATCACCGTCCTCCTGTTTGCACCTCAGGTACGAGGCGTCATCCAACATCATATTTCATATATGATCGCACCCGGAACAGCGGCCGACAGGGCCCGCCCCGCTGCGCCTACACCCCGAACGCGATCGAACCGCCGAACAAGGAGCGTTGATCCATGCCCACTGCTGCCGTCGACGACGACGATTTCCAGCAGATCCTGGCGCAGACCCGCCAATTCGTCCGCACCGCCGTCGTGCCCCGCGAGCAGGAAATCCTCGCGAGCGACCGGGTGCCGGACGATCTCCGCGAACAGGCTAAAGACATGGGCCTGTTCGGCTACGCCATCCCTCAGGAGTGGGGCGGACTCGGGCTCGACATCACCCAAGACATCGAAATGGCGATGGAACTCGGCTACACCTCGCTGGCATTGCGCTCGATGTTCGGCACGAATAACGGCATTGCCGGCCAGGTCCTGGTCGGATTCGGCACCGACGAGCAGAAGACCACCTGGCTGGAAGCACTCGCCTGCGGGAAGGTCGCGTCGTTCGCGCTGACCGAGCCTGGGGCGGGATCGAATCCAGCGGGGTTGCGCACCAAGGCAATTCGTGATGGCGGGGACTGGCGGATCTCCGGCGAAAAGCGATTCATCACCAACGCGCCCGTCGCAGATCTGTTCGTGGTCTTCGCGCGGACTCGTCCTGCCGACGACGCCGGGCCCGGTATCGCGGTATTCCTGGTCCCTGCGGACGCGCCCGGTGTCGAAGTCGGCTCCAAGGACGCCAAGATGGGCCAAGAAGGCGCCTGGACCGCCGACGTCCGCTTCGCCGATGTCCGGGTGCCGGAGTCTGCGCTGGTCGGCGGCAGCGAGGACATCGGCTACCGGGCGGCGATGACCTCCCTGGCGCGCGGCCGGATCCACATTGCGGCGCTGGCGGTGGGTGCCGCTCAACGGGCCCTCGACGAGTCTGTCGCGTACGCGGCTACCGCGACGCAGGGCGGCAATCCGATCGGGAGTTTTCAGCTCGTGCAGGCAATGTTGGCCGATCAGCAGACCGGGGTGATGGCCGGTCGGGCCCTCGTGCGTGACGCGGCTCGGCTATGGCACACCGACCAGGACCGCCGGATCGCGCCATCGGCGGCCAAGGTGTTCTGTACCGAAATGGCCGGCAAGGTAGCCGATCTCGCGGTCCAGATCCATGGCGGCAGCGGATACATGCGCGAAGTGCCGGTCGAGCGCATCTACCGTGACGTCCGGTTACTGCGGCTCTACGAGGGCACCAGTGAGATCCAGCGACTGATCATCGGCTCGAACCTGGTCAAGGCGGCTCAGCGCAAACAGTCACTCTAGTATCGTTCCCGTTACAGTGACCTTTACGATATGGAGCGCAGATGACCGGTCGGCTCACCGACAAGGTGGCATTCATCACCGGCGCTGCGCGGGGGTAGGGTCGCGCACACGCCGTCCGGATGGCCCGGGAAGGTGCCGACATCATCGCGGTCGACATCGCGGGCAAGCTCCCGCCCTGTGTGCGCTACGACTCGGCGACGCCGGAAGACCTCGCCGAAACCGTGCGGCTCGTCGAAGCCACCGGGCGTCGAATCATCGCTTGCGCAAACGACATTCGTGATTTCGACGGTCTGCGCCAGGCGGTGGACAACGGCGTGGCTGCGCTCGGGCGGCTGGACATCATCGTCGCCAATGCCGGCATCACGGCGCCGCAGGCCTGGAACGAGATCACTCCCGAATCGTTCCGGGACGTGCTGAACACCAACCTGACTGGAACGTGGAACACGGTGATGGCCGGCGCGCAGAAGATCATCGACGGTGGTCGCGGCGGGTCAATCGTTTTGATCAGCTCCGCAGCCGGCATGAAGCTGCAACCGTTCATGGTGCACTACACCGCCAGCAAGCACGCGGTGACCGGCATGGCACGTGCGTTCGCCGCCGAACTGGGCATGCATTCGATCCGGGTCAACAGTGTGCACCCCGGGCCGGTCAACACGGCGATGGGCGGCGGCGACATGGTCGGCGCCCTGGCAAACTTCACCGAGACCAGTCCGCACTTGGCGAACACCCTCACACCGTTTCTGCCGAACTGGGTCGCCGAGCCGGAGGATATCGCCGATGCGGTGTCCTGGCTGGCCAGCGACGAATCCCGTTACGTCACCGCGGCAGCGATTCCGATCGATCAAGGCTCTACGCAGTACTGATTTTGGCTTAGGAGGCGTTTCGCTCGCCGACGACGTCCAACGAGCCGAGCTCGCGGATCGCTCGGCAGCCGCGCGACAGCATGGTCAGCACCATGTCGTCACCGCGGTCGGTGGCAGTGGCGAACGCGAAGCCCAGCGCTGAGATCAGCACCGTCTGCGTCATACCGAGCCGATAATCCTGCCAACAGGTTTCACGGTCGTAGTCGGATACGCCGTAACCAACAAGTGCCCGGTGATATTCGTCGACGAGATCCTTCTCGATCGAGGCGCGCAGCTCAGGCTTGAGACTTGTGGCGGTGAAGTACGCGAGATCGCGGGCCGGCAGGCCCACCCCGAGCGTCTGCCAATCCACCACCGTCACACCCGATCCGTCGGGAAGGAACAACAAATTGTCGAGCCGATAGTCGCCGTGCAACAGGGCGAAGCGGTCCCGCTCGGCGAGCAGCCACGGCGCCACTAAATCCATTGCCCCGGTGAAGGTCTCGCGGTCGGCTGCGCTCATCCGGTCACCGAGCTTGTCCAAGGTGATTTCGGCGCTCATCCGCGCCACCTCGCCCAGGCCGTTGGCCGACGCTTCGTCGGGACGGGCGAACACAATCCCGGGAAAGTCCAGCCATACCGGATCGCACCAACTCGGCCCGTGCAGCCCAGCCAACGCCGTCACCGCCAGTCGCGCTTCTCGCTCTTCGCAACCCGCGATCTGATCGCCTTGCACCGCGGGCGCCTGGTCGGCCAGAAGTAGCGCGTAATCCAGTGCGTCCTCGCTGATCTCGCAGTAGAAGCACTGCGGGGTCGGCACCTCCACGTGATCGACGACACCGGTGTAGAAGGCGCACTCGCTGCGGTAACCCATCATCACCCGGTCGCGCACGGTGTCGTCCTGCGCGGGCAGCTTGATCACGAAGGTGTCGGGCAGGCTGCTCGCGCCGCGGTAGCTCACCGACACCCGATACGTTGCTCCGGTCTGGCCCGTGCCGATGCTGACGACGTCCACACCGGACAGCGGCACCGGTGTGTCGCCGCCAAGCACCGCAGAAAGCCACTCGGCGGTGATGTCAGCCGGGTATCGGGGAATCGGCATCGAGATACTGTAAGCCATTCGGCATGATCGTCTCACCACATGCAAAAGCCGAATACCCAGCGTCGCGGGTCTGGCCAGGCCTAAACTCGCTCCACTTACTCGCTGCAGGGGTGATCGCCATGAGGATGAATGCCGCGGTTCTGTGGGAGTTCAACGCGGAATGGAGCGTCGAGGACGTGCACCTCGATGGCCCGCAGGATGGCGAGGTCCTGGTGTCGTTCGAGGCCGCTGGGCTCTGTCACTCAGATCATCACGTCCGCACCGGCGACCTTCCCGTTCCGCTGCCCATCGTCGGTGGGCATGAGGGGGCTGGCATCGTGCAAGAGGTCGGCCCCGGCGTACGGGACGTGAAGGCCGGCGACCACGTCGTGGCGTCTTTCCTTCCGGCGTGCGGGCGCTGCCGTTGGTGTGCAAGCGGACATCAGAATCTGTGCGATCAGGGCGCGATGCTACTGGCCGGCACCCAGCTCGATGGGACGTATCGACGTCGGTCCCGGGACCGCGATGTGGGCGCCGCATGCTTTTTGGGCACTTTCGCCCAGTACGGCACCGTGCCCGACAGCTCGATCGTGAAGATCGACGATGACATTCCGCTCGCGCGTGCCTGCCTGCTTGGCTGCGGGGTCACCACCGGATGGGGATCAGCAGTCAACACCGCCAAGGTGAGCCCGGGCGACACCGTCGTGGTGATCGGCTGCGGCGGCATCGGTAGCGGTGCCATCCAGGGTGCTCGGCTGGCAGGGGCGGAAAAGATTGTGGTGGTCGATATTGCGGATAGTAAGCGGGACAAGGCCTTTGTATTTGGAGCAACTCATTTCTGCACTTCTATGGCTGAGGCCACCGCTTTGGTCGGCGACTTGACGCATGGGGTGATGGCCGACTCGGCCGTGCTGACTGTTGGGGTTGCCGAGGGCCACATGATCGGTGAGGCGCTGGACATCGTCCGCAAGGGCGGGGCCGTGGTGCTCACAGCGCTGGCATCGATCACCGACGTGACGGCGAACCTCCCGATGGCGATGTTCACGCTGTTCCAAAAGAGGCTGCTCGGCAGTCTTTACGGCGAGGCCAACCCGCGCGCCGATATTCATCGACTGCTGAGCCTCTACCGCGAGGGCAAGCTGTTGCTCGACGAGACGGTGACCGCCGAGTACAAACTCAACGACATCAACGAGGCCTACGACGATATGCTGGCGGGCCGCAACATTCGCGGCGTCATCATCCACGACCATTGACTAAAAGCAGCCCTCGTCAGGTAGCCAGTCGGTTTATCGGCAGCGGCCACAGCTACGCCCCGCTTGCCGGAGTCCAGATCTGGGTGGAGTTCGACCGGCCGCGGAGCACCCTCGTGCTGTCCGACACCCAATGCGCACGCTCGTCGGCACCGGCGCGATCGATTGCCGCCGCTGAACCCCCGATCCGTTGATCGAGAATCTTGGCATAGTCAGCCAGGCGTGCGGCCTCGTTGACCGCGTCGCCGACAACGGTGTATTCGTAACGGTTTTCGGCCCCGATGTTTCCGGCGAACACCGGCCCGGCCGAGACCCCGATCCCAAAGTCGACCTCCGGGAGCTGCTGAAGTTGCTTACGCAGCAGTCGCGCGGTGGCCAATGCGGCCGACGCGCATCCGTCATGGGTCAGCGGTGCGCCGAAGACGGCCAGG
>JAVHWH010000090.1:0-5431 GCA_032159915.1 Mycobacterium sp.
CGGCGCCGTTTCCGCGTCGCCCTGCTGGATACGGGTGCCGATGTCGGCATTGCGCAGAATGTTGAGGCCTTCGGCGAGCGACGCCATCATTCCGTACTCGATGCCGTTGTGCACCATCTTCACGAAGTGCCCGGCGCCGGTCGGGCCGCAGTGCAGGTAGCCCTTCTCGGGTTCGGCCACCTCGCCGTCGCGGCCCGGTGTGCGTGGCGCGGCGTCGACACCCGGTGCGACGGCGGCGAAAATCGGCTCAGCCTTCTCAAATGCGTCGTCGTCGCCGCCGATCATCAAGCAGTAACCGCGCTCGCGACCCCACACGCCCCCGCTGGTGCCGCAGTCGATCAGATGAATTCCCTTCTCGGACAACGTCTTGGCATGCGTGAAATCGTCGCGGTAGTAGGAGTTGCCTCCGTCGATGACCACGTCGCCGGCCTCCAGCGTGCCCGCCAGGTCGTCGATCACCCCGGTGGTAATCGTCCCGGCGGGCACCATCACCCAGACAACCCTTGGGGCGGTGAGCTTTTCGGCCAATTCCGACAGCGACGACACCCCGGTGATGTTTTCGACGCCGTCGAACTCTTTCACCACATCGGGATCGTGGTCGTAGACGACGCCCTCGTGCCCCGCGTCCACCACCCGGCGGATGATGTTGCCGCCCATACGGCCCAGTCCGATCATCCCAAGCTGCATGTTGTCCCGCTCTCCCTTAGTGGTGGTTGTCGGCTAGCCACGGCTCTTGCCAGCCGCGATATCCGCGTGTCAGATCGCGCGCCGCGTCGGGTCCCCAAGAACCGGACTCGTAGCGGTGGATTTCGCCAGGATGATCCAGCAGCGGCTGCACGATCCGCCACGTCTCCTCGATGCCGTCTTCGCGAGCGAACAGCTGATGATCACCGGTCAGCGCCGCGTGCAGCAGCCGTTCGTAAGGGGTGAGCGGCGCACCGAGGTCTTTGCTGAACGACGAGTCCAGGTGCAGGCTGCGCCAACTGTCTCCTTCGATCGCGGTCAGCTGTAGTCGCAGGCCGGGATCGGGATCGATGCGCAGCACGATCTGGTTGGGTTCGGCCCGCCGCCGATCCGGTAAGAAAGCCAGCGACGGGACCCGGTGGGTGAACAGCCGCACCTCGGTGACCCGTTCGGTCAGCGCCTTGCCCGCTCGCAAAAAGATCGGCACCCCGGACCAGCGCCAGTTGTCGATCTCCACCCGCATCGCGATGAATGTCTCGGTCGAAGAATCTTTGGCCACCCCGTCGACATCGGTGTAGCCGCTGTACTGACCTCGCACGGATCGGTCCGGGTCGACCGCCGGCATCGCGCGCAACACGTCGGCCTTTTTGTCGTTGAGGTCGTCCGCACTGGGCCCGACAGGGGGCTCCATCGTCACCCCGGCGAGCACCTGCAGCAGATGGTTCTGCACGACGTCGCGCAGGGTGCCGACCCCGTCATAGAACTTCCCCCGGTCGTCGACGCCGAAATTCTCGGCCATCGTGATCTGGATCTCGGAAACACTGTGGCGATCCCACATCTCGGCCAGCACGAAATTCCCGAAGCGCAGATACTCCAATTCGACGACGGGCTGCTTGCCCAGGAAGTGATCCACCCGGAAGATCTGGTCCTCTTCCAGCAGCGCACGCAGCCGTTTGTTGAGTTCACGGGCTGAGGCCAGGTCATGACCGAACGGCTTCTCCACCGCCACCCGCGATCCCTCGAGCAAGCCGGCTTTGCCCAGGCTTTCCACGATCGGCGCGAACAGCGAAGGTGGCATCTCCAGGTAGTACAGACAGTGGTGCTCGGGTCCGATCTGCTTGGCCAGTTCGTCGTACAGCGCACTGCTGGTGACGTCACCGTGCAGATAGGACAGCCGGCCGGTCAGCCGGTCGAACACCTCGTCGTCGATCTCGTCGCCGGTACCTTCGATCGCTTTGCGGGCGCGCTTGACCAGCTCATCGACGGTGATGTCGTCGCTGGCCACGCCCACAATCGGGCACTGCAGCAACTTGCGGTGCTCCAGCCGGTAGAGGGCCTGGAACGTCATTTTGCGGGCGAGGTCACCGGTGATTCCGAAAATCACCAGCAAGTCCGAGGACTTGGTGCCGGGATCGGCCAATCGGACCTCCACGAGAAATCGACTAGTCGACGCGGGCTCAACGCGTGCCTAGCGTGGTTCGCCGCGGCCAGCGTCAACCCTAAACACTGCGGTTGCACCCGACAACCGAATGACCACGGCCGGATAGCCGATCTTTGGGTCGGGCAAACCTCCGGTAGCCATACAGTACCCAAACAGTCACGGGCAGTTGGAATTTCGAATATCACCCGAAGCACGCAGAACGATCCCAGGCCATCCGGCACTTCCTCACCGTCATTGCCACCCGGCGCAATACTCGACCGCACAAACGCCCGACGTGTTGAATATGCGTCGTGAGCGATCCGCTACACCTTGCGATCTATGGTCTGGCCGCACTGGTGATCATCGAAGCAGTCGGCATTGGCGTGCTGTGGCGGCAGTTGTCGCAAAGCCGGGCGCTCATCGAGGAGCTGCAGCAGCCGCCCGACCTACTTCAGTTCGGCTCTAAAGCGGTCAAGACGGTGTGGCAAACCGCGAATTTGGTGCGCAAGCAGGGGCTCGGCGCCGCAGTGCGCAGCTCGATCGAAGACCTTGCCGACTGGGCGGAAGTGGAACGGCCAGACCTGGCCCGGGTGACGCAGGACGGCAAGGTTGCGATTCTGTTCTCGGACATCGAGGAGTCGACGGCACTCAACGAACGGGTCGGTGACCGTGCCTGGGTCAGGCTGATCGGCGAACACGACAAGCAGGTACGCAAGTTGGCGCAGGCTCACTCCGGGCACGTGGTGAAGAGTCAGGGCGACGGGTTCATGATTGCGTTCGCCCGCCCCGAGCAGGCAGTGCGCTGCGGCATCGCTATGCAAGACGCGCTGTACCGGAATTCGCAGCACAAGCGGCGCAACGGGATTCGAGTAAGGATCGGGATCCACGCTGGGCGGTCGGTGCGCCGCGGTGACGACCTGTTCGGCCGTAACGTCGCCATGGCGGCCCGTGTTGCCGCGCAGGCATGTGGCGGAGAGGTTTTGGTAAGCGATACGGTGCGCCGAGCGCTCAGCGACTGCTCGGACCTCGAGTTCGACGGCGGCCGTGAGGCGGAGTTGAAAGGCTTCGCCGGCACCCATCGGCTCTACGCCGTCGCCGCCGCCGAGGACGACTGAGGCGCATCGTCGTCAGGCGTCGTCGCCGGCCTCGGCCAAGCGCTGTTGCAGCCGATCCCGAATCTCGTTGGGCGTGTACGCTCGCCGCCGCCGTTGGTCGCGCACAACCAGCACGCCACCGGCTGCCACCCCGACAACCCCGGCCAATCCCAGCAACTTCCAGACGGTGCGCATCGACTCAGGTTATTAGCGAGTGGATCCCAGCGGACGAGGTATCTGCATATGGTGCGGTGGTGGATGCGCACACAGTGAGCTTGGCCCAGGCCCTGGAGCAGACCAGGACCGGTGACGTTTGGCTGTTCCGCGGGCACTCCGGACCCGACCGCGCGATTCAGACGCTGTCCAACAGCCCGGTCAACCACGTCGGAATGACGGTCGCGATCGACGACCTTCCGCCGTTGATGTGGCATGCCGAACTCGGCGACAAGCTGACCGATATCTGGACGGCCACCAACCACCGGGGGGTGCAGCTCAACGACGCCCGCGAGGCCGTCGAGCGATGGCTGACCCGCTACGGCCAGCGCTGCTGGTTGCGTCAAATGACGCCCGACGTCGATCGCGAGCAGGAGAATCGGCTGTTGCGCGTCATCGCGCGAATGGACGGCACGCCGTTTCCGTCCACGACTCGGCTCACGCTCCGGTGGCTGCGGGGCCAGGTGCCGACCAGGTACGACTGGGTGCGTGGGATTCCGATCGTGGACGCCCGCGTTCGTGAATCGACCAGGCGCCGCAGAGAGCAGCAACGCAAGGCCGGATTCGAGTCCGCGTATTGCGCGGAGACGGTCGCCGTCACCTACGAGGAGATGGGGCTGATTCAAACCGAGAAACGAGCGAATTGGTTTGACCCCGGCCGGTTTTGGAGTGGTGACGACCTACCGCTGATCGCGCCCTATCGGCTAAGCAGCGAAATCTCCGTCGTCGCCGACTGATCGGTCTCACACACCGAATTTGGCGCGGGCGTCGTCGGTGACCGGGGTGAAGAGATTGACCAGGTTGCCGTCCGGGTCGCGAAACAGCAGCGCCCGGTTGCCCCACGGCATCGTCGTCGGCGCCGTCACGATCTCCCCGACGTGCGGGCGCAGCCGCGCGTACTCGGCGTCGACGTCGTCGACCAGGAATTCGATGATCGCACTTCGGTTGGCTGCCGGCTCTGCGGACCCCTCGCCGAACAGCGGGACGGTCTTATCACTGCCGATCGCCAATGTGCCTGCCGCGGTCGGGATTTCAGCGAAAAGCTCGTTGCCCCATTGCGCGACAGTATCGGTCACCTTCTCGTAGAACGCGACGAGCCGCGTGACGTCGGCGGTGATCAGCCTGGTCGATACGAATTTCATGATAATGATGCTAGGCAGCACCTACGACACGTGATCTGTTCAGATCGGTGTCCAGATCTTATTGTTCCAGAACCCCCAGGCACGCGCGGTCATGTTCCACATCACCTGTGCGCCCGGGGCCCACGGCGGTGGGGGCGGCTGCGGCGGTGCCCAGGCCGGCGGAAGCCCCCAGGGTCCGTTGCCCATCGGACCGCCCTGGCCTGCCGCGCGTTCCCAATCGTGGCACTGGTTCCAGTCCCAGTCGTAGATGCTGCCCCACCCCGGATCCCAGGGCTGGCCCGGACACCAGTGAAAGCTCGGCGCCGGGGCAGCCTGCGCGCTGGTCGGATCGGCTACGGCGCCGGCCAACCCGAGAGCGCACAGCGCCAGCACGGCCCACATGTGTACCGAGGCAGCACGCTTCGTCGTCGCCATCTTTCAGAGTGTGCCTTAGCCGGACTCCGGTCAGGCCCTAAACCACACGCCGGGCCGGCGGCGGTACCCACGCCTGCAGCGCTCGGCGTCCGATCAACTGACAGTGGTGGGTGTAGGCCAGCCGCTTCGCCGCATCCGTGAATTCCTGATTGCTGACGACGATGCTCTTGCCGCAGTCGTGGTGCCGCGCACCGGATACCACCTGCTGCACGGCGCCGATGCCGACCGGCTTGCCCAGACGCTTGCATTGGACCGCCACCGACTTGTCGTCCCGCCGGGCGATCAGGTCGACACCGTAGTCGCCACTGGCCGGGGTGAACGTGATCTGCCAGCCCGCCCGTTGCATGCGTGCGGCGACGTAGTCCTCGAACTCCGTCCCGGTCATCGCGTCGATCGCTGCCATACCCGTGGCGGGACGCCGTTCCCGGGCCAGCCATACCGCCAGAAAAAGACCCATGGCGGCG
>JAVHWH010000091.1:0-11925 GCA_032159915.1 Mycobacterium sp.
GCCGAGCCGTCCGGGAGCCAGCGTGGCAGAAGCGAGTTCGGGTCGGTATCGGCGGCGTCGCTGTCGTCGGCGTCCTGGTCGGCGGGCCCGGACGTGCTCGGCTGAGCGCCGAGGCGCCGGCGCAATCGCTCGGCGGGCAGTTCTGTTCGCATGTGATGACGGTAGGGCTGTCCACTGCCACGACGGCGCGGCCGCGGTGCTCGTCAGACCCTGCTGTGGATCGGCAGGTGACTGTGGATGAACGCTGAGCGCCGAGCCGCCTGACTGGTTGGTTGGGGAGCCGGATAACGTGCAATACAGGACCGTCTGATCCAGCAGAGGAGACTGCCGTGCAACTGGCGCTCACAAAGGACGAAGCCGCCTTCCGCGACGAGCTGCGCACCTTCTATACGACCAAGATCCCCGCGGACATCCGCGAGCGGACCCGCTCGGGGGAGGGACTGGATCGCGACGACCTCGCGACCAGCCACAAAATCCTCAACGAGCACGGGCTGGCGGTACCCAGCTGGCCCGTCGAATGGGGCGGCAAGGACTGGACGCCGGCCCAGCACCAGATCTGGCTCGACGAGATGCAGCTGGCCTGCGTGCCCGAGCCGCTGAACTTCAATGCCAAGATGGTCGGGCCGGTCATCGCCGAGTTCGGCTCGCAGGAGATCAAGCAACGCTTCCTGCCGCCGACGGCCAACCTGGACATCTGGTGGTGCCAAGGGTTCTCCGAGCCCGAAGCCGGTTCCGACTTGGCGTCGCTGCGCACCACCGCGTTGCGCGACGGCGACAGCTACGTCGTCAACGGGCAGAAGACCTGGACCACGCTCGGCCAGTACGCCGACTGGATCTTCTGCCTGGTTCGCACCGACCCGCAGGCGCCCAAGAAGCAGGCAGGCATCTCCTTCTTGCTGATCGATCTGGACACTCCCGGCATCACCATGCGCCCGATCAAGTTGATCGACGGCAGCGTCGAAGTCAACGAAGTCTTCTTCGAAGACGTGCGGGTTCCCGCCGATCAGCTTGTCGGAGAAGAAAATCAGGGCTGGGGTTACGCAAAGTTCCTGCTGGGCAACGAGCGGACCGGTATCGCGCAGGTCGGCCGCACCAAGGTCCGGCTTGCCGACGCGAAAAAACGCGCCGCCGAAAACGGCCTGCTCGACGATCCGCTGTTCGCCGCTCGGATCGCCGAAGCCGAAAACGACCTGCTCGCATTAGAACTCACCCAGATGCGGGTCGCTTCCGGCTCCAAAGGCGGCAAGCCCAACCCGGCGTCATCGGTGCTCAAGCTGCGCGGCAGCCAGTTGCAGCAGATCGCCACCGAACTACTCGTGGAGGTCGCCGGCCCGGATGCCTTGCCGTTCGACGCCGGGAACGACATCGCCTCTCCGCAATGGGCGCAAAGCAGTGCGCCACGTTACCTGAACTATCGCAAGACCTCGATCTACGGCGGTAGCAACGAGGTACAGCGCACCATCATCGCGTCGACCATTCTCGGCTTGTAGGACAGGAATCTGAGGAAGAGACATGGACTTTCAACTGAGTGAAGAACAGGTGCTGTTGCGCGACACCACCCGCGACTTGCTGTCGCGGAGCTATGACGCCGAGAGCCGCAACAAGGCCGTCGCCTCCGACCTGGGCTGGAACCGGGAGGTGTGGACCCAGCTGGCCGAAACCGGGATTCTCGGACTGGGATTCGACCCCGAGGAGGCCGGACAGATCGAAGTGATCACGGTCCTCACCGAGGTCGGTCGCCAGCTGGCGCCCGAGCCTGTGGTGCATGCCGCGCTGGGCCCCGGCGCGATCATCGCCGAGGTGGGCAATGACGCACAACAAGAACTGCTCGGGGAAGTCGCCGAAGGTCAGCGGTTGCTGGCGTTCGCTCACCTGGAGCCCGGTGCGCGCGGAGGATCTGTCGAAGCGGTCAAGACAACCGCTGTGCAGCAAGGTGATTCGTGGGCGCTGACCGGACACAAGAATCCGGTGCTGGCCGGCGACTCTGCCGACACCCTGGTCGTCAGCGCGAAGCTGCCCGACGGCGGAGTGGGTTTGTTCCTGGTCGACGGTGAGGCAGTCAGCCGCCAGCCGTACCGCACCTTCGACGGTCGGCGCGGCGCGCAAATCGACCTGGACAACGCCCCCGGCGAGCCTCTCGGCGAGGCGGTTGACGCGTCGACCGCCATCCGCAACGGTGTGGTGCGCATCCAGTCGGCGCTGTGCGCGGAAGCGGTCGGCATCATGGAGGAAGCGCTGCGTCTGACAACCGATTATCTCAAGCAGCGCAAGCAGTTCGGCGTAACCCTGAACACCTTCCAGACGTTGACGCAGCGCGCCGCGGACATGTACGTGTCGCTGGAGTTGGCCCGCAGCATGAACCTCTACGCCGGTCTCTCGGTCGCCGACGGCAATTACGATCCGGTGATCGCGGCGCGCGCCAAGTTCCAGATCGGCCGGTCCGGCCGCCACATCAGCCAGGAAGCCATCCAGCTGCACGGCGGCATCGGGATGACCGCCGAGTACCCGGTCGGGCACTACGCGGCGCGGCTGACCGCGATCGACCACACCCTCGGGTCGTCCCAAGACCAGCTACACGTGCTGATCGATCAGGTCGGCGACTACGAGGTTGTCACTCTCTGAGAGCTTGACTCGCGCAACGAGACCGACGTTAGCGTGAAGGCTTCTCGAGCTTTCTCACGCTAACGTCGATCTCAACGGTGGAACCTCAACTCTGCTCGGCGGCCAACTCGAGCTCCTTCTCGGCGGCCGGCTCTACCGGTGCCTGAACAGGATCCGCATCCGGCAGCTGCGCCGCGAGGTACTCGCCGAGGCCGCCGATCGTCGGATAGTCAAACACCGCGGTGGCGTTGATGGTGAACTTGCCGCCGAACTGGCTGTGCAACCGGTTGCGAAGTTCGACCGCCATCAGTGAGTCGGTGCCCAGATCCAGGAACCGGCTCGTCGCCGCGGGCGGCTGCGCGAGCCGCAGGAAGCCCTGCACTTCACGCTGCAGGAATTCGGTGATGAACGTCGCCCGCTCCGCCACCGGGATTTCCTGAAGTTGCTTGAGCAACTCGCTATCAACCACCTCGGCCATGTCGCTGGGCAACACCAGATCCAGGATCGGCGGCCGGGAACTGCCCAACACCTTCGCCGCGCGTGCCCAGTTGGCCTTCAGGACCGTCGCCTGGCCGCTGCCGTTGGCGACCACTTCGGCCAGCGCACCCAGCGCACCGGACGCATCCAGCGGAAGCAGACCCTGCGCACTGATGTTGGCGCTGGCGGCCTCCGACGACGCCATACCGCCCCCGCCCCACGGACCGAAGTTGATTCCGGTAGCGGGCAGGCCGTGCGCTTTGCGGTCCGCAATCAGACCGTCGAGCAACGCGTTGGCCGTCGAGTAGTTCGCCTGGCCCGGGGAACCGAGCAGGCTCGACACGGACGACGACACGATGAAGAAGTCGAGCTTGTCGTCCCGTGTCAACCGGTCCAGGTAGAGCGCGCCGAATGCCTTGGGTTCTAACGTCCTTCGGAACCGGTCCAGGTCCTGCTGGTTGAGCAGAGCATCGTCGAGCACGCCGGCCAGGTGGGCCACCCCCGCCAGCGGAGGCAACTCCGCACGGATGCGCTTGAGCAATTCCTCGACATCCACCTCCTGGCCGACATCGGCCGAGAACGTGTGCACGCGGCACCGGTAGCGCTCGGCGATCTCCTCGATCGTTTTCTGCGCCTCGGCATCCGGCTCACGCCGACTGGTCAGCACGATGTCACCGGCCCCCAGCTGTGCCAGGTACGAAGCCGTGCTCAGACCGATCGCACCGAGACCACCGGTGATCAGGTAGCTGCGATCACCGCGCGGCTGCAGCGGAGTCGGCATCTGGCACACGATCTTTCCGATGTGTCGCGCCTGCTGCATCCGGCGGAACGCCGTCCTGGCCTCGGTCAGCGGGTAGATCTCGGCGGGCAGTGGCGTCCACTCCCCCTTGGCCAGCCCTTCTGACACCTCGCTGAGCAAGGCACGGATGCGCTCGGGTTCGGTGAACATCACCGTGTCCAACGCGACGATCTCGTAGGCGATGTCGGGTCGGGCCTCGGCCATCTGCTCGGGAGTCCAGATGTCGCGCTTGGCGATCTCGGCGAAACGGCCGTTCTTCGCGGTGGCCCGCACGGTCGCCTCGACGAACCCTTCAGTGGTCAGGGAGTTGAGTACTACGTCAACACCTGAGCCGCCGGTATCCTCTAAGATCTGGTCGGCGAAATCGGTTGTGCGCGAGTCGTACACGTGCTTCACACCGAGCTTGCGCAGCGTCGCCCGCTTGAAGGTGCTCGCCGTCGCGTAGACCTCGGCACCGTGTCGTTGCGCCATCTGGATGGCGGCCAATCCGACACCACCGCTGGCGGCGTGGATCAGCACCTTGTCGCCAGGATTCAGCTTGGCCCAGTCGAACGACAGCCGAACCGTCAGCGCCGCGGCCGGAATGGTCGCCGCCTCAACCGCACTCACCCCGTCTGGGATCGGCGCCAGGAACTGCGCTGGCGCGTTGAACCGGCTGGCGAAAGCACCCTGCATCGAACCGTAGACCCGCTGACCGACCTCCAGCCCGGTCACGCCCTCGCCCAATTGGGTGACGGTGCCGGCGAAGTCGCCACCGACCGGCCCCGGGTCACCCGGGTAGAGGCCCAAGACGTTGAGCACATCGCGGAAGTTCAGACCCGCGGCCTCAACCCGCACCTGCACGTAGCCCTCGTCCGGCGCCGGCACTTCCTTCTCGGTCAGACGCAGATTGTCAATCGCGCCGCGCTCGGTGGGAAGCAGGGCGTAATCGTCGGACCGCGGCACCGTCAAGTGGCCGCTGCGGGACCACTGCAGCAACCGGGAGGCCAACGCCTTCCCTTGCCGCAGTGCGAGTTCGGGCTCGTCTACCGGTGTTCCGAGCAGACCGGTCAGCAACGTCACGGCCTCGGGCGATCCGTCGAGGTCGATCAGCTTGCTGCGCAGACCGGGCTCCTCGTTGGCGATGGTGCGCCCCAGTCCCCACAGCGCCGCCTGCACCGGATCGACCGGCTCGCCGGATTCGGTCGCCACCGCCCGTTCGGTGACGATCCACAGCCCGCCGGGCAGCTTCAGCGAGTTGTCGGCCTGCGCGGTGTGCACGGCGCTGAGCAGATTCTCGACCTCGGTCTCCAGCCGGGCGATCTGCTCTGCGGTCGAATCCTGCGCCTTCGGTCCCCAACTGCGCCAGACGATGCCGGCGTAAGGCATCCCGCGCTCGTGCGCCTGGGCCAGCACCTGACCCAGCAGCTCGGAGTCCGGCGCCCGGTCGAACCCGATGCTGCCCGGCAGCGCAGCCGCCAATTCGCTGAATCCGGCGATCAGCCATGTGCCGCTGGGGGTCTCGGCTGCCCCGTCTTCAGCGCTCGATGGCACCAAAGGCACCTCGTGCCAACCGAGGCTGTACAGCAGCCGGGTGACGTCGCCGCCGAGCCCGCGTAGCAACGCCTCCCGGGGCGCACGCTTGACGGTGAACTCCCGGATCCCACCCAGGTGGCGGCCGTCCCGGTCGACGAAATCGAGGTCGAAGACCTGTGTTTCGGCGTTGAGTTCACTCGGGTGCCACTTGGCACGGCAGTAGAACCGGCGAGGCATCTTCTCCCGCAGCGCCACTTGCCCGTAGCGCAGCGGAAGGAACAGGTCGTTGACGCCCTGTTCGGCGGCGAGCAGAGCCGGGAAGGCCGGGAACGCCACACCGGTGCACAGGTCCATCAGGACCGGGTGCATCGGCTCGGTGCCGAGCTGTTCGGACAGTTCTGCACCGACGGAGATGTCACCGATTGCCTCACCGTCGCCGAGCCACAGCGACTTCAGCGATCCAGACCAGTTCGGCCCCCAGGACAGTTCCATGTCGGCGAAGGTCTCGAACAATTCCTGCGGACGCATCCGCTCCATCCGCTCGATGGCCGCATCCACCGGATCGGCGGGATCGGCGACCGGCTCGACGTCCACACCGGGGACCGCCGTTCCGTCGGCGTTCAGCGACCACTCGGCATCACGAACACCGTAGGGCCGACTGTGCACCTGGAATTTCCAGCCGCCGTCGTTGAGCGGATGCAGCGTCAGTTGCACTTCACGAGAAGCCTTCTCCGGCAGGATGATCGGCTCGTAAAAGAACACCTCCTTGACGTGCGCCGGCGCGCCGACGGCGGCCAGGGCCATCGCGGCATACGTTGCGCCGGGGACGACGACCGTGCCGTAGATGACGTGGTCGGACAGCCACGGCTGCGACTTGACCGATAGCCTGCTGGTGTAAACCGAGTCGCCGGACGCGAGGTCCTTCCCGCTGCCCAGCAGTCCGGACATCGCCGGACCGTCGACGGTGATCGCCGAAGTCTTCGGCCAGAAACGACGGCGCTGGAACGGATAGGTGGGCAGCTCCAGTCTGCGGCCGTTCGCCTGATGCAGCGCAGCGAAGGCGGGCCGGTGTCCGCTGACGTAAGCATTGGCGAACGCGTCCGCGATTTGGCCGCGGTCACCCACGCCCTTGCGCAGCGACACGATGGCCCGCGGCGCCGCGAGATGCTCCGGCCACACCTGCACGGCGGCCCCGATGAGCACGGGCTGCGGCCCGATTTCCATCAACACCGAGCATCCCAGCGCCGCAACGGTACGCACGCTTTCGGCGAACTGCACCGGCTGGCGGGAATGGCGCCGCCAATACTGCGCATCCAGTGGGGTGTCCGCGGTGAGGATGGCACCGGTGCGGTTGCAGACCAGCGGTAACGTCGGCACCGCGAAGTCGAATTGTCTTGCGAACGACTCGAACTCATCGAGCACCGGCTCGAGGAGCTGCGAGTGGAACGCGTGGCTGGTCGCCAGCCAGGTGCAGCGCACGCCGTCCTCGCCGAACTTGGCGACGACCTGGTCGAGGTCTTCTCCCGGGCCCGAAAGCACGGTGTTGGGACCGTTGTACGCCCCGACCGACACCTTCGGGAATTCACCGGCGACCTGCTCGACGAGCTTCGGATCGGCGAACACCGCCACCATCCGTCCGCCCGCGGGCAGGCTGCCGAACAGCCGGCCGCGCTCGGCCATCAGCCGCGCACCGTCCTCGAGGCTGAACACTCCGGCGACGCACGCTGCGGCGTACTGGCCCACACTGTGCCCCAGTACCACATCGGGCTCGATGCCCCATGACTGCCACAACCGGGCCAGACCCATTTCGATGGCGAACAACGCCGGCTGCGCAAATGAGGTGTGCTTCAGGGTTTCTCCGGCATTGCCGCCGGTTTCGCGGTCAGTGGCGAAGATGACCTCCAGCAGCGGCTGCGGCAGGATCTCGCTGACCGCGTCGGCGCAGCGTTGCACGGTCTCGGCGAATACCGGCTCGGCGGCGAACAATTCGCGTGCCATACCGGCGTACTGGCTGCCTTGACCAGTGAACAGCCACGCCGTGGTGGGCCGGTCGGCGCATTCGCCGCGGACCACACCGGGATGCTGCTGGCCGGCGGCCAAGTCGGCGAGACCCGCGCTCGCGTTCTGTACCGAATCCACCACCAGCGCGGCGCGGTGCTCGAAGTGCGAGCGACCCACCCCGGCCGTGCGGCAGACCTCGGCGATGTCGGCGTCCGGGTTGTCGGTCAACCAGATCCCGTAGCGCTGCGCCAATTCCACCAGCGCCTCGGCAGAACGCGCCGACAGCGGCAGCACACTGACCGCCTGCGCACCGCCGCCCGACCGGGCACTGCCGGCCGACTCGGGCGTTGCCACGAGGTCGTCGGTCGGCTCGTCGTCGATGATCGCCGGCTGTGCCGCCGGGGCTTCCTCGATCAGTACGTGAGCGTTGGTGCCGGTGAATCCGAAGGAACTCACCCCGGCCCGGCGCGGGCGGCCATTCGGCTCCCACGGGGTCGACTTGTCGACGACCTTCACCGGCAACGTGCCCCAAGGGATGTGTGGCGACGGGTTGTCGAAGTGCAGGCTCTGCGGCAACTCCCGGTGCTGAAGGGACAGCACCACCTTGATCAGACCGGCGGCGCCGGAGGCCGATTCGGTGTGACCGATGTTGGTCTTGACCGACCCCATCAGCAGCGGCCGGTTGGCGTCGCGGGCGGCGCCGTAGACAGCACCGGCAGCCTGCACCTCGATCGGGTCACCGAGCGGAGTGCCGGTGCCGTGCGCCTCGAGGTAGTCGACGTCCCCGCCGACCAGACCGGCGCGGGCCAGCGCGGTGGAGATAAGTCGTTGCTGCGCGCCACCATTGGGCACAGTCAAACCGCTGGACGCGCCGTCCTGGTTGACGGCGGTGCCCGGGATGACCGCGGCAATCCGGTCGCCGTCGCGCTCGGCGTCGCTGAGCCGCTTGAGCACCAGGATCCCGCAGCCTTCGCTGCGGACGTAGCCGTCAGCCGACGCGTCGAACGT
The DNA here is from genome assembly GCA_032159915.1 of Mycobacterium sp. Classification (GTDB taxonomy): domain Bacteria; phylum Actinomycetota; class Actinomycetes; order Mycobacteriales; family Mycobacteriaceae; genus Mycobacterium. Next base: position 8,402 of record JAVHWH010000091.1, read on the forward strand.
CTTGCATCGTCCGACCGGCGACAGCATCCGGGCGCGGGACGCAGCGACGATTGTGACCGGGCTCAGCAGCACGTTGACCCCACCGGCCACTGCGAGATCGCAGTCACCGGAATGCAATGCCTGCACAGCCTGGTGAACGGCCACCAATGACGAGCTGCAGGCGGTGTCGACCGCGACTGCCGGTCCTTCGAGTCCGAGCGCGAAGGCAACTCGGCCCGAAATCGCGTTCAGCGCGTTACCGGTGATGAAGTACGGCTCGATCTTGTCGATCGACTCGGCGGACAACAGATGGGCGTATTCGTTGGCCGCGACGCCGGCGAAGACGCCGGTTCGGCTGCCGCGCAAGGACGCCGGTGAGTAGCCGGCCCGCTCCAAACCCTCCCACACCGTTTCGAGCATCAGCCGCTGCTGCGGCTCGATCCAGACGGCCTCACGCGGAGAGATGCCGAAAAACTCGGGATCGAATCCGTCGATGCCGTCGAGGAACCCACCGAAGCGCGTGTACGTCTTGCCCGCTACCTCCGGGTCAGGGTCGTAGAACTCGTCGATGTCGAAGCGGTCCTCGGGGACTTCCCGGATCGCATCGACGCCGCCGGACAGCACATCCCAGAACGCTTCCGGATTGGGAGCACCGGGGAAACGGCACGACACGGCGATGATCGCGATCGGCTCGTTGGTGCGGATCGTCACCGCTGTTGCCAAGGCGGCCCCGGACTTGGAGGCCTGCTCGCTCAGCGCGAGCACGTCACCGAGCAGATAGTCCACGGTGTCCGACAGACGCGGGTGATCCATCGCCAGCGTCGCCGGGATCTGTTTGCCAACGCCTTGCTCGATGCGCCGCCGCAGTTCCACGGCCATCAGCGAATCCATGCCGAGATCGAAGAATCCGGCGTCTTCACGGATTTCGGCGGGATCGACCCGGGTCACGTCGGCAACGGCATCGCGCAGGAAGTCCGACATCAGTTTCCGGCGCTGCTGCACCGGCGCACTGGTGAGCCGCTCGACCAGTTCGGTCTTCCCGGACGCCGTGGTGACCGGCACCGTGCTGGGCACCTCGCGCTCCAGCTCGGCCAGAAATGCCCGTCGGCCCGCTTGCTGATAGAGCGGAAGGAAACGCGACCAGTCGATCCGGGCCACCACACCTTGGGCGGCGCCCTGCTCGGCAGAGACCGCGATCAACTCGGCCAGACCCGCCAGCGCATCGTTCGGCGACAACGTTTTGATGCCGCGCTTGCCCAGCTTGGCGCGAGACTCCTCGTCGGCCATTCCCACCGACCACGGGCCGAAGTTCGCGCTGACACCGGCGATGCCCTGCTCGCGCAGACGCCAGGTCAACCCATCCAGGAAGGCGTTCGCCGCACCGTAGGCGGTCTGACCGTATCCGCCCCATACCGAGGCTATCGATGAGGTGGTGACGAAGAAGTCCAGCTTGAGGTTGGCCGCGGCCTCACTCAAATACCAAGCACCCCAGACTTTTCCGGCGAACACCCGGTCGACTTCGGCGTCGTCGAGGTCACTCAGCGGTGTGGTGCCGATTTCGCCGGCGGCATGCACGATGCCGGCCAGCGGCGGTAGCTCAGTATTGACGCCTGCCAGCAGTCGGGATACGTCGTCGGCGTCGGCCACATCGGCCGTGACGACCCGGATGTCGCTGCCGTGCTGTTGGCTCAAAGCATCGATGCGCTGCTGGGCGGCCTCGCTCGGGTCGCGCCGACTGGTCAGCACCAGGTGCTTGGCACCGTTGGCGGCCAGGTATCCGGCGAGTTCCAAGCCGATCGAGCCCAGCCCACCGGTCACCAAATACGTTGCGTCACCGCGCAATACAAGCGGTTTGGGGCTCGCCTGCCCGGGCCGCCGAACCAATCGTGGCACGTAGACGGCTTGATCACGCACGGCGAACTGGTCTTCGCGGCGCGGCTCGACCGCTACCTGGTTGACCAAATGTGACCATTCGCCGGCGTTGGCTTCCGCCAGATCCGCCAGCCCGCCCCACAATTGGGGCAGCTCCAGCGAAGCGGCACGGCCGAATCCCCACAGGGCGGTCTGCTCCGGCGACACCGTGTCGGTGTCGGTAACTCGTTGCGCGCCGCGGGTTACCACCCAGATCGGCGCTCGCAGTTCGGCGGCCGCCGCGGCGCGGAAGAGCCGCCGGGTTCCGGCCAGCACCTGGTGTTGCATCCGCTGCAACGAATCCCGCGACGACGCGGTGTCGCCTTCTAGTGCCGCGACGTGCACGATCCGCAGCGTCGGCGACTCGTCGGCCGCGGCCCGCAACGCGGCCGTCAAATCCTGCTCGTCGGTGTCCGAGGACGGCAACCCGAGAAGCCGGTACTGCTGGCCCGCTGCGGCCAGGGCCTCGATCAACGGCTGGACCGCGTCACCGTTCTCACCGATGAGCAGCCAGTTGGCCGCCGCACCCAGGTCGGCGGGAGCCGCCGCGTTGACCTTGTCCCACCGGAACTCGTAGCGCGCATCGGCGATCGACTTCGTCTTGCGCTGCGCATTGTGTTGCGCCGCAACCTTTGTCAGCACGCCCAGGGTGTGCTGGTCGTCGCCCGAACCGCCGAGGAGCGCGGCCAGTTCTTCGATCTTGCCGTCCTCGAGGAGCCGAACGGTCTCGCTGGTCGCTGAGACATGCGATTGCTGCGTCGGCAACTCGCGGTTTTCCCGGAACCAGTACTGGCGGTGCTGGAACGGGTAGGTGGGCAGGTCGAGCTTGCGCGCCGGTCCGTGCTGCACAGCGCCGAAGTCGGGCAGGTGTCCCAGCGCGTAAGCATCGGCCAGGGCTTCGGTGATCTGGCGGTGGTCGGCGGTGTTCTTACGCAGTGACGCGATGGCCCGTGGCGTGGTGGCCGGATCCGGCCATGCCCGCAACGCCGCGGCGGTGAGAATCGGTTGCGGGCCGATCTCCAGAAGCACCTTGCAACCCAGGTCGGACAGCGTCTGGACGCTTTTGGCGAATTCGACCGGCTGGCGCGCGTGGCGGCGCCAGTAGTTGCCGTCCAGCTTCTGGCTTCGGCCGATCACGGCGCCGGTCCGGTTGTCGACCAGAATCCGTTGCGGCGACGCGTAAGTGAAGCCGTCGGCGTATTGCTCGAACTCGTCGAGGATCGGGTCCAGCAACGCAGAGTGGAATGCGTGGCTGGTTTCCAGCCAATCGCATCGCACCCCGTCGGCCGACAGCGCGGCCACTGCCTTGTCCAAATCGGCTGCCGGCCCAGATAATACGGTGTTGGCCCCGTTGTATGCAGCCACGGACAAGCTCGGGAACTGGTCGGTCAGACTCTCCACCCGCTCGGCGGCCGTGAACACCGCCACCATCCGGCCGCCCGCGGGCAGGCTGCCGAAGAGGCGGCCGCGCTCGGCCATCAACTTCGCGCCGTCCTCCAGGCTGAACACCCCGGCAACGCAGGCAGCCGAATACTGACCCACGCTGTGACCCAGCACCACAGCCGGCTCGAAGCCCCACGACTGCCAGAGCCGGGCCAGGCCCAGCTCCACGGCGAACAAAGCGGGCTGGGCGT
>JAVHWH010000175.1:0-3798 GCA_032159915.1 Mycobacterium sp.
GAGATGACCGGAGCCAGGATGATGTCGCGGGGGTCAGTGACGGTCGCCATCAGGCCGAAACCTCCTCGGCGCTACGAGTGTTCGCGTCGATGTAGGCGTTGAGCGCCTCCACCGAGAAAATCACGTCGTCCGCGCGCAGCACGTCGTAGGTGTTGAGCTGGTCCGGCGAGAGGGTGTGCACACCGGGCAGGTTGCGCACGCTCTTGAGGCCGGTCTCGTCGCTACGTCCGACGACCACCAACACCTGCTTGCGGTCGGTCAACGACGCCAGGAACGCCTTGGCGCTCTTGGTCGACGGCGTCTGTCCCGGCACGAGCTCGGTGATCGCGTGAATGCGGCCGTTCCGCGCCCGGTCCGACAGCGCGCCGCGCAGTGCAGCGGCGATCATCTTCTTCGGGGTTCGCTGGCTGTAGTCGCGCGGCGTCGGGCCGTGCACGACACCACCGCCGGTGAACTGTGGCGCACGCGTCGAGCCTTGCCGCGCGCGGCCAGTGCCCTTCTGCCGGTAAGGCTTACGGCCACCGCCGCGAACCTCGCCACGGGTCTTGGTCGAGTGGGTGCCCTGGCGCTTGGCGGCCAGCTGAGCCGTGACCACCTGATGCAGCAGTGCGATGTTCGCGGGTGCGTCGAACAGCTCGGCCGGCAGCTGGACTGAGCCGTCGGTCTCACCGTCGGGCGTCTTGACGTCGATCGTGAGGGTGTTTGCCGAGTTATCCGTAGCCATTACTTCTCACCTCGTTTGATCGCGCTGCGAACCACGACGAGTCCGCCGGTGCGCCCGGGCACCGCGCCTTTGATCAGCAGGACGCCGTTCTCGGCGTCGACCTGGTGCACCAACAGGTTCTGCGTGGTGACCCGGTCGTGACCCATCCGGCCGGCCATCCGGGTGCCCTTGAACACCCGAGCCGGGGTGGCGCAACCACCGATGGATCCGGGCCGACGGTGCACCGCCTGGGCGCCGTGGCTGGCGCCCTGGCCCTTGAAGCCATGTCGCTTCATGGTTCCGGCGAAGCCCTTGCCCTTGGAAGTGCCGGTCACGTCGACATAGTTTCCGGCGGCGAAGATCTCTGCCGTCAGCTCCTGACCGACCTGATAGTCGGCCGCAGCGGCCTCGTCGTCGAGACGGAACTCGGCCAGGTGCCGGCGCGGGTTGACCCCGGCGGCGGCGTACTGCCCCGCCAGCGGCTTGTTGATCTTGCGGGGACTGATTTCGCCGTAGGCCAGCTGCACCGCGCTATACCCGTCAACTTCCGGAGTACGGATGCGGGTCACCACGTTCGGCCCGGCTTTGACCACCGTCACGGGGACGACGCGGTTGTTCTCATCGAACACCTGCGTCATGCCGAGCTTGGTGCCCAGAATGCCCTTTCTCGCCATTGCTCGCAGCTCTCCTACTGGATGTTGACGTCGACGCTGGCAGGCAGATCGATGCGCATCAGCGCGTCAACGGTTTTCGGGGTCGGGTCAAGGATGTCGATCAGGCGCTTGTGAGTGCGCATCTCGAAGTGCTCCCGCGAGTCTTTGTACTTGTGCGGTGAGCGAATAACGCAGTAGACGTTCTTCTCAGTGGGCAACGGCACCGGGCCCACCACGCTGGCGCCCGTTCGGACAACCGTCTCGACGATTTTGCGCGCCGAGGCGTCAATGGCCTCGTGGTCGTAGGCCTTGAGCCTGATGCGGATCTTCTGTCCCGCCACGCTTCCTCACTCTCCAGGTCGAGACCCGGTTTCCTACCGGGCGCCAATGCCGTGATCGATCTGGCCGATCAGGCCGTGCGCCCGGTTGTTGCGCCGCTGTTTACCTGTCTTGGTCCACCGGCCCCCGCGGTCGGGTGTGTCACCCTCACGCAGCCTGGTCCGCGACCAAATTGGTCACGCTCCACGGTTGGGACCGGACGCGCCCGTGTGGGCGCCGGTCGTATGCCCCGCCAGGCGCGAACCTGGCTCAAGGCAACCCGAACAGTATGCCTTAGATCGTGGTGTCGGCCAAATCTTCCCGAGCACGTCACGACGGGGCCGCCCGGAACGATCTCGTCGTGCCCGCCAGCGTCGCCGCTCCAGCGGCGCCGAGGTCCTGTCCACCGGGGGTCACAGCGGCTGGCGAGCACAGATTCCAGGGATTTCCCTGTATCGGACACCGGGCTTTCTCCCTAGCGTCTGAGCTGAACTCCTGTGATTTGCAGGAGAGAAGCGTAAGAGACGCTGACAGGGTTTGACATGACCGATGGACTTAGCTGGTTCGTGAACAAGGAAGTAAGCGGCTGGCCATCGTGGACACCCACCTGCTACGTAATGCTGAGAGCGCAGCGACCGTTGATATCAACAGGGCTTTTATGTCCAAGAATCGGGCGGTTTTTTCGGGTTATAGAGCAGCCCTTCAATGGGTTCTGGCCGCAGCCAACACTGCGGAAAATGAAAGCACGCCACCGCAGCCGCCATCGGGCTGGAAATCCTGGGACGGCAAAAAGTCCTGGCCCGGCGATGCTGTGCTGGATGCGTGGAAGAAATGAGCACCCCGAGTCGGCAACGGGTTTCAATTGCGACACAAAGTGAAGGAAACCAAATGAAGAAGATTGCAACTGCCCTGGCGGCTATGTCCATCGCAGGCTTGGGGCTAGCCCCGCTGGCTTCTGCTGACCAGCCGGTGCCCGTTACACCTGGACCGCACCACTTTGAATGGTCGAACGGTCAATCTGATGTGAACGTCGCTACCGATTGTGGTCCTGACTGTTTCAGGCTGACCGATCCCAGCAGCAACATCGAGTACCACTTTGACGGTAACCGCTGGGTGACCGCAGATGGCGTTTGGACTGTGGACGGACACGCCTTCACCAATCGCAGCGGCAAGATCGCCACCCTGTCGTAGCCATGAACAATGAAGGTGCCCCAGCAGTGTCCGTTGAGGCTTGACCCCCTGCCCATGTAGTGCACCTGTGAGGCGGGTACGGATGGCGTTGTCAGCCATGTGTCTCTCGCAATGTGCCAAGGTGGCGACGGCATCGAAGGCTCCGGCGGCCATGGCGGCAGGGCAGAAATCATGTCGACCATGCAGGTAGCACGACCGGCGCTTCTGCCACCGGCGGTGCCGGCGGTGCAGCCACGGACGCCGCAGAGGGCGGTGAGGGCGGCCACGCTGAGATCTCTGCGGGATCCGAGGGCATCGCATCTCCTACGGCGAAGCGACCGGTGGGGCCGGTGGGGACGCCATTGGCTCGACCTTCGCAAACGCCAACGGCGGCGACGGTGGATCTGCCTACATCTGGAGTGGCGGAGTTGGATCGGCCGATGCCGGCGGGACGGCAAGCGGATCGTCGATCGGAGGAGCCGGTGGCGACGCCAGCGGCCTCGTGTCGAGCGGTGGCCAAGGTGGCTCCTCTTTCATTACCGCCGATGGCAGTAACGCTGCCGCCAGCGGCACAGCTCAGGGTGGCGACGGCGGCAGTGGAACGGGCGCCGGCCAAGTCGGCTGCAACGGTACCGATGCCAGCGTGAGTGCGACCGGTGGCGGCAATGCGGACGGGCAGACGTTGATCGGCACGAACGGCGCCGACCATCCCAGACGTCAAACCAGATATGTCCCGTGGCCGCGGCGCACCTTCGCGCCGTCGAACTCCAGCACCTCGCAGACCAAATCACCACGCTGGTTGCGGTAATTGATCACCAGAACCGACGCGCCGCCATAGACGCCGACGACGTCGAAGTGCAAGTCGGGCACGAGTGCCAGTGCAGCACAGAAGTATTCGCGCAGCGCCGCTTTGCCGTGCACCACGCCTGCCGAGTCGGGAACTATGGCGGCCGC
>JAVHWH010000201.1:0-17938 GCA_032159915.1 Mycobacterium sp.
CTGTGTGCTCAGGCGGCCGCACCGTTGTGGAACTTCGAACTCGAGGCCCGGCTACGGGCCGCCGACGAGCACCGGCAGTCCCTCATGGACGTGCAATCGAGATTCGTGCCCAACGAACTGCTGCGGATCCTCGATATCGATGATCTGCGTCGTGTCCGCAGCGGCTACCGGGTCGAGCGTCAGATGACGGTGCTCATCTCCGATATCCGGGGTTTCACAACCCTGATCGAAGACATGGACGTGCTAGAGGCGAGCAATTTGGCGAGCGGGTTCCTGCGAGCTGTCGAGCTGCCGATCATTAGTTGCAACGGCATGATCCAGGACGTACGCGGGGACGAGATCGTCGCGGTGTTCGAGTCGGAGCCGGACAACGCGGTCAGGGCCGGCCTCGCAATGCTGCGGTCATTACGCGAGCACAACAAGGAGCGGCTCGCGCTCGGCTCCGAAGAACTGCGAGTCGGCATCGGTATCAACACCGGCGCCGTCGGGGTGGGATTGGTCGGTGGAGTGAACCGCATGGTCCTCACCATCATCGGTGATGCTGTGAACCTGGCCGCTCGCATCGAGAGCGCCAACAAGCGCTACGGCTCATCCCTTCTCATCTCCGACGCCACACACACTCGTCTCTCGAACCCAAGCCTCTTCGACATTCGCCGGATGGAACGAGTCATGGTGGTCAACCGACGCCAACCGGTGACGATGTATGAGGTCTACGACGAGGACCCGGCGCCGCTCCGGGCGGCAAAGCGGATGGCGCAGCCCATGTTCGACGAGGCTTTTCGACTATTCGACGCAGGCGACGCCGATCAGGCGCGTGCCGGCTTCGAACGATGCCAGCAGTTGCTGCCCGACGACCCAGTCGCAGCCCTACACCTGACCCACTGCGACGCGATGGATAGAGGTGAAATATCGCCTGGTCATGAGGTTGCCCTTAGTCAGAAATAACGCATCGGCGCAAATTTCGCCGCCGTAGGACCTTGTCTGCCATGATTCTCACGAAACCAGAGGTGGTGTGGGCATGTACCTGAGCGCCGAGCGGGTAGCAGTAGCCGATAAAGCGGTTCAAGACACATTCGAGCAGAGCAGTGTCGCCTGGCAGGCCATCCCGAACTGGGATACTGGCGATCGGGGCCAGCTAAGGGTCCGCAGCGACTATGCGTACGCACCGCCGCCTGCGCCTGGCAATCTGGCCGATCCGCTTGGTGGCGCTTCGCTGGAGCTAGGTGCCGCGGCGGTCCGGTTCGCGGTGACGGTCGCGCAGGCCATTGCCCCCAGCCCCGACGCCCTGCTCGCCGCTGTGATTTCGCGGGCTGTGCAGTTAGCCACCATAGTGGACAAGACTGTCATTGACGTGCTCCGTATAGGCGCTCAAAAGGAAGTCACATCAGCGACCACCGACGTCGGGGACCTCCTGAACGCACTCATCGATGCCCGCGCGCTACTCGAAAGTCTCGGGTACCGGGCGCCCAGCTGTCTGCTCACCGGCACAGCGGGGCTCAAGGCGCTCAACAACCTGCAGAACGGGTTCTCCGATTTCCAGGCGATTCTCGATGCGGCCAGCATCAACTCCCTGTATCGCGTCGACCAACTAGGCGCTGACAAGCGAAAGTTGCTTCTCATCGGTCGGCGCCAACGGATCCCGCACGGGGGCGCCGCAGCGACGTCTGCCGGCGAAGAGCCAGTCGACCTTGCGGTCAGCGTTCCCCCGAGCCTGGAGGTTGTCGGCGAGACCGAAAAGGGCATCGAAATGGCCGTGCGCATCCGCTTCGCGACAAGGCTCACAGATGATTACGGCGTCGTCGGTGTCGTTACCCCTTAGAGGGGCCTCCGCCACGCCGGCCGTAAACGGGCTCGAGGACTATCTCGCCGAGTGCAAGGCTGCATGCGACAGGGAGATCGATCGGCTCTTTGCCTCCGGGCAGCGCGGGTCGGGCACCCTTTACGAGCTGATTCTCGACTACCCTCGGCGCGGCGGAAAGGCGCTCCGGCCGGCGCTGAGCATCGCGATCTGCCTGGGGCTTGGCGGCCACCTCGAGGCGGTGTTGCCGACCGCCGCGACGCTGGAGCTTTACCACAACGCTTTTCTCATCCATGACGACATCGAGGACGAGTCGTGGAGGCGTCGCGGCCAGCCGACGCTGCACATCGACCATGGCATCCCAATCGCCGTCAACGTCGGTGATGCCATGTTGTCGATGTCGCTGCAACCCCTGCTCGACAACGTCGAGCGGATCGGGCTCGGGTCGGCCCTGCGCATCCTGCGGGCCGTCGCGCACATGACTCGGCAGACGGTGGACGGTCAGGCACTCGAGCTGGAGTGGGTCCATTCCAACACCTGGCAGCTGGACGACGCTGATTACCTCGCGATGGTCGAGCTGAAGACCAGCTGGTATTCGTTCATCACACCGCTGCAGGTGGGCGCGATCGTCGCAGGTGCCGGACCGGAGTGGTTGGCGCCGCTGGAGTCTCTCGGCCGGCACCTGGGAGCGGCCTTTCAGATCACCGACGACCTGCTGAACCTGCGGGCCGACCCAGAGGAGTACGGCAAAGAGATCGGCGGCGACCTGTGGGAGGGTAAGCGCACCTTGATGCTGTTGCACACCCTGCGTTATGCCGAGCCGGTAGAGCGGGATCGCGCCGTGCAACTGCTGTCCAGGCGCCGCCCGAGCGCCGACGGCGAGCTGGGGCTCACCGCGCTGCTGGACGGGCTCGTCGCCCGAGGCGAGCTGTCCCGGACCGGGCAGGCTGAGATCACCGCTCGGCTGCAGGGACACCGCCCCACGGAATCGAAGAACCTCGACGACATCCGTTGGCTGTATGGCCTGATGCTCAGCATCGGTTCTATGGAGCATGCTCGAGAGGTGGCCCGCTGGCATGCCCGCAAAGCCGCGCTCCTGCTGGCCGGTCTCGACTGGTTTCCGGCGAGTCGACATCGGGATGTCCTGTGCGACCTAGTCGATTACGTGCATCGGCGCGCCCGATGAACCCCGAAGAGTTGGTTGGAATGCTCACCGAGCTGGAGCGGATCAGGGGGCTAACCCTCGACCTCGTCGAGCGTAGCGTTCCACCGCTACTCCCGGCCCCGGCGGCGGACGCCGACGGCACCGAGCAGACCGTGTTCGAGTTACTTCTGGGTGTCCGCCGCGCGGTGCTCGGAAACCCTGCGGCGGCCCGGGGTGTGCACGACCTGCTCGTTGCCGAGGGTCGCCGATTCGCGGACACGGCCGAAGGAGCCGAACTGCGCGATGCGCTGGCCGCATCAGAAGGCGTCGAGAACCTCCGGCGAATCTGGGAAACGTTGAGCCTCAACGTGCTTGACGGCCCCGCCGCGTCAAACGCGGCCCCGGACGCATGGGCCGAGCTGTTGGCCGACGCGATCATCGGACACGGCCTCGACAATTCGGTGCTGAGCCGCTTCCGCCCCGAAGGGTTCGCCTGATGCTGAACGATCCGCGCCCGGCGCTGGCTGAGCAGAGTAGTTTCATCGGCTATCTGCTGGGCTTGGCCGGTCTTGCCAGCGCAGTTCGCGTCCTAGCCGCCGACGGCCATTCCCGGGCCGGCGCTCCGCGTCAAGCCGACGACTTCGGCTACTTGCTGCTGGGCGTCGCGAGCGTGGGAGATGCGATCAACCGCCTCGCCGAGTCCGCTCGAGTTGGGCAGTGCGAGACACCGGACGCAGCAGCGCCTCCTTCGACGAATAGGCGGTGGCTGCGATGAGCGCTGTGCTTGCCAGGAGCGACTTCATCCGTACCCCGGTGCTCGCCACCACCCGGCCGGACGGTTTTAAGGAGTGGTACCACTTCGTCGTCCACCGACCGGACAGCCGGATTTTGATCAACTTCAGTCTCACCAGCGAAACCTGTCCGGCCGGTGGGCCCCGGCTGGTGCCCCGCGTCATCGTGATCGCACATGGCCAACGGTGGACCGGCGCCGTCGAGCGTTTTGACGAGTCCGAGCTGGACGTGTCGGCAGACCTCGGCAACCTGACCGTCGGTGGCAACCGGATGACGGTGCGCCCCGACGGCTACCGGGTGGTGATCGACCTGCCCGGACACGACATCCGGGGGGAGCTCGATCTCACCTCGGCGAGTCGGCCTTTTGCCGTCAACAACCAGCCCGTGGGGGACGGGCGGGTGTCCTGGCTGTTCGTGCCACGGCTGCGGGCCGACGGATGGCTGCGAATAGGACGCCAGGAGATCCGCTTCGAGGACAACGTGGCCTATCACGACCACAACTGGGGCCGCTTCCGATGGGGTGGAGACTACGGGTGGACATGGGGCGCGATCCTTCCTGGGGGACCCGATGACCCATGGTCGCTGGTCTTCCAGCAGATGACGGATCGGCGACGGCTGCGCTGCCTGTACCAAGCTCTTTGGGTGTGGCGCCATGACGAGCCCGCCGCCATGTTCCCGCCCGCCGCGGTTCAGACCCGCTCGCATGGTCTGCTCGGCCGCGCCGCCGACTGCACCTTGCCGCCTCCGATGCGGCTGGTCCTCGGCGGCGAGGCGTCAGACGTACCGGAAAGGATCGAAATCGCTGCGACGCGGGCAGGCGACGCGGTGCGCGCCGAATTTCGACCGCAGTCTTACGCGCGCCTTGCGCAGCCTAGTGAGGTTCGCCTGGATCGGTCAGTCGTTCTGTGCGAAAGCAACGGCACTGCCCGCGTGACCGGGTCGATTAACGGAGAAGACATCGACTTCGTCGGAGCCAGCATATTTGAGTTGCTCTATGGCTGAACGGGTTTCGTCGCTGCTGCGGCGATCAGTCGGGCACCTCGAGGGCGAGGTGCCCGCCAGCTACCGCCACATGCTGGAGGCGCTCGGGCCGCTGGTGGTCGAGGTCGACGTCGAGGGCGAGGTGTTCTCGCTGAGCGGTGGTCGCCGGCTGGACGTGACGGACGGTTCGGCCGCCGCGAGCGGTGCCCGGATCAGCAGCTCCCGGGCTGCCATCCTCGACCTGCTCGACGCCAAGTTCGGCCTTGACGAGGCGGTTGAGGCCGGGGTCGTCAGTGTGCACGGCTCGTTGGACGACATTTTGCGCGCGCACGACACTCTGCTGGCCTACGTCCACGCGGCGGTTCGGGCACCGTCGCATCCGGAGTTGCTGGACGCGTTGCGGGCAGGGCCGCAATGAGCGAGCAGATTACGACACCTGCGTCGTCCGAACGGCGCCCCACGGTGGCGGTTGTGGGCGCGGGCATCGCCGGCCTCACCGCTGCTCAGGAACTCGCAGAGCGCGGCTTCGAGGTCACGGTTTACGAACCTCACCCGGACGAGCGCGACGTGCTGGACGACGAGGTGCAGGCAGGTAGCTATCCGCCGATCAAGCTCGGTGGTCTCGCGGCTTCCCAGTATTCGAAGGTGGGCCCGTGCAACGGCGACACCGCCGAGCTACGCCCCTTTCCGGGGCGACGCGGCCGGCCACGCATTCCGGCGCGGGCGGTTGCAGGTGAGCACGGATTCCGTTTCTTCCCAGCGTATTACCTGCATATCTGGGACCTCTTCCAACGCATCCCGGTGTATCAACGAACCGAGCAGGCCGACGGCCAGGTCTGCTGGCAGATGACGTCGCGCACCGTGATGGACAACGTCAGGCGAGTGGTCACCCAGGGCACCACGGTGGAAGGCAAGCCCTCCCTGGTATTTCCTCGCCAGAAGCCACGCACCCTCGCCGAGTTCCTCACCACCGCAGGCCAGCTAGGGGAAATGGGCTTCAGTCCCGGTGATGTACAGACGTTCGCGGGTCGCCTGCTCCAATATCTCGTCAGCAGTCCCCTGCGGCGCGCACGTGAACTCCAGAACCTTTCCGCCTATGACTTCTTCATCGGCCGCGACGCCACCGTCGCCCGTCGGTTCTACTACACGCCACCTTTCGAAGCGGTCCTGCTGGAAATGCCACGGGTGCTTGCCGCGTTCGACGCTCGTTGGGGCGACGCCCGTACCAACTTGACGACCTATCTGCAGCTGCAGCTGCAGACTGACCGCGACGACGACAAGGCCGACGGGGTGCTCAACGGCCCCACCACCGAAGCGTGGTTCGACCACTGGTACCGGCACCTGGTCGAGCTCGGAGTCCGATTCGTCCGAACTGCGGTGGATCGCCTCGTGGCCCCGCGTATCGATCGCGGCGACGCACCCTATCGGCGACCGCGGGTTCGGGTCCAGCTGACCGACGGACTGATCCTGGCGCCAGATTACGTCGTAGTCGCCGTCGACGCACCCGCGGCCGAACGGATCACTGCGCCCCTGCGCGCGGCCGGCACCGGCGGCACCGTGGCCGGGCTCGACGGGTTCACCACCTCGGTCCCACCGCCCAGCGGCCCGTTGCAGCCCACGCCGGCTCGCCCATCCGCCCGGCGGGACCCCTACGTGCTCGACGAAATGGGTCGGTTGCCCTGGGACCGGTTCCAAACGCTGGCGGGCATCCAATACTTTTTCGACACCGAGTTCCAGTTGCTTCGAGGGCACATGTACTACTCGGGCACCGAATGGGGCCTGTCGTCGATAAACCAGAGCGGGATGTGGGAAAGGCAACGGACTCTGGCCCGCGACGGCCACGTCTCGGTGCTCTCGGTCGACATCGGAGATTTCAACAGCCCATCGCGTCACCTGCTCGACGAATCCGGGCACGGCAAGGCCGCGCGTGACTGTACTGCTGACGAACTTGCCCAAGAAGTGTGGCGGCAAATCACCCACGCCGTCACCAGCGACGCTGCCACTGCCCCGGAGGCGCTGCTGCCCTGGCCCGCTTGGTATGCCATAGACCGCAATTTGCGGATGGCGGCCGGTCCCGACCAGGGAACCCCGGCCCGGAACGAAGCACCGTATCTGGTCCCCATCGTCGGAGACTGGCCGAATCGGCCTGGTTGCGACCCTTGGAACCCGCACGGCTCGTCTTGGACTACGAGGCCGACCGAGGTTCAGTGGCTCCGAAATCTCGAGCAGTGGAATGTCTGGCAGGCCCGCCACGGCGGCTACCAGGTGCACCACAACTCAGTTGTGTTCGCGGGTACATGGAGCAAGACCTTCACCCGGATGACATCAATGGAGGCAGCGTGTGAGTCGGCCCGCCATGCCGTGAACGCCATCCTTGATCATTACGTCTGGGTTGAGTCCGGCGGCGTCGATCGTCGGGAGAAAACGATCCTCCACTGGCAACTTCCATTTGGCTTCCTCGACCAAGGCTTCTCAAGCCCGATTCGTTTGCCGACACCGGCCGGCGATTACTGCTATGTCTTCGACATCGAGAACCGGGAGCCATACGAGACGCGCACGCTACGCAACCTCGACACCAAGTACTGCCTGGCGTCGCAGCCCCATCCGATCGATTTTTCGGGTGCCAACGCCGGCCCGCCCGTATTGCCTGCCCCTTCAATTACCGGAGGTCAACCCATGACGTCGCCCTCGACCGACCAGGCACAGCAGTTGCTTGCCCACCTTCAAGCCTGGCGCCAGCACCTCGAAGGGGCCGTAGGCGCTATGGCGCCTGCGCAGTATGTGCAGCCGCCCGGGTGGGGGATGTCCGTCCCGCCGCCGCCGGCACCGTTCATGCCGCCGCCGATGCCGGCAGCTATGGCAACCCCGCCGACCGATTACATCCAGCAGCTGCTCGCTTGTCTCCAAGCCTGGCGGCAGTACCTGGAGCGCATGGGCGCGGCGGCGGGCGGGCAGCCGGGCGCGGCGGCGGCCGGGCAGCCGGGGCCGGCCGCCCCGCCGCCCAGCGCCACACTGCTGCCGCCCGACCTGGTTGCCGACGGTGCGCCGGTGGACCCGACGCCCGGCCCGCCCACCTGGGCTTCCACGCCGCAGGCGCAGGAGTACGTGGTTCCGGAACATGGTTCTATGAGCCACATCGCCTTTAGAGAGAAGAGACACCCTGAAGGCGACCTATTTTCCGGAAACGGCTCGCTCTACGATTCGAGCCGCTCGTACTTGCCGTCATCGCCGATGGCCGAGTATCAACCGAATTCGGCATATGTGTCAGCGCATTCCGTTACCTCGGCCGGGTCGGTGTCCGATGCGCACGGATCGTTGTACTCAAGTTTCGCCACGCCCACGGCTCGGGGACAGGAGCAGAAAGCGGTGCCCAGCAGGCCCGAGGAGTTGGAGCTCGTCATGCCGCTGGTTGAGGCGACGAAGTAAACGCGCCATACGCGATAGCAACGTCCGTAGCTGTAACCCGGTTGTCGCCTGGCTGGGCCGAATTGCCCGGCTCCTCAGCACTGCGTCGCAGTGCATCGTCGCCGGGCTAGGCCGAGTTGCCCGGCTCCTCAGCATCACTTCGTTCTGCTTTGTCACCGGGCTAGGGTATTCGCCGTGGCTGAGACCGCGCCGTTGCACGTGCAGCTGATCGCCAGGACCGACTTCGTCGCGCCGCCCGATGTCCCGTGGAGCACCGACGCCGACGGCGGCGAAGCGCTGGTCGAGTTCGCCGGCCGGGCCTGCTACCAGAGCTGGTCCAAGCCGAACCCCAGGACCGCGACCAACGCCGGCTATCTGCGGCACATCATCGACGTCGGGCATTTCTCGGTGCTCGAGCATGCGAGTGTCTCGTTCTACATCACCGGTATCTCGCGATCGTGTACCCACGAGTTGATCCGTCACCGCCACTTCTCCTACTCGCAGCTGTCGCAGCGCTACGTGCCGGAAAACGAGTCGCAGATCGTCGTGCCGCCGGGCCTGGAAGACGACGAGGAACTGCGGTGCATCCTCGCTGAGGCCGCCGATGCCAGCCGAGCCACCTACCGCGAACTGCTAGACAAGCTCGAAGCCAAGTTCGCGGACCAGCCCAATGCGCTGCTGCGCCGCAAACAGGCTCGTCAGGCCGCGCGGGCCGTCCTGCCGAACGCCACCGAGACCCGCATCGTGGTCACCGGCAACTACCGTGCCTGGCGGCACTTCGTCGCGATGCGAGCCAGCGAACATGCCGATATCGAGATCCGGCGGCTTGCCATCGCATGTCTGCGTTTGCTGGTCGACGTGGCGCCGGCGGTGTTCGGCGATTTCGAGATCGCCGCGCTGGCCGATGGCACCGAGGTGGCGACGAGTCCGCTGGCCACCGAGGCCTGAGCAAACCGGGCTGCAGGGGCAAATGAGTTTTGTACAGCCAGGTAACCTTGGGTCCGTGAGCTACGGCGGATTCGACGTGTATGCGCGCTTGGGCACGCTGCTGACCGCGATGGTGACACCCTTCGGACCGGACGGCTCTCTGGACCTTCCGGCCGCGGCCCGACTGGCCACATATCTGGTCGACGGCGGTTGCGACGGACTGGTGGTATCCGGCACGACCGGCGAATCGCCGACCACCACCGACGCCGAAAAGCTTGCCCTACTGCGGACCGTCCTCGAGGCCGTCGGCGACCGGGCCCGTGTCATCGCCGGTGCGGGCACTTACGACACAGCCCACAGTGTCCATTTAGCCAAGGCAAGCGCCGCCGAGGGAGCGCACGGCCTTCTGGTGGTTACGCCTTACTACTCGCGGCCGCCGCAGGCCGGGTTGCTCGCGCACTTCACTGCGGTCGCCGACGCGACGCCGTTGCCGGTGCTGCTCTACGACATTCCGCCGCGCTCGGTGGTACCGATCGAGTACGAGACCCTGCTCGCGCTGTCGGCACATCCGAACATCGTCGGCGTCAAAGATGCCAAGGGTGATTTGCATGCCGGCACGCAACTCATGGCCGAGTCGGGACTGGCTTACTACTCCGGCGACGACGCGCTGAACCTGCCGTGGCTCGCGATGGGCGCCACCGGATTCATCAGCGTGATTTCACATCTGGCGCCCGGCCAACTGCGAGACATGCTGAGCGCCTTCGCTTCCGGAGATCACGCCACCGCTCGCAAGATCAATGTCGGGATTGCCCCGCTGGCGAACGCGATGAGTCGACTCGGCGGTGTGACCTTGTCCAAGGCGGGACTGCGCCTGCAGGGCATCGAAGTCGGTGACCCGAGGCTGCCGCAGGTGGCCGCGACGGCCGAACAAATCGACGCACTGGCTGCCGACATGCGCGCAGCCTCGGTGCTCAGGTAGCCAGAGGATGGCTCGCTGGTGGATGTAGACCTTCAGCCCCCCGGCCCGCTGGCTACCGGTGGCCTGCGAGTGACGGCGCTGGGCGGGATCAGCGAAATCGGCCGGAACATGACCGTTTTCGAGCATCTGGGCCGCTTGCTGATCATCGACTGTGGGGTGATGTTTCCTACCCACGACGAGCCCGGTGTCGATCTGATCCTGCCCGACCTGCGCCACATCGAGCACCGACTCGACGATGTCGAGGCGCTGGTTCTCACCCACGCCCACGAAGACCACATCGGGGCGATTCCGTTCCTGCTCAAGTTGCGTCCCGACATTCCGGTCGTCGGCTCGAAGTTCACCCTGGCGCTGGTCGCCGCCAAATGCCGTGAGCATCGGATCAAGCCGGTGTTCATCCAAGTTGCCGAGGGAATGCGCAGCACGCACGGAGTGTTCGAGTGCGAATACTTCGCGGTCAACCACTCCATTCCCGACGCGCTGGCCATCGCGGTGCGCTCCGGCGCCGGAACCGTATTGCATACCGGCGACATCAAACTCGACCAACTGCCGCTCGACGGCCGGCGCACCGATTTGCCCGGCATGTCCAGGCTCGGGGACGCCGGGGTGGATCTATTCCTGTGCGACTCCACCAATGCCGAGATCCCCGGCGTCGGGCCCTCGGAAAGCGAAGTCGGGCCGTCGCTGCACCGGCTGATTCGCGGCGCACAGGGACGTGTCATCGTCGCGTGCTTCGCCTCCAATGTCGACCGGGTGCAACAGATCATCGACGCCTCGGTGGCTTTGGGCAGGCGGGTGTCCTTCGTCGGACGCTCCATGGTGCGCAACATGGGAATCGCGCGCGACCTCGGCTATCTGCGGGTAGACGACTCCGATTTGGTGGACATCGGTGCCGCCGAGATGATGTCGCCCGAGCAGGTGGTGCTGATCACCACCGGGACGCAGGGCGAGCCCATGTCGGCACTGTCGCGGATGTCGCGGGGCGAGCACCGCAGCATCACACTGACCGCCGAAGACCTGATCATTTTGTCGTCCTCACTGATCCCGGGTAACGAAGAGGCCGTTTACGGGGTCATCGACGAGCTGGCCAAAATCGGAGCTCGTGTTGTCACCAACCAGCAAGTGCGAGTTCATGTTTCGGGACACGCTTATTCCGGTGAGCTGCTGTTTCTCTACAACGGGATCCGACCGCGCAACGTCATGCCGGTACACGGCACCTGGCGCATGCTGCGGGCCAACGCCAAGCTGGCCGCCAGCACGGGCGTGCCGGAAGAGTCGATCGTGTTGGCCGAGAACGGGGTCAGCGTCGACCTGGTGGGCGGCGCGGTGCGCATCGCCGGTGCGGTACCGGTCGGCAAGATGTTCGTCGACGGGTTGATCACCGGGGACGTCGGTGACACCACGCTGGGTGAACGGCTCATCTTGTCCTCGGGTTTCGTCGCGATCACCGTGGTGGTGCGGCGCGAGACCGGAGAACCTGCTGTGCGGCCGCATCTGTATTCGCGCGGCTTCTCCGAGGACCCCAAGGCGTTGGAGCCCGCCGTACTCAAGGTCGAGGCGGAGCTGGAATCACTTGTGGCACAGCATGTCACCGATCCAACGAGGATCGCGCAGGCCGTCCGGCGCACTGTCGGCAAATGGGTGGGGGAGACCTATCGCCGCCAGCCGATGATCGTGCCGACCGTTATCGAAATCTGAGCTCAGCGTCGAGCAGGCCCATCGCCTCGATGATGTGGCCGAACAACATTCCGACAAACGTGGCGAGTTGACTGCGTGCCAGGATGAGTTGTTGGCGCAGGGGCGGCGCCGTAGTGAAATCGCCGCCGGCCAACTGATCGAGTAAAGCGATCCCGCCGATGTACTGATTTCGAAGTTCGGCCACCCGCTGCCGCAGTGATCCCACCACATGCAGCCCGCCGGGTGCGACGTTCAACACCGACAGCAGACAGTCGACGTAGATGATCACGCGATGCTCGTCCGGGTCGTCCTGAGGGCCGAGATCCAAACGCCGAGTGGCGACGTCGAGGACAGCCGCCTGGTGCGGGGACAAGTAGCGGTACGCCGGTTCAGCCGAAGCCACCGGCACTATGCCCGGTAACGGGACAGCCTCGTCGCTGGCCACGTGTCGAGTATGACCCTGCTCGCGCTGGCCACGGGTGAACGCCCACGTCGCGGCGTGTCGGGACGCTACGGGCCTACGTCTTCTCGGCATATGCCGGGTGGCTATTTGTTCAAGAAGCCGGCATCGACCGGCAGGGTCACGCCCGTGATGTATCGCGCTTGGTCGGAGACCAGCCATGCCACGGCGTTGGCGATGTCTTCGGCTTGCAGAACCTCCACCGGCAAGGCGTTGCCCATGGCCCCGGGGGTATCGGTTGCGGCCGCCATCTTGGCGAGCCACTCGCGGGTGAACTCGTTGTTGATCATCGGTGTCTCGACGCCAGTCGGATGCAGTGAATTGACCCGGATACTCTGCTTGGCAAGCAAATTCGCGTACACGCGCATCAGCCCCACCACACCGTGCTTGGCGGCCGCGTAACCCACGGATCCGGCGTCCGGGCTGCCGACGCCGGCCAGTCCAGCAGCGGAGCTGATCAGCACGATGGACCCACCCGAGCCTTGCTTGACCATCGTCGGTATCGAGGCCTTGATGGTGTTGTACACACCGGTGAGATTGACGTCGATGACGTCGTTCCAGCCGTCGTCACCTGAGGCCATCGGGGCGATGCCGGCGTTGGCCACCACGATGTCGAGGCGGCCGAGCTCCTCGACGCCCGCTTGCACCGCGGCCGACAACGACGCGCGGTCGCGGACATCGGCTTCGCGGGCCACGATCCGGGCGCCGGTGTCTTCGACGAGTTTGACGGTGGCTGCCAGGTCATCGGCGCTTGCCAGCGGATACTTGACGCTGCCGATCGGCGCGCAGATGTCGATCGCAATCACGTCGGCACCGTCGCTGGCCAGTCGCACGGCATGTGCACGCCCTTGTCCCCGGGCCGCGCCGGTGATGAAAGCGACCTTGCCTTCCAGCGGCCGGGTCATCAGTGGCGCAGCTGTCCTTTGTCGGGATCACCGGCGACGACCGGGGTCAGCATCTTGATGTCCGGCGCGCCGGCCAGGTGCTCGCCGGCCGCGCCGAACATCTTGCCGATCGCCGGTGCCGTGCTGTGCGTTTTGAGAGCCTCCTCGTCCGCCCACTGCTCGACGAAGACAAACGTCTCGCCGGATTGGTGCAGGGAGTACAGCTGGCAGCCGGGCTCGTCGTGGACCGCCTCAACGGCTTCGGTGAGGATCTCGCGGACAGTGTCGACCGACTCGGGTTTGACGGTCATGGTGGCGACGACGACGACGGGCATACAAGTCTCCTGGGAAGCTTCCTGAGCAGCGATGTGCTACGTGACGGATGTCACCCTACTCAGCCGTTTTGGCAGCTGAGACGGCGGTTGGCGGGTAACGCTCAGGTAACCAGTGTGGCGGATGGTGCAGACGGTGCCTTTGCGATTAGGCTTTCCCCATGGCTAGCAAGACGGTCGCGCGGTCCGGGGCTCGAACGCGCAGGTCAAAGGCGGCTCCGCGGGGCGGTTCCCGATCGGCGCAGCCGCGAAAAAAGCCGGCTCGCCGGCCCGCTCAGCCAGCGCGACGGCCGGCCCGGCGACGCGGCCACGGTGTGGTGGCCAGTGCCGGCCTCACCGCGAGTCGAGCGGTGCGTGCGACATGGTTGATGGTGGCCAAGGGGACCGGTAGCACCGCGCGGTCAGTGGGCCGGGCCCGCGAGATCGATCCCGGTCACCGGCGCGACGGCATTGCTCTAGCGCTGCTGGGCATCGCGGTGGTGATCGCCGCCAGCTCGTGGTTCCACGCTGCCCGCCCGGTCGGGGCCTGGGTCGACTCGGTGGTACGGATCTTCATCGGCTCTGCGGTAGGCGTGCTACCCCTCGTCACTGCCGCTGTCGCGCTGCTGTTGATGCGTACCGAGCCGAATCCCGAGGCCCGCCCACGGCTGGTGCTGGGCGCGACGATGGTCGGGCTGCCGGCCCTGGGACTGTGGCACTTGTGGGCCGGCTCGCCGGACACACCTGCCGGGCGCGCACACGCCTCAGGATTCCTCGGCTTCGCGATCGGGGGGCCGCTCTCGGAGGGACTGACCGCGTGGATCTGCGCTCCACTGCTGTTCATCGGCGCGTTGTTCGGCCTGCTGCTGTTGACCGGCACCACCATTCGCGAAGTCCCCGAGACGCTGCGGTCCATGTTCGGCACCCGGATGTTCGACTACCGCGACGGCGACGATGTCTACTACGACGACGATGAAGCCGCGGAATTCAATGTGGCCGAGGACTTTTCCGACGGCTACTACGATGACGCAGGCGACGACGAAGCCCAGGCATGGCCGTCCAGCGCCGAGCCGGTTGCGGCCGATGAGACCCCGACGGTGCCCGAACCTACGGTGTCGCGCAGCCGCAAGCGGGAGACTAGCGCGCCGAAAAGCGTTGCCAAGCAAGACACTCTCGAACTCGACCGGGTCGTCGAAGGACCGTACACCCTGCCGTCGCTAAACCTCTTGGTGGCCGGTGATCCGCCGAAGAAACGCAGCGCGGCCAACGACCAGATGGCCGACTCGATCAGCTCGGTGCTGCAGCAGTTCAAGGTCGACGCCGCGGTCACCGGTTGCACGCGTGGGCCGACCGTCACGCGCTATGAGGTCGAACTCGGCCCCGGCGTCAAGGTGGAGAAGATCACCGCACTGACGAAGAACATCGCCTACGCGGTGGCCACCGAGAGCGTCCGGATGCTCGCGCCGATCCCGGGTAAGTCCGCGGTCGGCATCGAGGTGCCCAATACCGATCGCGAAATGGTCCGCCTCGCCGACGTTCTCACCGCGCCGTCGACCCGACGCGACCACCACCCACTGGTGATCGGTCTCGGCAAGGACATCGAAGGCGACTTCATCTCGGCCAACCTGGCCAAAATGCCGCACCTGCTGGTCGCCGGCTCCACCGGATCCGGTAAGTCCAGCTTCGTCAACTCGATGCTGGTGTCGCTGCTCACCCGGTCCACCCCGGAAGAGGTCAGGATGATCCTGATCGACCCGAAGATGGTGGAACTGACGCCCTATGAAGGTATTCCGCATCTGATCACGCCGATCATCACCCAGCCCAAGAAGGCGGCGGCCGCGCTGGCGTGGCTGGTGGAGGAGATGGAACAGCGCTACCAGGACATGCAGGCCTCGAGGGTGCGTCACATCGACGACTTCAACGCAAAGGTCCGCAGCGGAGAGATCACCGCACCGCTGGGCAGCCAGCGCGTGTACCGGCCCTACCCCTATGTGGTCGCCATCGTCGACGAGTTGGCCGACTTGATGATGACCGCCCCGCGTGACGTCGAGGACGCCATCGTTCGTATCACCCAAAAAGCCCGTGCCGCAGGGATTCACCTGGTATTGGCCACTCAGCGGCCGTCGGTCGATGTGGTCACCGGTTTGATCAAGACCAATGTGCCGTCGCGGCTGGCGTTCGCCACGTCGTCGCTGATCGACAGCCGAGTGATTTTGGATCAGGCCGGCGCGGAGAAGCTGATCGGTATGGGCGACGGCCTGTTCCTGCCGATGGGGGCCGGCAAGCCCGTACGGCTACAGGGCGCTTACATTTCCGACGAAGAGATTCAGGCCGTCGTCAGCGCCTGCAAAGAGCAGGCGGAGCCCGAGTACACCGAGGGCGTCACCGCGGCCAAGGCCACCGGCGAGCGCAAGGACGTCGACCCCGACATCGGCGACGACATGGACGTCTTCCTGCAAGCCGTCGAGTTGGTGGTTTCGAGTCAGTTCGGCTCGACATCGATGCTGCAGCGCAAACTTCGGGTCGGGTTCGCCAAAGCCGGCCGGCTGATGGATTTGATGGAAACGCGCGAAATCGTCGGCCCCAGCGAAGGATCCAAGGCTCGCGATGTGCTGGTCAAACCCGAGGACTTGGCCGCGACGTTGATGCTGATCCGCGGCGGTGCTAACGCCGACGGTTCCGTAGATGATGACGAGACAGGTTGAGCTGCAAGCAATTCCGCCTTTAGTCGAGCCGCGACGCCTGATAGTAGATGATGCTCCACCCGTCCTCGGTGTGCGATACCACCACGCCGAGGAACACGCCGACGATATGCCGATCTGGGAAGGCGAAGTCAGCGCGGACGTATCCGAGCACCTGGTGTGCGCTCAGCCGGCGGGTCTGCAGGATCTGGTAGTCCACCGTCATGCCCGGTGGTTGGCTCGCGTAATACTCGATGACGCCCTGGCGGCCGACGCTGTACGGGCGCAGGCCCTGAAAGATGGCGTCCTCGCTGAAGACTTCGGCGACCCGCTCGGGCTGGTGTGCGTCGATGCCGGCCTTCCAGCGGTTCAGGGCGTCGCGCAAGGCGTCGTCAGTGTCCGGCACTTTGACCCCCGTCCACATGCAGGATCTCGCCGGTGACGAAGGACGACCTCTCCAAGTACAACACCGCGTCGACGACATCGTCGATCTCACCCACCCGCCCCAGTGGATGCCTCTTGGCCAGCGCCTCGTAGGTCGCTGGGTCGTGCATCGGGGTGCGGATGTCGCCCAGAGCGACGGCGTTACAACGGATGCCGTGCTTCGCGTACTCGATGGCCAGTTCCTTGGTCACCGCGTTCAGCCCGCCTTTGGTCAGCGACGCCAGCGCGGACGGAACCGTAGAGTCCGCGTGGTCCACCAGGCTGGTGGAGATGTTGACCAGGTGTCCGCCTTCTCCGGAGCTCAGCATCGCCGACACCGCAGCGCGGGAAACTTCGAAGAAGCCGCGCAGATTGACGCCGGTGATCGCGTCATAGTCGGCGTCGGTGTACTCGGTGAACGGCTTGGCGATGAAGATGCCGGCGTTGTTGACGACCGACCGAATGTGTCCGAACCGCTCCAACGCGGCGTCGACGATGCGTTGGCCGACACCCGGTTGGGCGATATCCCCGGCGACCGCGAGCACCATCGGATCGTCGCTCGGTGGCATGTTTCGCGAGTTGGCGACGACGGCGTAGCCGAGGCTGCGGTAACCGGCGACCAGGCCGGCGCCGATGCCCTGGGAGGCGCCGGTGATGACGACAACGGGTTGAGAGCCCACTTTTTGACCCTTCTTGTCAAAGCACCAGCAGCATCCGCGAGTTGCCCAAGGTGTTCGGCTTGACGTAGCTGAGGTCCAGGAATTCGGCGACACCGATGTCATAGGAGCGGCTTATCTCCTCGAAGACCTCGGCAGTCACAGGTGTGCCCTCGATCTCGGTAAAGCCGTGTCTGGCAAAGAACTCGGTCTCGAAGGTCAGCACGAACAGCCGCTGCAACTGGAGGTCGCGGGCCGTGCGCAGGAGTTGGTCGACGATGGCATGGCCGACGCCTCGGCCAGTCATCGACGGATGGACGGCCACCGTGCGGATCTCGCCGAGATCGGCCCACAACACGTGCAGCGCGCCACAGCCGACCACCCGGCCCTCGAGCTCGGCCACCCAGAACTCCTGAATGGCCTCATACAACGTCACGAGGTTCTTTTCCAGCAGGATCCTGCCCGCGTAGGTGTCGACCAGTTGCTTGATCAGCGGCACGTCAGAGGTGTGCGCCCGCCGGATCGTCGGCCGGGCGGGCGGTGGTCCGCTGGCTGCGTTCACGAATTGCAGAGTATCGGTTTGAGACCGCCCGGCGACGATGCAGTGGGGGCGCCTCCGGCCGCGCAGCGGCGAGGGGGACGCGTGGCGCGATGAGGTGGGGGCACCTCCCGCTTGCGGGGGAGAGCGGGCAATAGGAGCCGGTCGGGCCGGTAACCGATATCCTGTTGCCGTGTCGGGGCAGCCGCAGTCAGGTCCGGTGGTCCCGCGCGTTCGGGTCACCAACCTCGCCAACGTGCTCACGCTGTTGCGGCTGGTATTGGT
>JAVHWH010000207.1:0-5207 GCA_032159915.1 Mycobacterium sp.
AGAATTTGTTAGGGTAAGTTTCCGTGGGTCGGCAGGCCCAAAGCTGGAAAACAGCCCTCATCAGAGGCTAGCCCTGCGCCGTCTTCACGGAGGTCGCCACATTGCGAAAGCATCCGCAGACCGCCACCAAGCATCTCTTCGTCAGCGGCGGGGTTGCCTCGTCGCTCGGTAAGGGACTGACCGCGAGCAGCCTCGGACAGTTGCTAACCGCGCGCGGGCTGCAGGTGACGATGCAGAAGCTGGATCCCTATCTCAACGTCGACCCGGGCACCATGAACCCGTTTCAGCACGGTGAGGTGTTCGTCACCGAGGACGGTGCCGAAACCGACCTGGACGTTGGCCACTATGAGCGCTTCCTCGACCGTGACCTGTCCGGCTCGGCGAATGTCACCACCGGCCAGGTCTATTCGACCGTCATCGCCAAGGAGCGCCGCGGTGAATACCTCGGGGACACCGTCCAGGTCATCCCGCACATCACCGATGAGATCAAGCGTCGCATTCTGGCGATGGCCGCGCCGGACGCCGACGGCAGGCGGCCGGACGTGGTGATCACCGAGATCGGTGGAACCGTCGGCGACATCGAGTCGCAGCCCTTCCTCGAGGCGGCGCGGCAGGTGCGTCACGACATCGGCCGCGAGAACGTCTTCTTCCTGCATGTGTCATTGATCCCCTACCTGGCGCCGTCGGGGGAGCTCAAGACCAAACCCACCCAGCACTCGGTGAATGCACTGCGCAGCATCGGTATCGCTCCGGACGCGCTGATCCTGCGCTGCGACCGCGACGTGCCCGAGCCGCTGAAGAACAAGATCGCGCTGATGTGTGACGTCGACATCGACGGGATCATCTCCACCCCCGACGCGCCGTCGATCTATGACATCCCGAAAGTTCTGCACCGCGAGGAGCTGGACGCCTACGTCGTGCGCCGGCTCAATCTGCCGTTCCGCGACGTCGACTGGACCGAATGGGACGACTTGCTGCGCCGGGTGCATGACCCGCACGAAACGGTGCGAATTGCGTTGGTGGGCAAGTACATCGACCTATCCGATGCCTATCTCTCGGTAAGCGAGGCGTTACGGGCGGCCGGTTTCAAGCACCGCGCGAAGGTCGATATCCGTTGGGTGGGCTCGGACGACTGCGAGACCCCAGGCGGAGCGGCCGCGGTGCTCGAGGATGTTCACGGTGTGCTGATTCCCGGTGGTTTCGGCATCCGGGGCATCGAGGGCAAAATCGGCGCTATCTCGCTTGCGCGGGCGCGCGGGTTACCCGTCCTGGGACTATGCCTCGGCATGCAGTGCATCGTGATCGAGGCCGCCCGCTCGGTAGGTCTGACCGGAGCGAACTCCGCGGAGTTCGATCCCAATACCCCGGACCCGGTGATCTCGACGATGGCCGACCAGCAAGAGATCGTCGCCGGTGAGGCAGACCTGGGTGGGACGATGCGGCTGGGCGCCTATCCGGCGGTTCTGGCGGCCGGCTCGATTGTCGCCCAGGCTTACCAGTCGACCGAGGTGTCCGAGCGGCATCGGCATCGCTACGAGGTCAACAACGCCTACCGGCATCGCATCGCCGAGAGCGGCCTGAAGTTCTCCGGTACCTCTCCCGACGGGCATCTGGTCGAGTTCGTCGAGTATCCGGCGGAGATGCATCCGTTCGTCGTCGGTACTCAGGCGCATCCCGAGCTCAAGAGCCGACCCACCCGGCCGCATCCGCTGTTCACCGGGTTCATCGGCGCTGCGATCGAGTACAAGGCGGGCGAGCGGTTGTCCCTGGAAATTCCGGAACAGCGGGCCAACGGCAGCGAGCAGCACGACGGGGCAGAGTCATCGCTGTCCGAACCTGAACCCGTCACTCGTGGGTGAGCACGCCTTCGAGACGACCTCGTCCGAAACTCTGCACGTCGGCAAGATTTTCGCGTTGCGCACCGACCATGTCCGGATGCCCGGCGGCAACATCGTGACGCGCGAAGTCGTCGAGAATTTCGGCGCGGTGGCGATCGTGGCCATGGATGACGAGGGCCGGATCCCGATGGTCTACCAATACCGTCACCCGCTCGCTCGACGTCTCTGGGAGTTGCCCGCCGGTCTGCTCGACATCGACGGCGAGGCGCCTCAGGTGACCGCCGCCCGCGAGCTGCACGAGGAAGCCGGCCTGCAGGCGGAGACCTGGCAAGTGCTCATTGATCTGGATTCGGCGCCCGGGTTCAGCGACGAGTCGGTGCGGGTGTTCCTCGCCACCGGACTGACACAGGTCAAACGGCCCGAGGCGCACGACGAAGAAGCCGATTTGACCCTGGGCTGGTTTTCGATCGCGGAAGCGGTCCAGCGCGTCTTCAGCGGTGACATCGTCAATTCCCTTGCAGTGAGCGGAATTCTGGCGGCCCACGCGGTCAGCGATGGTCTCGCGGAGCCACGGCCGGTGGACGCGCCGTGGATCGACCGGCCGACGGCCTTCAGGGCAAGGAAAACCGCGCAGTGACGACACTGGCGCCGCCGTTGGAAGGCCAGCTGCAGGGATACCTCGATCATCTGACGATCGAACGGGGTGTCGCCGCCAATACGCTGAGCTCGTATCGCCGGGATCTGCGGCGCTATTTCGAGCACCTGACCACCCGCGGCGTCGACGACTTGGCCAAAGTCGCCGAAGACGACGTCAGCGAATTCCTGATGGCACTGCGCCGCGGAGACCCGGACTCCGGTGTTGCACCGCTGTCGGCGGTGTCTGCGGCACGCACACTGATCGCGGTGCGCGGATTCCACCGGTTCGCCGCGGCGGAGGGACTGGCCGAGTTCGACGTTGCGCAGGCCGTCAAGCCGCCGACGCCGGGTCGGCGACTGCCCAAGAGCCTCAGCGTCGACCAGGTGCTCGTGTTACTGGCCGGCGCCGGCGGTGACAGTCCCTCCGACGGCCCGCTGACGCTGCGGAATCGCGCGTTGCTGGAACTGCTCTACTCCACCGGTGCGCGAATTTCCGAGGCGGTCGGGCTCGACGTCGACGACATCGACACCCATGCCCGTTCGGTACTGCTGCGCGGCAAGGGCGGTAAGCAGCGGCTGGTCCCGATCGGACGTCCCGCGGTCCAGGCGTTGGACGCCTACCTGGTTCGCGGCCGCGCGGATCTGGCGCGTCGCGGCCGAGGCACCCCGGCGATCTTCCTCAATGCCCGCGGCGGGCGGCTGTCGCGTCAGAGCGCATGGCAGGTGCTGCAGGACGCCGCGGAGCGCGCCGGCATCGCCTCCGGCGTATCACCGCACACGTTGAGGCATTCCTTCGCTACGCATCTTCTCGAAGGCGGAGCTGATGTCCGCGTCGTGCAGGAACTGCTGGGACACGCGTCGGTGACCACTACGCAGATCTACACGATGGTCACCGTGCACGCACTGCGCGAAGTCTGGGCTGAAGCTCACCCGAGGGCGCGCTAGCCGCCCAGGTACTGCGACTCCAGTACCAGATCCGAGATCAGGCTCTGGTACTCCACGTGCGCCTTGTGTTCCACGGTGTTCCAGAGCGTGCCCTGCTGCTGACGCATGTATTGCCGGTACTTGGGCGCCCCGGGGACAAGGACGTTGTCGGCGACCACGATCGCGCCGGTGTGCAGCCAGCCCCGGTCGAGAATGCTCAGCAGATCAACCAGATAAGCGTCTTTGTCGTGGTCGAGAAACACGAAATCCAATGCGCCGGAGGAGAATCCGTGGTCAGCGGCAAGCGCGTCGAGCGTGCGGCCGCCGTCGCCGATGGTGCCCACCACGCAAGTGATCCGATCGGCAACCCCGGCATGTGCCCAGATCTGACGGGCATTGACGGCGTTGGCTTCGGCCAGCTCGACGGAGTAGACCTGGGCCCCTGGCGCCGCGCGGGCGATCCGCAGCGCCCCGTAACCGCAGTAGGTGCCCAGCTCGAGAGCCACCTTCGGCTCGGCTCGCCGAACTGCCGCGTCCAGCAGCGCACCCTTTTCATCGCCGACATTGATCAGCATCGACTTCTCGTAGGCGAACCGGTCGATGGTCGCGATGACATCGTCGATGTCGCCCGCTCGGGCGTGCGCGAGAACGTACTCGACTGCGGCCGCTTCACGCCGGTCACCGATCTGGCCCGTCGTGGTGATGTTGCGGGCGCCGGCCGCCATCCGCCAAAACGACCACCGCAGCAGGGGGATGCGCTGCTTGAGACTCATGGTCGTCACCCTAGCCCGCCGGGTGAATCAACCGGGCGCCCCAAATTCGCTGGTGGCGTTGTTGCGGGTCTCCCGGCGCGGCCGCGGATAACCGTTAGACTCTGCTGCGATGTCCGCCATTTCCCGACCGCCGCGCATGACCTGGCGATCAACCCTGCGGCGCTGATGACTGACGACGCCGACAGCGGCATTGAAGTCGGCCTGACCGGGCGCCCACCGCGGGCGATCCCCGAACCCAAGCCGCGCAGCTCGCACGGGCCGGCCAAGGTCGTGGCGATGTGCAACCAGAAGGGCGGCGTCGGCAAGACCACGTCCACGATCAACCTGGGCGCCGCACTCGCCGAGTACGGCCGCCGGGTGCTGCTGGTGGACCTCGACCCGCAGGGCGCGTTGTCCGCGGGCCTGGGTGTGCCGCACTACGAGCTGGAACACACCATTCACAACCTGCTGATCGAGCCGCGAGTGTCGCTGGACAACGTGCTGATGCACACCCGCGTCAAGAATCTGGACCTGGTGCCGAGCAACATCGACCTGTCCGCCGCGGAGATCCAGCTCGTCAACGAGGTGGGCCGCGAGCACACACTGGCCCGTGCGCTGCACCCGGTGCTGGACCGCTACGACTACGTCCTGATCGACTGCCAACCGTCGCTGGGCCTGCTCACCGTCAATGGACTGGCCTGCTCCGACGGCGTCGTCATTCCGACCGAATGTGAATTCTTCTCGCTACGCGGTCTGGCCTTGCTGACCGACACCGTCGAGAAGGTGCGCGACCGACTCAACCCCAAGCTCGACATCAGCGGAATCCTGATCACCCGCTACGACCCGCGAACCGTGAACTCCCGCGAGGTGATGGCCCGCGTCGTGGAACGCTTCGGCGATCTGGTGTTCGACACCGTCATCAGCCGTACTGTCCGCTTCCCGGAGACCACTGTCGCCGGCGAACCGATCACCTCCTGGGCTCCGAAATCGGGCGGCGCGGCCGCCTACCGCTCGTTGGCCCGTGAGGTGATCGACCGGTTCGGCGCGTGAGAAACGG
>JAVHWH010000212.1:0-3941 GCA_032159915.1 Mycobacterium sp.
GTGACTTCTGGAACGGCACCCAGGCTGGTGGTCGGCATCGTCAACGCGGCGAGCCTGATCTCTGGGGCAGCCACAGTCC
This sequence comes from Mycobacterium sp., assembly GCA_032159915.1. Lineage (GTDB taxonomy): Bacteria > Actinomycetota > Actinomycetes > Mycobacteriales > Mycobacteriaceae > Mycobacterium. The sequence goes on from JAVHWH010000212.1 coordinate 80, forward strand.
AGGGTGGTGGTACCGACAACCTTCCGACCATTGGAGCTTTACCCAGACCTGCTGTCACCGAAGGGAACTCCGCCGGACGCAACGCTGTCGCCAGCCCTGGCGTCGTGCCTGGGGCGGCGTCGCCAAGCGGCTGGGACACGTAACCGGGAATTCCCAATTTGGCCGCGATTTGGTCTTCGGTACCTTTCAACGCCTCATCGCGGAGTTCATCGTCGTCGAACGATAAGTCGGTAAATAGACCGGTGGTGTTCAGGGGCGTCAACCCAACCTGAGCCACATTCGGCAGGAACAGCACGATATCGATGAGGTCCGCCAGCGTGCCCAAAGTGTCAGTAGCCGCGGCTGGCGACGTGAGGGCCTGCGCTGTCGTGGAGGCCAGCTGAGTCGCCGCTGTCTGCGCGCCCGCTACGGCCGATGTTCCGTTGGTCGTCTGCGGTGCGGCAGTGAATGGAGGCAGCGTAGTCGCGGACGCCGACGCGCCCGCGTAGCCGTACATCGCCGTGGCATCTTGTGCCCACATTTCGGCGTAGAGCGCCTCGGTGGCAGCGATCGCCGGAGTGTTTTGCCCGAATAGATTGGTCGTCACCAGAGCCTGTAGCAAGGCACGGTTGGCTGCGATCACCGGTGGGGGGACCACCGCCGCGAACGTCACCTCATAGGCGGCCGCCGCCGCTTTGGCTTGGGCGGCTGTCTGCTCGGCCTGGGTGGCGGTGGATCGCATCCACGCGACATAAGGTGCGGCTGCGGCTGTCATCGCCACTGATGCGGCGCCAAGCCAGGGGCCCGCGATCAACTCGGAGATCACCGACTCGTATGAGGTTGCCGCCGAGTGCAATTCGGTAGCGAGTCCGTCCCAGGCCGCGGCGGCGGCCAACATCGGCCCCGCTCCGGGGCCGGTGTACATCTTCCCGGAATTGATTTCTGGGGATAACACGGCGAAGTCCATTCCCCCAACCTCCTCGTCGATTCGTGTCGTGTCAGCAGCCTCGCGAGCGGATACGCCAGCTGGACGTAGCGCACGTCCTTTCGTCGGCCGATCGCTGCATGAATGCAGCTTGCGCCCCTGATGGTCGATTGCGTCGATAATTTTCCAGATCCGGAGGACTAATCAATGACCCCAGTGAATAGCCTTGGCACGAAGAATCACGGGGCATTTTGCGATTTGTGCGGCGAAGGCAATGGTGATGCCAACCAGCTCGGCCCGGCTTCGGCTTTAAGGAGCCGCGAAGTCGCCGACGGCGGTCATCTTGTTGCCGTCCGAGGCGACGGCAAAACCGCCCGCAGTGAATGCGCAGTTCACGATGATCGCGCGGTGTGGCGGACTTTCCATCCACGCGTCGAGCGCTGCGCTTGGAGTACCAAGGGATCCAGTACCCCAGTAGACGATCTCGCCCGTGTAGCCGGACCTGGCATAGCCCGCATCGGTGATACGCGCCTGCGGTGAAGAGCCGTCCGAACCGATGTGGCCACCCACACCGGTCTGCAGCATGTCGTTGGCGTGCCGCTGCGCTGCTGCGGTCAAACCCGGGTCGTCGCCGATCACCCCGCATGTCTGGCGAAGCCGGTTGACGCCGCTGTACACGGCAGTCCCCAAATCGTCTGCGTGCGCGGGAAGATCAGCAACGGTGCTGAGAGCCGTTATGAGAACAGTGCAGATCGGGCAAACGGCGAAGATCTTGGCTTTCATTGTCATGACGCCTCTTGCCACAAACTCGTTTTGCTGAATCCAGCAAACAAATGCTATCCACTTTCGACCACGAAAAGTCGAGAATCGTCATTCCCGGTTCCGGCGTTCAGGCGTCCTTTATCCCAGGGCCTGGTCGGCCAGCGCCCCCAGCACCGGTGCCAGCGCCTGAGCGTAGGCGATGGTCACGTGGTTGTCGTCGCGGAAGACCAGGTCGTTTCCGACGATGACCGGACAGCGGTGGGCCGTGCAGAACAGCCGGCTCAGATCCGCGTAATGGCCGCCATTTGCGGTGGTCGCCGCATTCTCGGCGGCGATACCGGCGTCATTGACCGCCTGTGAGCGCGGCGGCGAACAGGCGCTCGCGTCGGCCAGCTGCGCGGACAAGCAGGTGGGCACCGTGGAGTGTGGGTCCGGGACCGGCCCAAGTACCAGAACCGTTGCGCCAGTGCGGCGTAATTGCGCCACCATGCGGCCCAGAGCGTCCACCCATGCCGGGTCATAGGAGGTGAAACCGAAGTCGGCGCCATAGCGCCGGCCCGAGCCAACCACGATCAGACGCGGATGCTCGGCCTGCAAACGGGTAGTGATCTCGCCACGCCACTGCTCGCACTCGGTGTACTCGCGGCCAAGGTAGGGGCTGGTGATCGGCAGCTTCTGCAGCGGGCAGGTGATTTTGGCGAGCGTTTCCAGCCGCCAATGCCGTTGCTGGGCAACCTGCTCCAGAGCTGGATTCCACATCGCGGCGTGTGAATCACCGACCAGAGTCACCGTCGTCGGCGAGGCGGTATCGGCTGTCGCGCATTCGCTTTGCCCGACGTCACGCCATGAGCGCACGCACCCGTTGACGAAGACTGCGGCTTTGTCGGCCGCCGCGTCGGCAAGCGGCGGAGTCAGATTCGACGGAACCGCCCGCAGGTCCGCGGACGCCGCGACCGCCGCCTGCGCTTGCGCGAATCCCTGCTCGACGGCCGCGTCGTAGGGGTTGGCGGCGCGGTTCGGCGGTGGTGCCACCGAAATCTTCGGCGCTGCGGCCGCCGCCCCTTTGCCGACGGGCACGGGCACCACCGTCAACAGCGCAATGCCGACGCAGACCGCGACGGCGGTGACTGCCCCGCCCAACGCGAGACTGCGCTCGGGCGACCGGCGCAGCGTGCCGGCGAACCGCGCCGGATTCTCCACCAGATGCAGGGTGATCACCGCCAGCCCGGCGGAAATGATGGCCGCCGCCAGGCGATCGGCCAACGCCACCGGGTGACCCAGGATGTGCGGCATCAGCAGCAGCACCGGCCAATGCCACAGGTACCAGGAATACGACAGCCGGCCGACGGCCCGCATCGGCGGCATGGACAGCAGCCGGCCGGCTCCCCTGCCGGCGAAGCCTCCGCCGATCACCAGCGCGGTACCCAGCACCGGCAGCAGCGCCGCGGTGCCCGGATACGGCGTGCCGGTCTCCAGCGTGATGCAGCTCAGCAGGACGACGCCCAGCCCGCCCCAGCCGGCGATCGCGGCCGTGTGCGCCGGAAGCCGTTGCCAGTGAGCGGCAGATAGGGCCACCAGCCCGCCGACGGCCAGTTCCCAGGCTCGGGTGGGCAACGAGAAAAACGCCCATGGCGGCGAGCTGCGGGTCCACGCCAGCGATAAGGCGAAAGAGATGACGGCGACGGCCGTGAGCGGCGCAGCCCTGCTGCGGGTGCGGCGGGTCAGCCAGGCCGTCGCGATTATCAGCGCCGGCCAGAGTAGATAGAACTGCTCTTCGACCCCGAGTGACCAGTAATGCTGGAACGGCGACGGCGCGGCGTGAGCCGCCAGGTAGTCGGTGCCCTGCATGGCGAAGCGGTAGTTGCCGACATACAGTGCGCTGGCGATGCCGTCGCCCAGCACCGTCCTGGCCTGTAACGGCGGCAGCAGCAGCGCAGAGCCGATCGCGGTGACGATGCCGACGGTCGCGGCGGCGGGCAGCAGGCGCCGGGCCCTTGCTCCGTAGAAGCGGCTTAGCCGGACGGTTCCGCCCTGCCTGACCTCGCGCCAGAGCAGCCCGGTGATGAGGAAACCAGAGATGACGAAGAAGACGTCAACCCCGACGTAGCCGCCGCCGATCCCGGGGATCCCGGCGTGAAACAGCACGACGGCCACTACTGCGATGGCGCGCAGGCCTTCGATGTCTGGCCGAAACGC
>JAVHWH010000241.1:0-8029 GCA_032159915.1 Mycobacterium sp.
TTTCACACCACCGACGGTGGCGCGACAGAGGGCTGTGTCGCGATCGATGATGCCAAGCTGGTTCAGGTGATTCAGTGGCTGCGGCCCGGTGCAGTGATGGCGATCACCCAGTAACTGATTGCCGCTACACCTTTTTGGCTATAACGCCAGAGCGCTGCCCGGCGTCACCTTGAAGTCGAGGTTCTTCAGCGACAGCGTCGCGTCGTAGGTCCGGTCGTATCCGGTCGCGCTGATCCGCCATCCGTCGACGGTGCGACGGTATCGATCGTGGTAAAACCCGGCGCCGATCAGCATGAAGTCGAATTCGGCCACGATCACCCGGTCTTGCAGATACCAGGTGCCGGTGGCTTCGTCACCGTTCACCTCGATTTCGGGATGGGTGACGCGGTGCTCGGTGATCACGCTCGGCCCGAGCTGCGAACGCATGTACTCGACGAGGTCGGCGCGGTTGGTGAAGTGATGTTCTTCGCCCATCGACGAGCCGTAGTCGCCGATCACATCATCGGTGAGCGTGTCGGCGAAATCGTCCCAGTGCTTGGTGTCCAGTCCGCGCAGATAGCGGTATTTGATCGTTTGTATCGCGGTGACGTCGGCCAGCCAGGCGTCGCGTTCCGGGGAGATCATCTCGTCATTGCAGCACACGCGATGTTGTGCCCAGGTAGTGCGTGACCATCTCGATGAGCGCGCGCCGCTCCCGTTGCCAGTCGACCGGCGTCCCAACGATCATCTGCGCCAGCACCACACCACGCAACGTCGCCCAAATTACTTCAGCCACGCCGTTATTGGCGGCATCATCGGTGATGAGGCGGCCAAGCTGATTGATCGCCGCGTTCATCTCAAACAGGTGCCGGCGCGACGAGCTCCCTCGGTTGGCCCGCAGGATCTCGAATGCCGCCATCGACGTGGGGCTGCTGTAGCAACTCCAGGCGGTGTCGACGACGACCTCGACGCGCTCCCGCATCGGCAGTTCGCTGACATCGGCTGACGAGAGGCTCTCCAGCAGTCGGGCCACCCCGTCGTCGACGACGGCCATCAACAGCCCGTTGCGGTCGCCGAAGTGATACTGAATCACTCCCCAGGTGACGCCTGCCCGTTCAGCGACATGCTTTGCGGTCGCGGCGGCGAAGCCTTCCTCCATGATGCAGCGAACCGTCTCGTCGATGATCTTCGCGCGGGTGTCGTCGCCGCGTTTGCGCGGCGAACTCGTCCGTCGGGTGGGGCTGACGGCCGAGCTGGCCTTATGGCCTGCGGAAAGAGACATTGTTGACTTTATAACATAGCCGGCTTTATTTTTGGGCAGTGACCCAATCCCACTACGCCCAGCTGTCCCGCGGCCAGCTCGCCGTTCTGCTACCCGAGCTGCTGCTGATCGGCCAGATGATCGATCGCTCCGGGATGGCGTGGTGCATCCAGGCGTTCGGGCGCGACGAAATGGTGCAGATCGCCATCGAGGAGTGGGCCGGCGCCAGCCCGATCTACACCCGGCGCATGCAGCGTGCGCTGAACTACGAAGGTGTGGACGTCCCGACAATCTTCAAGGGATTGCAGCTCGATATCGGGGCGCCGCCTCAGTTCATGGACTTCCGCTACACGATTCACGATCGCTGGCACGGCGAATTCCATCTCGACCATTGCGGCGCGCTGCTCGACGTGGAACCGATGGGTCCCGATTACGTCTTCGGCATGTGCCACACCATCGAGGACCCGACCTTTGACGCCACCGCGGTCGCGACCAACGCGCGCGCGCAGGTGCGTCCCATCCACCGCCCGCCCCGAACCCCGTCGGATCGGCATCCGCACTGCGCCTGGACGGTGGTCATCGACGAGTCGTACCCGCCCGTCGAAGGCATCCCGGCGCTGGATATCGTCGCTCAAACCCGCGCTGCCACTTGGGAGTTGGATCCGATCGACCCGTCCGACGAGGGGCTGGCCGATTATTCCGGCCCGGTGGTGTCCGACTTCGACTTCGCTGCGTACTCGCATTCGGCACTGGTGCGGATGGCCGACGAAGTATGCCTGCAGATGCATCTGCTGTATCTGTCCTTCGCGATTGCGGTGCGCGCGCGTGCGGGATCGGACACCGAGCTGGCCGACTCCATCTGCACTCGCCAGCTGATCGGCGTGTCCGGCCTCGGGGCGGAGCGCATCCATCGGGCACTCGACCTGCCCGCCGGAATCGACGGAATACGAAAGGTTTTCGAGCTGCATCCGCTGTTCAACCCGCTCGGCTACGTGAACGCCGACGTCGGCGATCACCTGACGATCCAGCCGTCAGCAGCCCACGACGACGCAGCATGGATCTCGCTGTGTTCGCCGGAGTCGGTCCAGCCGCTGCAGGCGATCGCGACCGCAGTGGACCCGCGCATCGAAGTCCGGGTCACCGGCACCGGCACCCACTGGACCGCCGAGTTGTGCGAAACCGACACTGCGACAAAGGAGCTGTCTGAGGTCGCGATCGCCAAAGTGAGCGGCGGAGCGACTTTCGAATTCCAGCCGCGGCGATCGCTGCCACTGACCGTGGCCTGACGCCAGTCGATCTGTCAAGCTGCCGGCTGTCTCACTTCGGTGACGCAACCGCATCGAGCGGATACCGATGATCTTGTGCCCGATGGCCATAGCGCAACCCGCCGTTATCGTTGACGCTGGCCACCGAACGCAATCGACGAAGGTATTCGCTTTATGTATGACCCGTTGGGGTTATCGATCGGGACCACAAACTTAGTCGCGGTCCGCAGCGGTAAGCCGCCTGTGTCGCGGCGCGCCGTACTGACGCTGTTTCCGGATCGTGCTCCGGAATTGGGCCTGCCCGAGAAAGATTCAGCAGGCCCGGACGTCGACGATACCGGCACGCTGATGACCGGTTTCGTCGAACGAATCGGCGGATCCACGACCCTGAAGTCTGCCGATGGAACGTCTCATGACCCGTCGCTGCTGCTGGTCGAGGCGTTGGATGCGTTGATCAGCGAGACCGGCGGCGACGCTGCGACATCGAACATCACCATGGCCGTTCCGGCGCACTGGGGCTCAGAAGCGTTGCAGGGCATGCAAGCCGCGTTGAACACCCACGCCGACTTCGTGCACGGTGGCATCGCGCCGCGCATCGTCCCGGATTCGGTTGCCGCGCTGACCGCGCTCAACTCTGATTCCCGCCTGCCCGGCAAGGGCGTTGTCGCGCTGCTCGACTTCGGCGGTGGGGGGACCACCATCACCCTGGCGGACGCCGCGTCGGACTTCACGCCGATCGGCGACACGCTGCGTTATGAAGACTTCTCCGGTGACCTCGTTGACCAGGCGCTGATGCTCCATGCGTTGGACAGCGCGGGCCCCAGCAGCGGCGCCGATCCCGCCGACACCGCAGTCGTCGGGCAATTCGCCGGTCTGCGTGAGGAATGCCGGCTGGCCAAAGAGCGGCTGTCCACCGACGACACCACCGAGTTGGCCCTCGACCTACCCGGTCGGCGCACCCGTTTGGAGATAAGCCGAGCAGAGTTCGACAGCCTGATCGAAGAGCGACTCGACGGGGTGTTCGCTGCCTTCGACGACATGTTGCGCCGCAACAAGGTTCGTAGCAAGGACCTCGCTGCCGTTGCCATGGCCGGTGGTACGGCCAAGATTCCGGTTGTCGCGCAGCGGCTTTCGTCACACACCAAGACATCGGTGATAACCGCCATCCAGCCCGGGCTCGCGACGGCCGTCGGCGCCGTGAAGCTTTCCAGCCGCCAGCCGATCGAGCAGCGGGACGGCGGACGCGAAGAGACGACGATGGCGGCGCTGGTAGGTGCGTCGACCGGCGGTTTCGCCACGGCCACCAGCGGACTCGCCACCACCGGTCATTTCCTTGCGCCCACCGGCGCCCTCGGGACTCCCACCGGCACGTTCGGTGCGTCGACCGGCACGTTCGACATCCCGACCGCTGGCGCGCTGTTGGACGACCCGTCGGAACGGCTGACCCAGCTGGCATGGTCACAGGCCGACGATTCCCACGACGAGCCGGTGGTGTACACCGGCGAGCCGTACGACTCCTACGACAACCGCGCGACTCCGTCGCAACTGATGCAACTGCCGAAGTATGAGCCGCCCGCCGTGGGCCGGGCGCGCGGGATGCGGCTGCCGCAGCTGTTCCTCGGGCTCGCCGCGCTGGTCTCGATGGTGGCGATCGGCGGAGTGGCTTTCACCCTGACCAGCGCCAACCGCACCCCGACGCTGCCCAGTAGCAGCACCACGGCGCCACCGCCGCCGCCGCTGAGCTCGCAACTCCCGTCGCCGAGCGTGGCGCCACCCCCGCCCAGCGCGGAACCCTCGCCGATCGTGGCGCCGCCGCCGACCAGCGAGGCACCGCCGCCGCCGCCTCCGCCGCCTCCGGTGGTGACGTATGACCCGCCGCCTCCGCCGCGCACCACGGCGCGGGCCACGACCACCGCGCCGCAGCCGACGACAACGCCGTCGCCGAGTACGACCCCGAGCACGACGCCGCCGCCACCGCCACCGCCGACGTCGAGCGCTCCGTCGTCACCGGTGATGACGACGACGTACTTGAACCTGCCCTTCCTACCGGTGCCGATCCCGGTTCAAGTGCCCGAAGGCCAGGGCGGGGCCAGCCAGCAGCCGCAGAACCCGTATCAGCAACCCAACCCGTATCAACAAAGCCCCTACCAGCAGAATCCGTATCAACAGAGCCCGTATATGCCGCAGAACCCCTACGCGGGGCCGGGCTACGGCTACTAGGCATGGCGCGAGCCGCCCGAAATGCGCACACTGGTTTTATCGGGAGTGAGCTGCCAGGAGGCTGCAATGGACGACGACAAGGGCCGATTCGGTTTTGAGCCGGAAGACTTCGAGCACGTGATCCGCGACGCGACCGAGGGGCTTCGCGAGGCACTCGGGGGCGTCAGCCGGTTTTTTGCCACGCCCGGTGAGCGGGTCGGATGGTCGTCGGTCTTCGAGGACCTGACCCGGCGCACCCGGACCAGGCCGGAGACCACCGGCGAAGCCGGCGACGGGGTGTGGGCGATCTACACGGTCAGCGCCGACGGCGGCGCGCGCGTCGAGGAGGTGTACGCCAGCGAACTCCACGCGTTGCGCGCGAACAAGAACAACACCGACGCCACCCGCAAAGTCCGTTTCCTGCCCTATGGCATCGCGGTCAGCGTCCTCGACGACTCCGACGAGACGTCATAGCATCCGTGGGCGGACCGGTTGCGACGGGCGCTGGGCCCTTTCGGCACGTTCGCGTTCGTTACGCCAGAATGGGATGCATGTCTTTCAGCCAGTTCGGCCGTGTCCTTTTCGCAGCGCCAGCGATCCTCGGCGGGTTGTTGCTAGCACCCATGCCGGTCGCGTCGGCGCAGCCGTGCCCGGATGTCGAGGCGGTGTTCGCCCGCGGCACCGGTGAGCCGGCCGGTGTCGGCGGCATCGGAGAGCCGTTCGTCGACGAACTACGCACCGCGATCGGCCCTAAGTCGCTCGACGTGTACCCGGTCAACTACCAGGCCAGCGGCAATTTCTCCGACCGCATCGAATTCGCCCAGAGCTTCCTCGACGGGGTCAAGGACGCTGGCAGTCATATCGAGGCAACTGCCGCCAACTGCCCCAAGACCAGGATTGTGCTCGGCGGGTATTCCCAGGGCGCGGCCGTGGCCGCCGCCGTCACTTCGGGGTCGGTACCCGCCGGAGTGCCGGCCGAATACGTGTCATATTTACCCAAGCCGATGCCGCCTGAGGTCGCCAGCCACGTCGCCGCGGTGACGCTGTTCGGAAAGCCGTCGCAGCAATGGCTGCAGAATTACGGCGCGCCGCTGATCGCCGTCGGTCCGCTGTATGCGCCGAAAACGGACGACTTGTGCGCTGACGGCGACACCATCTGCAACGGCGATCCGGGCGGACTGCCGAGCTTCGCGCACGCGTCGTATCCGGCGAACGGGATGACCGCGCAAGCTGCGGGGTACGCCGCCAGCCACCTATAACCGTCAGTTCGGTTGGTCCGCCGTGATCGTCGCGAACAATGCGGCCATCTCGTCGGCAGGCCCTCCTGGAACGGTGTAACCGACCTCGTCGCGGATCTCATCGAGATGGTCACGCACTTGCTCGACCGAGAGTTCAGGGCTGTAGAAGCCGTGGGTCCGACCGATGAAGAACCGGGCGACGTGTCCGGCGCCGACGGTGTAAATCTCACCGGAAACCGGACAATCGCGATGCGTCAGGAATGCCGCGACGGGGGCGACCAGGGCTGGATCCAGCTTGTGAAGATATCGGGCCACAAGATCGTCGAGTATGGCTTGGGCCGACGGGTCGTCCGGATAGGCAGCACTTTCGACCGAATGCGCCAGCATCCGGGTATGGGCGATCGGCGCGATCGCGTTGACCTTGATGTTGTGCTCGGCTCCTTCGGCCGCAAGTACCCGCGTCAAGCCGACCAACCCGGTTTTCGCCGCGCCATAATTGCTCATTCGTTCGGCGCCGAGCAGTCCGGCAGCCGAGCAGGTGTTGAGGATTCGTCCATAACCCTGCTCGCGCATCCGTTTCCAGGCCGGCCTGGTCACATGAAACGCGCCCTTTAGATGCACGTCCACCAACGGATCGAGCCGGTCGGCGGTGATGTCTTCGAATGGTGCGTCACGGACGATGCCGGCATTGTTGATCACGATGTCCACACGTCCCCAGGCATGTAGGGCGGCGTCGATGATCGCTTGTCCCCCTTCGGGTGTGGCCACGCTATGCGCGTCGGCGACCGCCTCGCCGCCGCGGCGGCGGATCTTCTCGACGGCCGCGGCCGCCGCATCGGTGTTCGAGCCCGAACCCGTCACCGAGCCGCCGATGTCGTTGACCAGGACGCGAGCACCGCGGGAAGCCAATAGGCGGGCGTACTGCATACCCAGACCGCCGCCTGCGCCGGTGATCACGGCAACCTGATCGTCGAACCGCAACTTGTTGCTCACCAGGTGACCGGGAGTTCTTTCATGCCGTAGATGTCGGCGTCCTTGAACTTCAGCTCATCCGGCGGCACGGCCAGTCGAAGTCCGGGAAGACGGCGCGCCAACGTTGCGAACGCCACCTGCATCTCGACTCTGGCCAGGTTGGCTCCGATGCACTGGTGGGTTCCGTAGCCGAAAGCGACATGCCCGCGAGCATTTCGGGCGATGTCCAAAGTCTCTGGGCTGTTGACGAACTCGGTGTCCCAGTTTCCGGCGGGCAGATTCATCAACAATCTGTCCCCGGCCCGGATCTGCTGGCCGCCGAGAACGAGGTCTTCGGTGGCGATCCGGTCCACTTGGGCGTGCACGATCGAGAGATAACGCAGGAGTTCCTCGACGGCATTGGCGACGACGGCGACATCATCGGTCTGCCCGATACGCTCGTAGACGTCCGGATGTTCAAGCAGCACAACGGTTCCGAGCGAGATCATGTTGGCTGTGGTTTCGTGGCCGGCCTGCATCATGATCACGGCGTTGACCGCGACGGTGTTGTAGTCGAGTTGGCCGGTCGCGACGTAGTCGGTGATCAGCCGGCTGATCAGGTCGTCGCCCGGTTCGCGCTGCTTGCGCGCTACCAACTCCTGGATGTAGGCGTACATCTCGATGAAGCCATGTGCCCGCTCCTCGTCGGTCGAGTTCACGTCCAATCCGACGGAGGTGTTGTGCTGAAAGAGCTCGAGATCCTCGGGCGGCACGCCCAGCAGCAGCGCGATCACCAGCGATGGGACCGGCAGGCCGAAGTCGCGCACGATGTCGCCAGGTGGGCCCTTGTTGATCATCGCGTCCAGGTATTCGTCGACCAATTCCTGGATCTGCGGCCGCATCGCCTCGGTGCGCCGGAAGGTGAACTGGCTGGTCATCATGCGCCGCAACCGATGATGCTCGGGATCGTCGATTCGCGCGAAAACCACGGGCGCCGCGCTGTCGTTGGCCGCATCGAACAGGTCCGGGAGCGTCTCCGCCGACAGCCGCGGGTCGACCAGTGCGGCCCTGATGTCCTGGTAGCGGCTGACGACCCAGGTCGGTCGACCGTTCCACATCGCCTGCCGAAGCCCGGG
>JAVHWH010000243.1:0-6585 GCA_032159915.1 Mycobacterium sp.
TCGTCGGCGATCACGGCGTGGTGGCGGCTGACCTTGGCATCAGCCAGCACGATGTCGTTGTCCGGGCTTCGGCCTATTCGGGTGGCAGTGCCGGCTAACGCGTATCGTCGCCCGTCCGCACCTACCAGAGCCGACATCGCGGGGCCCCGGACGCGGATTGCATTGTCCGACTGAGCAACAATGGTGTCCTCGGCATGTGATTGGGCGACCTTGCGCGTATCCAACGGCTCTTGGCGCAGGATCTGCTCGTAGAGCTCTCGAATCGTCCATCCCGGGTCGATACCCAAGTCCTCGGCCAGTAGAGCCTTGAGCCGCAGGTAAGCGTCCAGAGCGTCCGACTGGCGGTCCGCCAGATAGTAGGCGGTGATCAGCTGCGCCCACAACGGTTCTCGATAGCCATGCCTGGTGGTCAGCGTCTCGAGCTCGGATATCACGTTATGCGGTCGGCCGCAAGCGATTTCGACCTCAGCACGTGCGATGTAGACCAGCACTCTTTCCTCGTCGAGCGCCGCCGCCAGGGTCTCAACGAAGTGAAAATCGCTCAAATCCTCGAGCACCGGGCCGCGCCACTGGTTCAGTGCAGCCAACAGATGCTCAGCGGCCCGCTCGAATTGCGCGTCGGCCGCCGCCTGCACTCCGGCGTTCCTCTCGGCGATGAAGCGGCCGAAGTCGTACTGATCGTCGCTGATCGACAACTGATATCCCGGTGGCCTACTGGCCAGCACGGAGCGCTCGATACCCGCGCCGGCCATCAGCCGACGCAGATTGGAGATGTAGGCGTGCAGCGTCGCGCGGGCACCCTGGGGAGGCCGCTGATCCCAGGCGGCACCGATGAGCGAGTCGATGCTCACCGGTCGATTCGCATTGACGATCAGCATCGCCAGCACTGCACGCTGCTTCGGCGTGCCCAGCGGCAGCGGATCATCGCCCACACAGACTTGCAGCGGACCCAATACGCCGAACTGGGCCGCCGCAAAGGCCCGCCCCGTACCCAACTCATCGGCCATCATGCTGTTTCCGCGCTCACCAGGTTCGCCAGCTAAACAAAAGCAGCATAGCTTCCAGTTAGGATCTGCCCATGCCGGTGTCGGTAGGCGAAGCTTTCGCGGGATTCACCATCCTGCGCGTGCTCGGCGCGGGCGGTATGGGCACGGTATATCTGGCCGCCCATCCGCGGTTGCCGCGCCAGGACGCGCTGAAGGTGTTGCCCGGGCAGTGGACCGCAGACCCGCAGTACCGGGAGCGATTTCTGCGTGAAGCCGATCTGACCGCCAGCTTGTCGCATCCCAACATTCTGGGCGTTCACGACCGCGGCGAGTACGACGGGCAGCTGTGGATTTCGATGGACTACGTCGGGGGCACGGATGCGTCGCGCCTGGTCCGAGAGCATCACCCGCAAGGACTGCCCGCCGGTCAAGCGGTAGAGATCATCACCGCGGTCGCGTCGGCTCTGGACTACGCCCACCAGCAGGGGTTGTTGCATCGCGACGTCAAACCGGCCAACATCCTGCTGGATCCGAAGGCGCGACGAATCTTTCTGGCCGACTTCGGCATCGCCCGCCTCATCGACGACCCGGCTGGCCTGACCGCGACAAATATGGCGGTCGGCACCATGGCATACGCGGCGCCCGAGCAGTTGCGCGGCGAGCCCCTTGACGGGCGGACCGACCAGTACGCGTTGGCCTGCACCGCATTCGACCTGTTGACCGGCGCTCCGCCGTATGTCGACTCCAACCCTGCCGTGGTGATCACCAAACACGTTGCGGCTCCGATACCTTCGCTTGGGCAACGTCGTCCGGAACTGGCCGCGCTTGATTCGGTGCTGGCCAGGGCGATGGCGAAGGCACCCGCAGACCGGTATGCCAGTTGTGGAGACTTCGCCAGGGAGCTGAACTACGCCCTGAATCCACCGTCTGGCCAGCTGCACAGAGCTCCCCCACCGCCGCCGAGGCTATCCGAGCCGGCACCCACCCTCGTGACCCCGACGCGGCGAATGTCGCGACCGAAACTACTTGCTGCGCTGGCTGTTAGCGCACTGCTACTCGCGGCGGCCGTGTTCGCCGGTGTGCTGCTGGTCCCGCACCACGACCCGGTCGCGACCGCACCATCGGCCGCCACCGCCCACACGTTCTCCGGCTCCTACCGCGCCGACTACGGTCCAGGCACCGACCTGGAAGGCAAACCGGCCGGCGCGCCCGCGATGACGGGCACCTGGGACGTACGTTCTGCCTGTGGCGCGGGCGGTTGTATCGCGACGGCGTCTTATACCGGTGGTAGTGGAATTGTCCTCGTCTCGAATCTGGTCTTCGATCAGGTGGGCGCCAATTGGGTTGCGGTGGGCCTTGGTTCAACGTCGTGCAATGACGCGACCACCGAAGTCTGGGTGGTGTTCACCCTGCAACCACAACCCGACGGCACCCTGACCGGTGAAACCACCCGGTCCACCGTCAACAGCTGCAGCGCCGCGAAACGCACCGTCACCTTCACCCGCACCGGCGATCCCGATCTCACCAAAGTCCCCGACCCGGCGTCCTTGCCGCCGCGGGCGGTATCTCCGTCGACCGCGTTGCGCGGCCGCTACCACGAGACGATCACCTATGCCAACGGCGGCTCGGCGCCGGGGCAAGACGATCTCACGGTGCAAACCGTGTGCCTGCGTACCGGTGATCGATGCATCAGCTTGTTCCATGCCATCGACGGGGTTGTGCCATTGGTCTTCAGCGGCGGGAAGTGGAGCCGCGACGACGAGGGGACCGTCCCGTGCAATACCGGCGGCACGGCGCACATCAAACTGAGCGCCGAGTACCCGCTGCCCGACCCATGGCAGGAACCGATCCCGTTGCTCACCGGCCACGGCCATACCGAGACGACCGGAAGCACCTGCGCGGGAGGCGAGTTCGAGGACAAGTTCGAGCGAACCGGGGACTGAATAGCGGTATTAAGAATGTGTTCAGCGCCGCTTCCTATCGTGACCGCTATGACCATCACACATATTTCGCGGCGGGCCGCTGCCGCTGCACTGCTGTCAGGCGGCGTCGCGGTGGCCGCACTGGCGACCGGTAATGCCCCGGCTGCACCCGGTGACAACTTCTCCCAGCCCCACCAATGGTGTCCGGGCCAGTCGCTACCGATGGACGACGTCCACTGGGACACCAACATCTGCCACACCTGGTACTGGGTCCCGGTCGGCGGAATGGGCAATTCCGGCCAGTTCGTCTGGAACGGAGCGACTCCGCCGCCACACGGGCCGCCGCCCTGCTACGGTGCCCCGATCTGTCTGCCCGGACTCTAGCCCCGACTCACTTCTTGGCGAGCTGGTGGCGGATTCGGTCCTCACGGACGGGTACGCCGTTGCGACCGGAGAGATCTTGGGCGTACAGGCCGGTCCCGTAGGCAACTCCGCCGCCGTTGATGCCCAGCTCGGCGCGGTCGATGTGCTCCAAGGTGTCTGTGCTCTTGTGATAGTTCGGGTCGAATGGCTGGTCCGCGGGACCACCCCACAGCTTGGCTTCGTCCGGGGACTTCTTGTTCTCGGCACCGGAAAACAGCCCGCCCGCGGGGATGCCGGCCGCGGTGAAGCCGTCGTAGTCGGATCTGCCGTCGAACGACGTGTCCTGCGGGGTCTTCCCGGCGGAATTGAGGTAGGCGGCCAGCGACCGCTCGATGCCGGCAGAACCCTCGGGCACCACTGGGCTGCCGCGCTTGTCGGCCGGCAGTGACTGGTCGCCGTCGTAGGTGAAGTAGCCGGGGTTCGGCGAGGCGAGCATGTCGAAATTCATATACAGCGCAATGTCCTTGAGCGCGTTGACATCCAACGACTCCACGTACTTGCGTGAACCGATCAGCCCGAGTTCCTCGGCGCCCCAGAATCCGAACCGCACTGCGTTGTGAATCCCCGGCGAGCTGCCCAGCTGCAAGGCGGTCTCGAGCACCGCGGCTACACCGGACCCATTGTCGTTGATGCCGGGTCCCTCGGGCACGCTGTCGAGGTGCGCCCCGGCCACCACCACATCGCTTTTCGAACCGGTCTTGGTCTGCGCGATCACATTGCGGGCCGCAATGGTCTTGGTGTCGGCGGCCACCTGCACCGTCGCGGGACCGGTGATCGTGCGCAGCATCGCGCCGTCAGATTTGGTGACACCGACGACTGGGATCTTGACGTCATTACTCTCACCGAGGGTGCCGGCGATGTGCTCCTCGACCACGTTGTCCGCCACGACCATTGCTATCGCGCCTTTTTGCGCGGCGGCACCCGCCTTCTGCCCAAACGGGCACGTTCCGCGATCGACCAGCACGACCGCGCCGTTGATCGGAAGGTTGTCGTAGTCCACCGGATTGCAGCCCGGGCTTCCGTCGACCGGGATCAGGGCCAGCGGACCGGTCACCCCGGCCGGCGGGGTCCCGAGACTGTACTCCAGCGCCCGGGCCTCGACCTTCCGGTCAGCGACGGTCACCGACCCGGGGTCGGAATGAAACACGTGGGCGTCGAACTGCATCGTCTGTACGTCAAAACCCTTGTCCCGCAACTTGCCGACGACGTAGTCGACGCTGGCGTCGTATCCCGGAGTGCCGACCGCACGGGTGTTGTTGTTGGCGTTGGCGATGTCCTGCAACTTCGTCAGGTGAGCCATCATCGCGTCGGTGCTGACCCGGCCGCGCAGCGAGGCGGCGAAGTCCGGGGCCGATACCGGCTTCATCGAGTTGGCGGAGTCGGAGGATGCACATCCGCCGATGGCCAACATCAGCGTTGCGGCGGCGACGATCAAGGGTGTTGATTTAATAGCCATCGCGCCCCAGGTTAGACGCACGCGTCGACTCGCACGCAGCACCGGTCAGCTTGCGGCAGCGGACGGATCGTCGCGCCGAAGATAGGCGTGGACGGTGGTACCGGCGGACGATGTGTGCGTGCGCAACAGGTCTGCGATCGCATTCACCACGAAGAGGCCGTAGGGGCCGACACCGCCCGAACCCGGCGGCCGCCTTCCCGCGAGCGGGTCTTCCCAGCGGCCCATGTCGCGGGCCTCGCAGATCACGAATCCGTCGTCGTACCAGAACGCGAGCCGACACGGGCCGTCGGCGTGGTTGAGGCTGTTGGTGGCCAACTCGGTGGTGATCAGCAAAAGGTCGGCGACCCGGTCAGCGGCCATCCCGAGCAGCCGGCCGTAGCGCTCGGCACACCGACGGGCGCCGGCGAGGTCCAGCGCGCGTTCGACGGTGTGCGTCACCGCGGCGGGGCTGCTGACCAGCGGTTGGTTGCATTGCTCGAGTGCCGCGTCGACCGCGTATTCCGGACAGCGTCGGCGAGATCCGTGTAGCCACACTTCGGGGTGCGTCAGACGGACATGGTCCAACACGCTGCGGTCGAGACAAGACGCGTCGTATGGGCACAGCGTGGTGATATCGGAAGCTGAAAACGCAATATTGGCCAGTGCCTCGTGTTGCATGCACGCGACGTATTCGGACTCGGTCCGGCCCACATAAGCCGGCTCGGCAACAATGCGAACGCGCCGGTCCGGATGGCGTTCGACGAAGGAGAACTGGCCGGCGAGGATCCGGCCGGGGTTGCGCCCGAAGCTGGTCATATCGGCCGTGGTTACATCGGCGGCGGCGCTTCCCAGCGCACCGAGAAGCGCGTCCAGCCGGTCACCCGGGACGGCCACCAGCACCGGTTGCTGTTGATCCAGCCCTTCGGCGATGAAGGGCGTCAACGTATCGACGTATTCACGCTCCGAGTGATACAAGAGCGCCGAATGGTCGTAGCCGCGACTGTGCACGTGTTCTCTCAGTGTCCGTCGGCGGGTAATGCCCCGGGCAACGTTTCCTTGCACAATTGCCTCGTTAGATTTACCCAGGCGTTCAGATACTAATCGTTTCCGCTGACCCGCTGGATAATAAGCTCGGCCATCGCGCGCATACCAGCGGCGTTGGGATGAAAGGGTGCCGGGCGCCACGGCAGCGGCCAGCCCGCAGCCACCGCCCACGGCTCGTTCGACCAACCATGGTGGTCTCGGCTGGCGGCTGCGGCGCGCACCAGCTCGCAACCGGTGGCATCGGCGGCCCCCGCGGTCGCTTCTTCCAGCCGCGTCGCGACCAATCGGCCCAGCTCAACGTGCTCCGGGCGTAGCGGGTCGGCCGGTTGACCCGGCGGGGGCAACAAGGTGAGGTAGTCGACGAAGATCACCCGGGCCCGGGGCGCCCGCCGGCGCACCGCGGAGCCGACAGCGTTCAAGGCGTCACCGATCCCGGCGAGTGCTTCCAGACGGGCGTCGCGATCGAGGAGCTCCCGCAGCACCGGCAGTCGGCGCGCGACGCCCGGTAGTGAGGCCGCCATCAGCAGCGGCACGTAACCGACGTCGTTGCCGCCGATCGTGATGGTCACCAGCTCTTCCGATCCGTTCAACGCCTCGACCTGCGGCGGAGCGCTGCGCTGATGCTCGGTGAGCACCTGCGCGGTGGTGGCGCCGGAGAACGTGACGTCGACCAAGTCGAGTCGCAGCTGCTCAGCCACCAGATGGGCATAGTTTCGCGCCGAGCGGCCCGAACCGAACGGCGCAGCGGGCGCGCCCGGCCGGATCCCGGGACCGG
>JAVHWH010000217.1:0-16029 GCA_032159915.1 Mycobacterium sp.
GTCGAGGTGAGTTCCCGGCTTCCGTTGACGGTGCGAAAGGGCAGCGTGTAGGTCATCGGCGTAATCCAGGTGTAGCCGGCCACCGCGCTGAGCCGTTCCATCGCCGCATCGAGGTCGGGCACCACGATGCCGGTGTGGTAGTAGTCTTCAGGCTTCAGGACGAATGTCATTGTCTTCCTTACCTTTCAGACGCAATCCGACGCGCCGTCGACAACGAATACCGCTCCGCTGGTGTAGCTGCTTTGCTCAGTGCACAGAAAAGCGACGGCGGGAGCGATCTCCGTCACGTATCCGAACCGCCGCAACGGAATGTGCGCCAGTTCGGCTTCCACAATCTCGGCCACGCCGTGCATCGGCGCCGTCATCGGGGTGTCGATCGCGCCGGGGGCAACGGCGTTGACCCGAATTCCCTTGCCGGCCCACTTGACCGCGAGGTTTCGGGTGATGTTGACGATGCCGGACTTGGCGGCGCTGTAGCCGGGCACCATGGGCACCGAACGTAGCGCCGACATCGACGCCAGGTTGACCACGCTGGCGCCGCCGGTCGCTGTCGACGCCCTGAGCGCGCCGTACAGGCCGACTGTCAAGCGGTACGGCCCGGTGAGGTTGAGCGCCACCGAGGCATCGAACCCGTCCGGCTTGGACTCATCGAGGCCGCCGGGGAAATTCGCGCCCGCGTTGTTGACCAGGACGTCGAGCTGGCTGAAATTGCCCACCACCGCGTCCACCGATTCGTGATCGGTGATCCGCAACTGCCGATAGGCCATGCCGGACAGGTCGGCATCGTAATCGGTGGCGGCCGGTTTGGTGCCCGTGATGGTGACCTGCGCACCCGCATTCCGAAACAATGACGCTGTCGCATAGCCGATTCCACTGGTACCGCCGGTGATCAGCACCATGGCGCCGCTAAAGTCGAAAATGACCTGCCCTGTCATGTGTTTTTCTCGATTTGTTCGGCGAGCCAGGCTCGTTCCCAAAAATTCGTACTCTCCCCCAGCAGCTTCTGGTGGGCCTGCTTCAGCACGTCTCGCGCGCCGGAGCTGTCAGCGGCCACCAACTCGGCCAAGTGAATGGCCTGCAGCGGCCGTGCGGCGGCCAGGTGATCGCGGGCCCGTTGCAGGAGCGCGTCGGCGCCGGCGAGCTCCACCACGTCGGCAGCCACTTCGTCGAAGGCAACCGGGTACAGCTCGGTGGTCGAGCGGTGATGGAACCAGCCGGAGTAGTTCTCCCACACCGCCCGCACATTCCAGGAGACCTTGCCATAGCCCTGGCCCACGTCGCATCCCGCGGGCAAGGCGATGTCGCGCATCAAGGTGCGGACATCTTTGCCGGCGTTCATGCCTTCTACCGTCTGGTCGTGGAGGTAGCGCAGGGCATCGCGCAATCGGGCCAGCTCGGCGTCAATACGCGCAGCGCCGGTGATCGGGGCGAAGTGACCGGTCACCAACATCTCGGGCTGGAGTTCACGTACGCGCTCCACCGAGGCAATCGCCGTCAGCGCGTCCCGGTAACGGTCACCGCGCATCGTCACCAGGTTAGGAATATGGCCGAATATCGGCCCGAACGTGTTTCCGCACAAGCAGATCCGTTCGTCAGGTAGCCACAGCACGAGCGAGTCGTTGGTCTCGCCACCGGGCGCCGCCAGCAGATCCATCCGGCGACCGCCCACTTCGAGGGTGAGGGTGTCCTCGAAGTCGAGATCGACTGCCGGGACGCTCTGGGCCGCCAGACGCTTGGTACCGAGTCGACGTTGGACGGCCGCAATTCCGGTCGCCAGGGTGTGCTTGAAGGCGAATGCGCTGCGACTGGCCCGGTATGGGATGAGCCGTTGGTTGTCGTCGCGCCACAACGTCCAATTCGCTTGTGCCACAACGATAGTATCCGGATCACGAACACTGTCCAGTCCGCCGACATGGTCGACGTGGCCTTGCGTAAAGATGATGTAGCGGACCGGCGACGAGTCGACGGCGTCGAAGTTGGCGCGGTGCACCGGCCCTTCGAAGCCCATGCCGGTGTTGACGATCACCCGACCCTCATCGGTGGTCAGCAGATAAGAGTTCGACAGACCCGGCGAGCACCACAGGCCATCAGCGATCTGTTCGGCCGCTTCGGCGGACGCCGGCGCCAGCGCATCAGCACCCGGGCGGCTGCGGTAGATCGGCTCGAACATCGGTGTTGACTCCTTCATTCGGGTCGCACGTCGAAGCGTTCGAAGTAGAAGCCAAATCTCTGCCGCAACTCGTCGGGCGATACGCCGAAATGCCGTTGCAGATCGTATCGGATGCTGCCGTGTTTACCGCGCGGATTGCCAGCTAGGTACCGCTGGAGCTGTTGTCGCACCTTCGGTGGCAAATCGACGCCGGCGCAACGGTAAAGCTGCTCGAGCAAGGGCATTTCATTGCCGTTGAGGTGGTGAAAGCTGATGTCGATGCTCCGGTCGGCCGGGATCAGTTCGCGGTCGCGCACGCACGCGCTGAGTAGTCGGTGCACACGGTCGGCCCAGTAGTCGAGCAGCCAGCCCGGGTCGATGCTCGTTCGGCGCAGCCGATCCGAGTAGGCCATCATCGTGATCGCCGACTGGATCACCGCGACCGGATCACGATGCGTGAAGGCTACTGTCGCGTCGGGGAAGGTGGCGATCAGCGGGCCGAGTTGCTCGCAGTGCTGTGGGCTCTTGAGGACCCAGGTTCGCGGGCCACGCAGAAACGTCAACGCCTGCAGCACCTTCTTCATGTAGGCGTAGTGCCGGTGCTGATCAAGACTCAGGTAATAGTCGCGCCAATCCGGCACGCGGGCATGCCATTCCAGGACATAGCTGGCCAGATCCAAGTCCAGCAGCTCGACCTCCTCCTCGATCGCTTCCGGGAATCGGTCGTGCATCGCAGCTACCGCAGGAGCGCTGGCCATCAGTGCGTCGTGTTCGGCCTTCGCCCGCTCATACCGGGGATCGACCCCGAAGTTGTCGGGGCCGTGGCCGACGACAGGGATCGGCTCCTGGCTCTCCCAGTACGGCAGGGCCCGCCGACGAGGATCGGCGGCGATGAGGTTGACCAGATGCGTCGTCCCTGACCGTGGCATCCCGACGACGATCAACGGCTTTTCGATCGGAATCGACTCGATCTCGGGATATCGCTTGATCAGCTCGATCAGCGACAGCCGGTTGCGCAACAGACGCACGATTCGTTGGCGTAGCGACGAGCGGGTCAGCTGGGTCAGGCCGTCGTCGGACTTGATCGCGGCGACATGCGCGGCCAACCGACCCGCGAAGCCGTCGGTGTCGCCCAGATCGTCGCCCACTGCAGCAGCCTCGGTGGCCTCGGCGAGCATCCGATCGCAGTCCAGTTCTACGGGCCTGGCCTCGGTGAACTCCAGAATCTGGCGTTGGACCTCGGTCAGTCGCGGCGACGTCAAATCGTCGAGGTCAATATCAATTGCGCCGCTCCTCCTCATCGCTTCGGCCCCCTCGCCGCTCCGCGGCTGGGCGGTGCCCCCACTGCATCGTCGCCGGCGCGGTCAATTGCACCGCTCCTCCTCGACACTGCCGAATGCAGAGTAGCGCCAGCCACGCTGCGTTTAGCCGCAATCTGCCGGGGTACGCCGAACCTCAGCCGGTCGAGGGCCGGCGGCCAAATCAAGGTGTTGAGCAAAAGGGGTACCGCATGTCCGAGATGATCATCGCGTCGCCCGACGACGTGATCGCTTTCTTGAAAGCACAGCACAACCTGATCGAGGACATGTTCGACCAGGTGCTGCACGCGTCGGATCCGCAAGCCCGCGAGAAGCCGTTCGTCCAATTGCGCCAGCTGCTGGCCGTACACGAAACCGCCGAGGAGATGGTGGTGCATCCGCGGGCGCGCCGCGAGGTGGAGAACTTCGACTCGATCGTCGATGCCCGTCTCGAGGAAGAGCATGACGCCAAGCAGTTGCTGTCCACGATCGAGAAGCTCGATGTCACCTCGGAGGAGTTCATCGCCGAAGTGACAAAGCTGCGCGATGCGGTGCTGGACCATGCCCATCACGAAGAGACCTACGAATTCCCGAAGTTGGAAAAGGAACTCGACGACGACGACTCCAAGCGGCTGGCAACCGCGGTCAAGGCGGCAGAAGCCATCGCGCCAACCCGCCCGCATGCCGGCGTGGAATCGGCGAAGTTGAACTTCGCGGTCGGACCGTTCGCCTCGATGCTCGACCGTGCCCGGGATCTGATTCAGCACGGACTCGACTGATGTTTGTGGAGGATTGATGAGCACCCCCGACACGCCTGACGACGGCGGCGAAATTCAGCCGGCGACCGAACCGGATCGCAATGACGACAGTGTGGTCACGCCGCCGAGTTATCCCGCGTATTCCACGCCGCCCCCGGAGGGCTTGCCCGACGCCGAACACGGCTGAGGGCGTCAAGCGGTGAGGCTGCTGACCCGCCGGGTGACCTCGTCGCTGCCAAGAGCGCGCGCGATCTGGAACAGATCGGGACTTTTCGTCGAACCCGTCAGCGCGACTCGGATCAACTGCGACGCCTCCCGGATCGAACCCGGATACGCGTCAGGATTCTTCTTGTATTCCTTGGCGTTTCCGGCGAACCCGAACTTGTCGGCCAAGTCGCGAATCTGCTGAAACCACTGGACCGCGTCATCCAGATTTTGGTAGGACGCGACAAAATCACTGGCGAACGACCGGACCAGGTCGCCCGGCAGCCCACCGAGTTGCGCGTCGTCAGCAGCCACCGGCGTGAACAGATCGGCGAAGAAGAAGCCGTACGCCGGACGGAAGTCAGACCATTTGCGGAGGTCTTTGCGAGGGTTGGCGACGCCGTCGCGCTCCACGGCCAACGCGGCCAGCGTCTGCGCCGGATGGGCTTCGAGCACGCGCCGCAACTCGGGATCGAACTCGGCCGCCCAGGCCGTCACCGCCGCATAGATCTCTGGTCCACTCAGCGTCGCGATGTAGTCGGCGCTGATGTCTTCCAGCTTCACCAGATCCACCAACGGGCCGGCGCCGCCACATTCGGCCAGCGATATCGGCGCGGCGAGAGCTTCCGGTAGCGGGGTCTCCGCCAGCCGTCCGTTGGCAAGCCCGCGCAGGTAATAGAGCACCGCGTCGGCGGGATAGCCCGAGCGGATGTAGAAGTCGACGTCGGCTTCGGGGTCTTTGCGTTTGGATAGTTTCCGCTTGCCGCCGGGGATCTGCTTCATCAGCAGCGCGATGTGTGCATACGTGGGCGGCTGGAAGCCCAGCGCCTCGAACAACTGCAGATGCAAAGCGGTCGACGACAGCCACTCCTCGCCGCGGATCACCAGGTTGCACCGCATCAGGTGGTCGTCGACAGCATGGGCGAAGTGGTAAGTCGGCAGCTGCACGGCTGCGGACGACTTCAGGATGACAACGTCGTTGTAGTTGTCTTCCATGGACAGTTCGCCGCGAATTGCGTCGGTGAAGGACGCTCGTGCGCCGGTACGGCCGGGCGAACGGAAACGCACGACGTAGGGCGTCCCCTTCTGCAACTGTTCCCGAACGGCCGCGACATCGGCGTCGCGCCAGATCGCCCATTCGCCGTAGTAGCCGGTCGGGCGCTTGAGTTGTTGCTGGCGCGTGCGGGCCTCGGCCAGCTCCTCGGCGGTGGCGAAGCACAAGTACGCCTTCCCGGACCGCAGCATGTCGCGTGCGTAGCTGAGGTAGATCGCCGCCCGCTCCGACTGGCGGTACGGGCCGTAGTCACCGCCGCTTACTCCCTCGTCAGGGATCACCCGAAAATAGGCGAACGCCCGATCGAACTGCAGGTAGGCACCCGCCACCTCGCGTGACTGGTCGGTGTCCTCGATCCGCACGAAGTAACGGCCACCGCTCTGCTCCGCGACCGATTGGTCGATCATCGCGGTGTAGATGCCGCCGAGGTGAATGAAGCCGGTCGGCGATGGGGCCAACCGGGTCACCTTCGCGTCGGAGGGCAGATCGCGCGGCGGATAGCGCTGTTCCCACTCGCCCGGCTCGGGCAGGTCGACGGGAAAGAGGCGGTCAACCTCGTGCGGTTCGAGCATGCCGGTGACGGCTCCTAACTGCGAGGGTTTGCCTGGTCGATGTTAGTCACGCTGGTAGATGCGGCACACAGCTCACCGGCCGCGCCGTCCGTAGGCTGGATTGGGTGAGCCTCGCCCCAGACACCACCGTTTCTCTGCAGAACCGATTCGCGCGCGATCTGCCCGAGATGGCCGTCAGTTGGCAAGCCCAGAGTTTTCCCAATCTGCGGCTGCTGGCTTTCAACGCACCGCTGGCCGGTGAACTGGGCCTCGACCCAGTCTGGCTTCAGAGCCCCGACGGGCTGCGCTTCCTGGTCGGCAACCATGTTCCCGACGGTGCCACGCCGGTCGCGCAGGCGTACGCGGGCCACCAGTTCGGCGGCTACGTGCCGCGGCTGGGCGACGGCCGGGCGCTGTTGCTGGGTGAGCTCGCCGACGCCGACGGGCGGCTGCGCGACATCCACCTCAAAGGTTCGGGTGCTACGCCGTTCTCCCGCGGCGGTGACGGCCTGGCGGCGGTGGGCCCGATGTTAAGGGAGTACATCGTCGGCGAGGCGATGCACGCGCTGGGTGTGCCCACCACCCGATCCCTGGCCGTGGTGGCGACCGGCCAGATGGTGCAGCGTGAGACGGCGCAGCCGGGAGCGGTGCTCACTCGGGTGGCCGCCAGCCATCTGCGGGTGGGCAGCTTCGAGTACGCCGCCGCGACCCGCAACCTCGACCTGCTGCGGCGCCTGGCCGATCATGCGATCACCCGCCACTACCCCGGGGCAGCCATGCGTGACAACCCTTACCTCGCGCTGTTTGAGGCGGTGGCCGCGGTGCAGGCGTCGCTGGTTGCGCAGTGGATGCTGGTCGGCTTCGTCCACGGCGTGATGAACACCGACAACATGACGATCTCCGGCGAGACGATCGACTACGGGCCGTGCGCCTTCATGGAGGCGTACGGCCCCGATACGGTGTTCAGCTCGATCGACCACTGGGGGCGCTACGCCTACGCCAACCAGCCTGTTGTCGCGGGCTGGAACCTGGCCCGCTTCGCCGAGACTCTGCTGCCGTTGCTGGCCGACACGGTCGACGAAGGCGTGGCCCTCGCGCAGAAGGCGTTCGACGTTTTCCGCGTCCAGTACGACGCGACCTGGACCGATGGAATGCGGGCCAAGCTCGGCCTGCCCGAGGACGTCGACGCCGCGACCGTCACGTCGGTGGCCAATGACCTGCTGGCGCTGCTCAAGGAGAGCCGCGTCGACTACACCTCGTTATTCCGGGCACTAAGCCGCGCGGCACGCGGTGACGCTGAACCGGCCCGCGGACTGTTCATCAACCTGGCCGGCATCGACGAATGGATTTCGCGCTGGCGAACGCTGGGTCCGGATGCGGCAGCCATGGACCGCAGCAATCCGATATACATCCCACGCAACCATCTCGTCGAAGAGGCGTTGGCCGCCGCCACCGCCGGCGACCTGGATCCGGTGCAGCAGTTGCTCATTGCGATCAGCGCGCCGTATGACGAGCGACCGGATTTGGAGCGCTACGCCACCCCGGCGCCGGACGACTTCGGTGACTACAGGACCTTTTGCGGCACCTGAGTTGCGAAGTGGACGGCACGCTGCTTCAGGGCGGTCTGGATGATCGTCCCGGCGGTCACGAAGGCGGGTTTGTCGCGGTCGGCGGGAACAATGGACAGGCCGGCGGCGCGGCGTAACACCATCAACGCCAGCGCGCTGTAGGTGGTGTAGGCGATGATCAACAGATTGGCCCGCGACGCTTCGCCGTTGAGGGTGATGATGTGCTGCGGTTTGTGTTCCCAACCCGGCCAATTGAAGTCAGGTGGTCGTTGCAGGTGAGGCCAGTTGACATTGATCGACGTGATGTCGCCCAGCATCGGGGTCAGCGCGGCAACCAGGCCCGGTAACTCGACAGTCATCCTGTCGACCCGTGGCCACCACGCTCCGTCGATTTCGCCGCCCAATTGGTTGGCAATTGAAAGCCGGACGGGATTCGCCGACCGCCAGTCGCTCATTCGACGACTAAAAGATAGGACACAAATAGACTGCGATTCAACGGAATTCCTTCACGGGTGGCGTCGGCCCTGCCGGTGCAGGACTGCGGAGGAATTCCGTTGCCCGTGAATGCGATCCGCGCGAGTCACGTTGCATCACCGCTGACAACGAAACGGCTCTGTACCAACACTACGCCACCGGCGGTTGTTTGTAACCCCGGCATGTCGTTGCGGTCCACCAATCGCCCGATTGCGCGTACAGTGGAGGAAACAATCGGGGAGACGGAGTGACTGTACAGAACTGGTGTGATGCACCCGAAATTCATCCATCGCAGATCCGCGTCGGTGACATTATCGGCAGCTTGCGGGAAACCGGCTTGCGCTACACCGTCAAAATGGTCAGCGTCCCGCACAAGACTCCACGCAGGTGGACGTTCTTCGGCCGCGACGCCAGAGGCCTGGATTACGCGAACGTGTTCGGGGAAGACGACTTAGTTCGCCGGTACGGTAAAGTTTAGCGAAATCGCTTGGTAGTCATCAGCTTTCATGACTACCGAACATTTTGCGGTATCCGATCCGGCTTGGGCGCGGTGTTGAGCTTGTTCGCTTTACGGATCCCCTTGTCCAGGACAGCTGCCGGCGCGAACCTTTTCAGCAACGTCAGTTGACGGGCCAGCGGGCCGGCCGGGTAGCGCAACTTCGGTGTGCGACTGGTCGCCGCCTTCAGCACCACATTCGCCACCACTGAGGGATCGTCGCCGGCGCGCACTGCCTCGATCAAGGCTTCTTTGACGTGTCCGCGCAGGACCGCATAGCTCTGGATCGGTGAATCAGGATCAGCGGCATTGGCGTCGAACGCGGTGTCGGTGTAGCCAGGTTCGACTACCGACACCCGGACACCGAACTCGCGGGTCTCGTGATCCAGGGATTCCGAGTAACCCTCGACGGCATGCTTCGAAGCGGCGTACAGCGCGCCGTACGGCGCCGGCAGGAATCCCAGCACCGAGCCGATGTTGATGATCCGGCCGCTGCCCTGGGCCCGCAGGTGCGGCAGCACCTCGTTGGTGAGACGAATCAGCCCGAAGAAGTTGGTGTCGAAGAGTTCCTGCGCCTGCGCGACCGAACTCTCCTCCGCGGCGCCGAAGACGCCGACTCCAGCATTGTTGACCAGTACATCGATGCGTCCCGCCCGCTGGATGACCGTCGACACCGCCGCCGTGACCGAGGCCTGGTCACTGACGTCGAGTGGCAGGAGTTCTACGCCGGCAATCGGCTCGCTGCGCTGTGGATTCCGACTGGTACCGAAGACCTCGAACCCCTTGGCTGCAAACGCGGTGGCAACGGCCTTGCCGATTCCCGACGAGGTGCCGGTGACCAGTACGACGGGCGATCGCTGTGTCATGCTCACTCCTAGTAAACCGATTGGTGTACGTCCTGCGACTCACGCTACACGGGACTGCCGTTGATGTAAACCGTTCGGTATACTCGTGACATGAACAACGTTGTGCCAACCAAGGGCGGTAGGGGCGCGCGCCAGCGCATTCTCCAGACTGCTGCAGAGCTGTTCTATCGCGACGGCATCAACGCCACTGGCGTCGAACGACTCGCGGCCGAATCGTCGGTGTCGAAACGGACGCTGTATCAGCACTTCCCCAGCAAGACGGCAGTGGTAGAGGAATACCTACGCGCCATGGAGCAACGCGTTGCCGACACCGTGATGCATTCTGACGACGACGAAATGCCGCGCCAGCGCCTGCTCGCCGCTTTCGACGGGCACCACACTCCCGGCGAAACATTCCGGGGCTGTCCGTTTCACAATGCGGCCGTCGAGGCGGCCGGAAGCATGCCGGGGGTCCAGGACATCGTGCGCGCATCCAAGCTCGGCTTCGCCGACTGGCTCACCGAGCTCGCCGAACAGGCCGGAGCCGCGGACCCGCGACAACTCGCTAACCAGCTTGCGGTGCTCTACGAAGGCGCCGGCGCGCTGGCGACCTCGCTGGATGACCCTGCTCCGTGGGGCCGCGCCAAGAAGGCCGCCGAAGTGCTGATCGACCACGCACTCGGCTAACGGGCGCCGCGTACCAACCGGCCGGGCCGCGCGCCGGTGTCGGCGCCGTTGCGGCGGGTCACCACGCCGTTGACGATCGTGGCGTTGTAGCCCGAAGCGCCCTGGATCAGCCGCTTGCCGCCGGCCGGCAGGTCATAAGCCATCTGCGGCCGATGCAAGGTGATCGCGTCCATGTCGATGATGTTGACGTCGGCGCGTTTGCCGATCGCGACCACACCCCGGTCCGACAGCCCGAACAGCTGCGCGGTGTCGTAAGACTGCTTACGGATGACGTACTCCAACGGCAGCCTGTCGCCGCGGTGCCGATCGCGCGCCCAGTGGGTGAGCAGGAACGTCGGGAACGACGCGTCGCAGATCATGCTGCAGTGGGCGCCGCCGTCGGACAACCCGACCACGCCCGCCGGGTGAGTCAGCATCTCGCGGATCGCGTCGTGGTTGCCATAGGCGTAGTTGTAGAACGGCAGCATCAGCATCGACGTCGCATCGTGCTCGAGCATCAGGTCGTAAAGCGTGGACAGCCCGTCATCGCCGCGTTCGGCCGCGATCTTCTCCACGGTGCGTTCATCGGTCGGCTCGTAGTCGGGTGGATCACCGAGCCAGTAGGTACGGCCGAGCGCGTACTGAGCGAGGGCAAACATGTTGTCGAACAACAGAGTTGGATCGGGCGGTAGATCGTCCTCGGCGAGGATCGCAGCCTTGACGGCGGGGTCGGCGAGTCGCTGTGCGAGCTCTTCGCGGCCGCATTCGGCCTTCAGCCGGCGGAAGGTGGGGCGATGGGTGAACGCGTGATGTCCGTCGAAGCCGAACAGCATGCCGAACGGCCGCGCGGCGATCTGTGGGTAGAGCCGGCTGCCGGCGGCATGAGCGGCCGCTGAGACGTCGAGTTGCTCGCGCCAGAGGTCCGGGGCGGCGTCGACCTGGATCATGCCGAAGGAGATGGGCCGGTCGATCTCCGCACCCAACCGTTGCATCCACTCCAGTTCTTTCTTGGGCGCGATGATGTCCTCGCCGGCCACGCCCTGCGGCGCCAGCTCGAACACCGCCTGACCGCCGGCGGCCATCGCCCGACCGAGTCCGAACAGCTCATCTTCCGCGGCATAGGTCCCCGGTACCGGTTCACCGTCGATCGCGCGGTGGCCGATCGTGCGCGAGGTCGAAAAGCCCAGCGCCCCAACCTCGACCGCTTCCCGCACCAGACGTGCCATCGCCGCGATGTCGTCTGGCGAGGCAGGCTCGTTGCGCGCGCCGCGCTCCCCCATCGCGTACGCGCGGACCGCACCGTGCGCCACCTGACTACCAACGTCGACCGCGAATTCCTGCCTCCCGATCACGTCGAGGTATTCGGGGTAGCTTTCCCAGCCCCAGGAAATGCCCTCGGTGAGCGCGGCCCCGGGGATGTCTTCGACGCCTTCCATCAGCCCGATCAGCCAGTCCTCCTGACCCGGCCGCACCGGAGCGAACCCGACACCACAATTTCCGGTGACCACCGTGGTGACGCCGTGTCCGCTGGACGGCTCCAGCAGGGCATCCCAGCTGACCTGGCCGTCGTAGTGGGTGTGGATGTCGACGAACCCAGGCGCGACGATCTTCCCGGTGGCGTCGATGGTCTCGGCGGCATCGCCTTCCAGCGGTGAGCTATCCGGACCGCGGCGCCTGATCTCGACAATCCGGCCGTCTTTGACGGCGACGTCGGCGTCGAATCGGTCCGCGCCGGTTCCATCGACGACGGTGCCACCGGTGATTTTGAGATCGAACACGATTACTCCCTTGGCTGGCCTGCCGGTTGGCTACAGTGAAGCTCAACAGGGAATGTAACACCGTTACAGAAGCTTCGGGAGTGCTTCGATGACACATGCAGTGCCTGACGTACGACGCGAAGACGCGATCGGCGCACCGCCGCAGCGGCCGACTCTGGTACCCGCGGGGCGCTACTACTCGGCGGCGTTCGCGCAGCTGGAAGTCGAGCGGATGTGGCCCAAGGTGTGGCAGGTCGCGTGCACCGTCGATCACGTCGCCGATCCCGGCGATTACTTCGAATACCGTTGCGGGCCTTACTCGGTGATCATCGTGAACGACGACGGCACGCTACGCGCCTTTCAGAACGTGTGCCGCCACCGCGGCAACTCGCTGTGCGCGGGGTCAGGCTCGAAGCTGCGCGAGCTGCGTTGCGGCTATCACGGCTGGACGTGGGACCTGACCGGCACGCTCAAACGAGTTCCCCATCGCAAGGGCTTCGGCATGCTTTCGATGGCGGAGTTTCCCTTGTTCGCGGTTCGCGTCGATACGTGGGAGCGCCTGGTCTTCGTCAATCTCGACCTCGACGCGGCACCGCTGGCCGACTACCTCGAAGCAGTTCCGGACGACATCGCCTGGCTGGGTCTGGGCGAATTTCGTTGTTACGCAACGATGACCGTCGACGTCGAGGCGAACTGGAAAATAATCGCCGACGGGTTCAGCGAGACCTACCATATTCAGACGCTGCACCCCGAGTTGCACAGGTGCATGGATGACGTCTACGCGCCGCAGGTGATTTGGGGGCACACCGGCAAGTCCGAGCAGCTCTATGGTCTGGCCAGCCCGCATCTCAAGCGATCGCCGAGTGACGCCGAGGTGTGGGACGCCTACGTGCGCACCCAGGGCGCGCTGATGGGGGTCGCGGAAGGCACACCGTTTCCGGGTGGACACCCCGTCATCGAGGTCATCGCCGAGCAGATCAGAGCCTTTGCCGCCGGACGCGGCGTCGACGTGAAGTGGGCCACCACCGATCAGCTGATGCGACTGCACCAGTACAACATCTTCCCGAATCTGACCGTGCTGGCCAACGCCGATCATCTGACGGTGATGTGCGCTCGTCCGGGGCCCGACCCCGATCACGGCGAGTTGGTGATGATGCTGTGGATGCGCATGCCGCCCGGTGCGGCGCGCGGCACACCCGCCGACGTACGGCTGGCCGCAGACCAGGCCGAGCCGGGTTTGGTTCTCACACAGGATATTTCGGTGCTGTCCGGCCTTCAACGTGGTCTGCATCAGCCCGGACTCACGCACGTGACGCTGTCGGCGGAGGAACGGCGGGTGATCAACATGCACCGAAATCTGGAACGCTATCTCGACTTGCCGGAGCCAGACCGCATGTGCGGCGACGACGACGCGAAGCCAACGTGAAGCGAGCGCCGGACGCGCTGAATGCGGCGACGATCCTGGACGTCGCCGCGGGCTTGATCGAACGCCACGGCGTGGAAGCTTTCACCATGCGGGGCCTCGCCGAGGAACTCAACGTGGCAGCGACCTCGATTTACTGGCATGTCGGTGGCCGTGACAAACTCTTCGACAGCCTGGTCGACCGACTCCTCAGCGAGATGGCCCAGCTGCCCGACGAGGGCGGCACTCCGGTGGAATGCATTGCCTCGCTGGCTCGTTCGCAGCGGAGAGCACTCATCGATCGACAGCACCTGCTGGCCATCGCGCACGAACGCGACCGAACCCCGATGTTGTTTCTGCCGGTTCAACAGAAACTCGCCGCCCTGCTGGCGGACTTGGGCGTCACCGGGACTGACGCGGCGCTGGTACTGCGTGCTATCCAGGTGCACGTCATATCGTCGGCGGTGATGCAGTTCTCGGCGGTCCGCGGGGCCAAGCACGAAGAGGAGGACCCCTCGCTCTGGGACGACGATTGGCCCGATCGGGATCTGGTGCGAGCACTTCAATCGCCCACCGATTACGACGCGGTGTTCGAATACGGATTGAGTGCGCTGCTGTCGACGCTTCCGGGCTGATTCCCCGGCTAGACATCCAGTAAGAAATCGGCCACGATCTGGCCCATATCACCGATCGCGGCTCGCGGAATCACTTCGAAGCCATGGGTACTCAGTGTCGGCAGGCACAGCAGCCCGGCGCGTGGCGTCAAGCCGTTGGCCTTGGAATGCGAGGCATCGGACTCGAACGCGCCCAAAGCGGCCGCTTGGGGCGACATCCCCCGTCGAGTGGCAATGTCCATCAGCCGATCAGCGATGTCTTTGTCGTAGACGCATAACGCGTCGCTGTAGCCGACAATCGGGCCGCCGGTGACGCTGGTCCCGTATTCCCGCTCGGTCGGTCCTACCTCCAAGGCGATGGTGAGGGTGCCCGGCAGCGTCGCGCTGGCGTACGAGCCACCCACTCCGCCGATCTCCTCGTTTGTGGTGAAGACGAGGTACACATCCTCGGCCGGCCGCTGGCCCCCGTCGTGCAACTGCCGGGCAACGCCCAGTAACGCAGTCACCGCAGCACGGTCGTCGAGGAAGTAGGAGCCGACGTAGTCGCCGACGTGAACGAGGTCTCTCTTGCTGCGGTCGACGCATACCCGCGTCCCGGCCCGGATGCCGGCCGCCTCGAGTTCGTCGAGGCTTCGACCGGTGAACACGTAAACGTGTTGCCAGTCCAGTGCCCGGTCACCCTGGTCGGGTTTGGTCTCCCAGATCCGCGAGCTTTCTTTGGTGGTGTGCTCGGAGCCGAGCGTCAGCACCGCGGTCAGTGTCTGGTGGTTGCCGAGCACTGCGACCGGCCCGAGACCGAAGTTTCCCGGGTACATCGTCCCAAGCTGGGTCAGATGCAACGACCCGTCGGGTTCGATCCGCTTGACCAGCATGGACAGTTCGTCCATGTGCGCCATGACCCGTGTCGCGGCGCCGCCGGAGATCGTGCTGCTGCGTTGCCGGTGCTGGTGCGGGTCGCCCCCCTGGGCGCTGATGTAGCCGATCAGGTTGCCGGCGTCGTCGGTCCACATGTCGTCGACAAAGGGCTGCAGTTCACGGGCGCATACGGCGCGTACCGCGTCCTCCTGGCCGCAAGGACCATACGTCCACAACAGTTCCTGCAACAGACTTTCAGTCGTGTCCAGGTCGCTTCGGCCCATCAATTCCCTCCCACCGGTGCCAACCGTAACGCTCGCCACTACCAAGGAAAGCAGGTAGTTTGCCCGCGCCTTCGAAGTGGTAGCCGCAAAGGGGACGTTGCGCAATGCTGGACGCAGCGGTGGAAGGTCAGACGGCGGAGGGACGGCAGTGAACGAAGAGCAACTCAACCAGATGAGGTCGGGGCGTGGCTTCATTGCTGCGCTGGATCAAAGCGGTGGCAGCACCCCCAAAGCCCTGGCGCTCTACGGCATTCCCGAAGACGCGTACGGCAACGACGATCAGATGTTCGACCTCATTCACCAGGCGCGCGAGCGGCTGATCAAAAGTCCCAGCTTCACCGGCGACGAAATCTTGGCCACCATTCTGTTCGAGCAGACGATCGATCGGACCATCGACGGCGAGAACACCGTGACCTATCTGTGGAAACGGAAGCACATCGTGCCGTTCGTCAAAGTCGACCAGGGGCTGGCCGAGGCGCAATACGGCGTCCAGCTCATGAAGCCGATGACAAATCTCGACAGTCTGCTCGAGCGCGCCGTCGACAGGGGCATCTTCGGTACCAAAATGCGGTCGTTCATCACCGAGCCCAACGACGGCGGAATCAAGGCCATTGTCGACCAGCAGTTCAACTGCGCCGCGCGTATCGCGCGATACGGCTTGATCCCGATCCTCGAGCCGGAGGTCAGCATCAAAAGCCCCGACAAGTCGACTGCCGATCGGCTTTTGGTTGCGGCCCTGCAGGAAAAACTCGAGGAGCTCCCGGTTGACCGGCAGGTGATGCTCAAGCTGACGTTGCCCAACGAGGACGACCTCTACAAGCCACTCATCGAGCACCCCCGAGTGCTGCGAGTGGTCGCTTTGTCGGGCGGCTACACCTTGTTGCACGCCTCAGAGATTTTGGCCCGCAACCACGGTCTGATCGCCAGCTTCTCGCGGGCCCTGACCGAAGGCCTCACCGTCGAGCAGAGCGATGCCGAATTCGACGCAAAGCTCAAGGCTAATGTTGACGAAGTCTACGCCGCGTCGGTGACCTGACCACGCGGGCCGCAGCCG
>JAVHWH010000269.1:0-4953 GCA_032159915.1 Mycobacterium sp.
ATCGGCCTCAAATGCTTCTTGCCGGGGCCGTGCTGTGGAAACAGGCACGGCCAATGTTTCGAGTACAGGTAAACTTCCGTGCAATTGTCGTGGCGCCGCCAAGTCCCTGCACGTTGGCCCGGCATCAGGAGGTCGATCGCTTCGCGAGCGCGGTCAATGATCTTTGGGTAGCGCGAATCGAGGGTGATCCTCATCCGCCACACGCGGCCGCCGCGTGAGATGCAGCCATCGCCCAAATAGATCCCGAGTAAATAGCCCTTTGCGGCCGGGGGCAGCGCAAGGAAATCGTGATCGACACTGCACGTTGATGCCCCAGCCGAGCATCTCTGTCGGATCGTTGGCCGGCAGCGCAAGTCTCGCACCGTCCTACGCGGTATGCCCGTGTCGCGGGCGATCGCGCCATCGTTCATGCCCCTTGCGGCAAGACCTTTCACGGTTTCAAAGTCTTCCAACGATCGCACCGACGCGGCCCTCCCTCCTAGCCCGACTGGCCCACGTTACGAGCTGCCACCGACAGCTAATTATCGGCGAGCGGAGCGGTAGGCTCGTGAAGCTTGCGGGCGTGATGGAACGGCAGACATGCCGGCTTTAGGTGCCGGTGCTCGAGAGAGCGTGAGGGTTCGAATCCCTCCGCCCGCACTAATCGGGCTCCTGTCGAGCGGGTGAGATCCGGACGCCGCAAACGAGTTCCCCGCTCCCTAACATGAGCGGGTGGACGCGTTCTTCACCGCCGACGGCGGCTGCTATGTGCCGGGAACGATGACCCGTGGACCCTGGGGCGCGACGATGGGCGGTCAGATCGTCGGCGGCCTGCTGGGCTGGGCACTGGATCGTCATGGCGGCGACGACCTTCAGCCCGCTCGACTGACAGTTGACCTGTTGCGCCCGGTGCCCATCGAACCGGTGTCGATCGAGATATCGATTCAGCGCGAGGGCCGGCGGATCAAACTCGTCGACGCCGCGATGGTGCAGAGCGACCGGGTGGTGGCGCGGGCGAGCGCGCTGTTCTTGCGTCGTAGCGCGGCACCTGACGGTGAGGTGTGGTCGGGGGCGGTGGCGATGCCGCCGGTTCCGGTTGGTGCGGAGCCGCCGGAGACGGACATGCCGTTCGATATCTGGACCTACAGCGCCAGCTCCGATGAAGGCACGCCGGGAATGCCGCCACGCGAATGGGAGGAGCCTGGCGTCCAGAAGTTCGCCTGGACGCGGATGTTTCGTCCAATGGTGGCGGGCCACCCGCTCACGCCGTTCGCGCGGGCGGCCTTTGCCGGGGACATCATCAGTTCGCTGACGCATTGGAGCACAGCGGGATTGCGCTACATCAATGCCGACTACACCGTGGCGATCAGCCGGTTGCCCGTAGGCGAGTACATCGGACTGGCCGCGCAGACGTATTACGGCAATCATGGTGTGGGCACCGGCGCGGCAACGCTTTTCGACAGCACCGGCCCGATCGGGACCGGGACGGCGCTAGCCCTTGCTCAACCGCCCGATGCGTTTCGGCCGGAGCCTCGTTGACGAAGTCGCCCCCCGCCATATGCATGGCGAGGGGCGACAAAGCCGTCGGGTCAGGTGGTTGCCGGTGCCGGCAACGCGCCCGGTGCAGGACCGGAGTCACTCGGCTCACCAGACCCCGTCACTCCCTGCTGGCCAGGTGTTGACGTCCCGGGGCCACCCTGCGTTGACGTCCCAGGGCCACTCTGCATCGAGGTTCCCGGCACGTTCGACGTCCACATCAGGATGTCTTGCAGACCGTCGTTGTAGACGATGCCGTTCGGCGGCGCACCCGTCGCGTCGAAGTACAGCGTGCCTTTCGACTCGCTGCCCTGCGGGATGGGTGCGGGGTTAAGGCCGTTGGGCACCTCGACCTTGTCGATCAGCTTGTAGGTCTGTCCGTTGGGTCCGCGGGCGCTGAAGTCGCGCACCTGCGGGGTGACGACCCCGCCGTCCGAGCGGACGGTGACGTCGGCCTGGTACAGCGTCCCCTTCGGCGTGTAGCCGGGAATCGAGATGGTGCTGGGCTCCAGGTTGCTCACCGTGTAATTGGTGATCATCGGACCATCGATCAGCGGTTCGCTGGTACCAAATCCTTGAATGTTCGGCGCCGCCGAAGCGCTGCCCGCGGTGGCAAAGCTGACGGCAGCGATACCCGCAGCACCGATCGCCGTCTTCATGATGGTTGTCGCGTACTTCACGATGGCCTCCTTCTTTGTTCCTGCGTCCGAGCGCGAACTCCTTTTGAGTTCATTACGCTCTCGACTCCCAATAGCCTGTCGGCGACTATTCCAAACGTCGGGTCGTTGCAGCTACGCTAATTTCACATCGTTGAGCTGGGCAAACGCATACTCAGCGAATTGCTGTGAACTATGAATCAGGCAACATCAACAACAGGGGCACCAGCTGAATATGTACCCTGCGCGTCAAATTCCGGAAACGGACCGCGATTTGTTTGACGAAACCTGGCACCATTGACCATGTGAGCGCCGTACTCATTGTGCTGTTGATCTTGTTGGCTACCGGCATCGTGGTCAGTCCACTCCTGCGAATGAGGGCCTGGTTGAAGAAGTCGCCGCCCGCCCAAGAGCTTCAGCCACCACTGGACGAAGAACTCGACTAGCCGCTGGGTTAACTCAGCAGCCCACTTCGACCGTGAACGGACTCGTCACGGACACCCTCGGATCGTTGACCTGACTTCCGATTGCTGTGCCCGTGATCGTGTAGGTGTCGTGGGCGACGCGGATCTTAGACTCACCGGCTCCCGCGTTGGAGACACCGGAGAAGCCGGCGAAGTTGTCGAAGTGGACCGACTCGACAGTGGGCTTATCGGGGTCCAATCGAAGAAGCACCTTCACGTTCGCGGGAGCCACGGTGATGTTCGCCGTCAGCAACCAGTTCACCTGGCTGCACGTGACGGCGTGCGAGGTGCGGCTGGTGTTGTCGACCGTGATGTGCGCGGTCTTCTGGGTTGCCTTGTCGTTGGCGAAGCAGCCCGAACACGATGCCGCGACGAGCACCATGCTCACTGCCGCAGTGATAAGCCGTTGCCCCACCGGGCACCTCCCGACGCACGCAGGTGTTGTTCGCCCACTTTGTCTATCAGCCTGCGCGCGTCCGGGGGAGTGAATGCGCGCCAAGACTCAGCCCAGTGAGACGCGGCCCATCAGCAGGTCGATGATCGGCTTGCCGGCGGCGAAGGTCCCGGTGTTGGACGAGCTGACGTGTCCGTAGTCGACGAGCAGCGTCACCCCGTTGATCCCGGCGGCGGCGTCGCTGTTCAGGAACGCCATCACGTTGCCCATTTGCTCGGGCGTGTGCGTCGCTGTTCCGGTGGCCTCGCGGTAGTCCTGCGCGAACGACAGCCATAGGTCGGCATTGGCCCGCGCCAGCGGAGTGTCGGTCGGGCCAGGGCAGATCGCGTTGATCCGAATTCCTTTGGCCAGGAACGGGAATGCGTGCGTTGCGACGTAGGCGTTGATCGCCTGCTTGCTGGTGCCGTAGTGGCCGAAATTCTCCGACTCATGCGCCTTGCTCCAGGCGTCCGCCGACTGGAAGTCGGGCGTGGCCAGAAACTCCTGCAGCCGCGGCAGATCAGTTTCCCAGCCGATGCCCGCGACCGAGGAGATGAAGCAGATGGCCCCCCCGCGATTGAATTGACCGTTGTCGAACAGCCGGTCGATCACGTGCCGGTGGCCGATGAAGTTGATCTTCATCAGGTCCGGGCCGTCGGCAATGCCTGCGGCCGAGAACAGGGCATCGATCGGGCCACCGACTTGCTCGAGCGCGCTGTCGATCGACGCCGGGTCGCGAAGGTCGACCTGGATTCCGCGGCCGAGTCCCGATTCCACCGGGGCGTAATCCAGGTTGATCACCTCGGCTCCGAGGTCACCGACAATCTTGGCGGCCGCGGCGCCCATCCCGGTGGCACCTCCGACCACCAATGCCCTCTTGCCGTCATAGCGGAACTGCTCGATACCAGTCATCTAAATCCTCTCTTGGGACGCCAACAGTAAGCCTCACGAGTACATGTGTGGAACAGCGGTTTGGTACTACCGGCCGATCTGCCGGTAAGCGGAGTCCACGACCCGGGCTCCAGCACAACGCACTCAGCAAGTATGCGCAGACAAACGCGTCTACCGGTGAGTATCTGAAATTTTGGTTGTCAGATTTGTGTAGAAGTGTCACGTTCTGCAGCACCGCGCACCAGGGTGTCGCGGGCATTGAGCAGCGCCGCATCCTTGCCCTGAGCGCGAACGATGTTTTCTGGCACCCACAAGGCGTCCATCACGTAGCGGGCCAGCATCGACAGCGATGGAGGGTCCTCGATCCGGATATCGCCCGACTCGATCCCATCGGACAGCAACGCCCGCAGTTGTCGCAGCCGCATGGTGAACGCGAGCCCGGGGTTCGGGGTGTCGGGCGGCGACTGGCGCATCCACGCGAGCTGGATCTTCCACTCGTCGGGAAACTGATCCAGCGCATTGATGTTGACCCAGCTGAGCGCGTCCAGCTTCTCGACCGCTGTGGCGTCGGTGCGCAACACGCTGGCAAAGCCGCCGCCGGCTTTCTTACCGAACGACTCCATGATCGAGGCTAGGAGTTGGTCCTTCGACCCGATCAGCCGATACACCGTGCCGGTGCCCAGTCCCGCCGCGGCAGCGATGTCGCGGATCGTGGTGACCTCGTAGCCCTTTCGGCCGAACTCGGCTCGCGCCACCGCCCGGACGTGCGCGCCTTTGTCGTTGCCGGACTCGTTCTCGTCGGCCCACGTCTGGATGGCTTCCTCAGCGGCTGCGAAAGCGCTGGACTTGTTCAGCTCGCGATCGCTGTAGGGCCGACTGGCCAAACCGTTCAACATGATCCGGCACATGACGACAGCAGTTTGATTTGCCGCGCCGGTGTGCCTGATGATGTCGAGCCCGACGTGCATCATCGTCTGGCAGATCCGGTCGGCAA
>JAVHWH010000287.1:0-2814 GCA_032159915.1 Mycobacterium sp.
GAACGACACGAGCTGCGGAATCATGTGCGCGGGAACGAGATCCGCCATCGCCGCGCGCACCCTGTCGGTGTTGAGCTGTGGATCATCGGCGTGGACGGCCGCAGCCAGCAACTCGCCGCCACCGGGCGCGGACACCGCGGCTGCGACTGCTGTTGCCACGCCCGGTATCCGGCGCAGCGCCGCCTCGACCTCGCCGATTTCGACGCGGTAACCGCTGACCTTGACGCGGTGGTCGGCACGTCCGACGAATTCCAGGACGCCGTCCGGCCAGTATCGGACCAAGTCACCGGTGCGATACCAGGTCTTGCCGTCATGCTCGACGAAACGCTCGGCAGTGAGATCCGGGTGTCCGCGGTAACCCCGCGCGATGCCCCGTCCGGAAATCCACAGCTCGCCGGCCACCCAGTCGGGGCAGTCACCGCCCCGGTCGTTCACCACCCGGCAGACATTGTTGGTCAGCGGCGTGCCGAACGGCAACGCGGTCAACTCGGGCGGGAGTGCGTCGAGGTCGCCGACCTCGAAAATG
Organism: Mycobacterium sp.; assembly: GCA_032159915.1. GTDB lineage: Bacteria > Actinomycetota > Actinomycetes > Mycobacteriales > Mycobacteriaceae > Mycobacterium. Next base: position 527 of record JAVHWH010000287.1, read on the forward strand.
GTGTTGTGCGTCGCGGTTTCGGTGGCCCCACCCAACCCGGCGAAGCGCACCCGGGGCGCATCGGTGCGCAGCCGGCGGACCACCTCGGGTCGCACCCAGTCGCCGCCGGTCGGCACCACCCGCACCGACGAAAGCCGTCCCGCACCCACCTCGGTCAGCATCTCCAGCCAGCCGGGCATGAAGTGCAACACGGTGACGTCATGGGTGTCGATGAGCCGGGCCCAGGCGTCGGGATCGCGCCGCTGCGCTTCGTCGACCACCACGATCGAACCACCGGTCCGCAGGGTGACGAAGATGTCCATCACCGAGATGTCACCCTCGAGCGTCGACAACGCCAGGCAGCGATCTGTGGGCCCGATCTCGAAGTGCCGGGCGATGAACTCCACGGTGTTCATCGATGCGTCGTGGGTGACCTCGACGCCCTTGGGTTCACCGGTCGACCCCGAGGTGAACAACACGTAGGCGAGTTCACCGGGATCGGTTGCCACTGGCTCGAATTCAACGTCGACTGTCGCGTCCTCGAGTAGGTCGGCGATGACCAACGCGGGCACCGGTAACGCGAGTGGCTGCCCGCCACACACCAGGGCTAGCTTGACCTGACCGGCTTGCAGGATGCGGTCGGCACGGTCGCGCGGCTGGTCGGCACTGATCGGGAGGTAGACACCACCGGCCGCCAGTATTCCCAGCAGCGCAGGCACCTGTTCGGCGGTCTTGGGACCCATCACCGCAACTGTGTCCCCGGCGCCGATCCTGTTATCGCGTAATGCCGCCGCCAACGCCAACGCCTGACCCCGCAGCTGACCGTAGGTCAAAGCACCGGAACTCGACAGGATGGCAGGCGCGTCAGGCCGGCTCGCGGCACACCGAAAGAAGCCGTCGTGCAGCGCTTCTCCGCTGGGCGCCGCACTTGCGTTGTTGACCGCGTCGCGTACCGCACGCTGCCGCGCCGGTAGCGTGGGCGGGTCCAGTTGCGTCCACGCGTCGCTCGTCGAGGCGAGCCGTCGCAGTTCGTCGGCGTGGTGGGTGAACATCGCATCGATGACACCGGGCGGGAAAACATCGTCGCGGACGTCCCAATTCACCATGACGCCGCCGTCGAATTCAGTGACCTGGGCGTCGAGCGAGACCTGCGGCCCCTGCGAGATGATCCAACTGGGCGTGCCGAACGCCTCGGTCACATCGCTGCCGAACAACTCGCCGAGTCCGAGTGCGCTGGTGAAGACGACCGGGGCCAGAACTGGCGTACCGCGGTGGCGGGCCAAATCTCTCAGGACCGAAAGGCCCGGATAACTGGCGTGCGCGACTGCAATTTGCATCGCGTCCTGTACGACATGCGCCCGCGATGCCGCATCAGTCGTCCCGGTCAGGTCGATGTCGAGCAACAGCGACGAGGTGAAATCGCCGACCAAGCTCGGCACGTCGGGGTGCAGGGTCTCGCGACCGAACAGCGGAACGTTCAGCAGGAAACGCGACGTGCTCGACCAGCAGGCCAGCGTGTGCGAGAAGGCCGCGGCGAACATCATCGCGGGGGTCACCCCGTGGGCGCGGGCATGTGCGAACAGCGCATCGCGGGTCTCTGGATCCAGCCACTGCCAGCGTCGACTGGTATTGCGGGATAATGTCTTTCGGCTTGCCGACGGCAGCGCGGGCGGGTCGGGCAATTCGGGAATACGCTGCGACCACCAGTCCCGATCGGCGTCGTGAACCGGACGCGGCCCAGCTTCTCGACGCACGATCTCGTTGCGGTATTCCTGGTAGCTGTAACCCAATTCCGGTAAGGGCCGGCCGTGATACATCGCGGCCAGGTCCGTCATCAGGGCCCGGTAGCTCATCGCGTCGGCTGCCTGCATGTCCAAATCGACGCCCAATCGCGCCTTTTCGCCGGGCAGCAAGGAAAGAGTCAGCTCGAACACCTGGCCGTCGAGCTGCTGCTGCGACTTGGCGTGCCGCATGTCGATCAGCCGTTGGCCGGCGGCCTCGTCAGCGAGCTCGCGGAAGTCGTGGACGGCAACGGGATAGTCGGTGTGCGCTGGTGGCGCGATCTGCTGTGTTCCATCGGCCAGAAACTGCACCCGCAGCATCGGATGCCGCAGCGCCAGCGAGGTCGCGGCCCGCACCAGGCGTCCGTAATCAATTGCGTGGCCGTCGAATTCGACGTACAGATGCCCGGCCACGCCGCCCAGCGGTTGACTGTCGTGGCGGCCCACCCACATGGCGTGCTGCATGGGCGCAAGCGGAAAAGCGCCGTCGGCAGCGGGGACCGCCGGCGCCACCGCACCATCGGGCTC